>NZ_JBZFLI010000023.1:0-57425 GCF_058315175.1 Metabacillus sp. RB-C-LZQ-3-1 | reverse complement strand
TATGCGGTGAGTTTTTACATTTTAATATACCAATTGCTCTGTCTAAACTTTTGTCATTTCGGAAATAAATTCAGAAAGCACCTCAAAACAGAATTCTTTAGGTTAAGAAGGACTGGCCTTTATTGTATTAGTTAGATCCTGTTTTTAAAAGTACTGCTTCTTCTTCTGTTTTTTCTCCTTTAGCAGCAGCTTTAGATTGCACATATTTAGCTGTTAAAATAACTGCTGCAATGACGAATATTTCAAATCCATATTTCACAAAACCATTTTCAAACAATCCACTTAAGAAGTGCTCTCCGACAATCATTTTTGAAGCTGTCCAAGCAAGAACACCGGCACCGATTGTCACAATGATTGGGAAACGATCAATCCACTTAAGAATTAATGTGCTTCCCCACATAACAACAGGAACAGAGATTAATAGTCCAATAACAACTAGTAGCATATTTCCATGTGATGCACCTGCTACAGCTAATACATTATCAAGTCCCATTAATGCATCTGCAATAATGACTGTTCGAATCGCTGCCCAAAAGCTATCACTTGCTTTAACATCACCATGGTCATTATCATCAACAAGCAATTTGTAGGCGATGTACACTAAAAGCAGACCTCCGACTAAATGTAAACCAGGAATTTCCAATAACCAAACAACTGCTAGTGTAGCTACAATACGAATCACAATTGCTCCTAGCGATCCCCATAATATCACTTTTTTCTGTTGGTGCTTTGGCAATTTTCTTGCCGCTAATCCAATTAGGATGGCATTATCTCCAGCTAAAACTAAATCAATTACGATAATAGATAAAAGTGCAGTGAGAAAATCCATTTCCATACATATACCTCCTATATAAAGTTTACTATTTTTAAATCTTTGTAGATTTGAAAATAGTTATTTATAAAAAATAAAGAGACCTTTGCCATAGTGGCAAAGGTCTCGCTAAGCACAATTTAAATGCCAACAAAGCCGATGAACAGTGTTCATGTAATGACGACTTTTGTTTCAGGTTATACCTGACGCTACTCCCCTTTACGGTGGAAGTTTAAATATTAAATTTGGTCTATTGGTTATTATACTTTATCTGATGGGCAAATGTCTATATATTTATCTTATTTAACAATCAGTAGAATTATTCATCTATTCATTTTTTGGGAAATTGAAATAACAGAATCGTTTCTTTTCTCCGCCACTTTTCTGCAATCGGTTAAGTTGCGTTAGATGGGCAATTCCCTTACATCTCGACTTTAATCAAATTCTTTTCACACTAAAACTAATAATCTCTTAGAGTTATTTCAGTAAGTCTTCTCGAATTGGAGTAAATGTATCAAGTAACGCAGACTCCTCTAAAGCCGTTACACCGTGTTTTGCATTGCTTGGAATATAGATCGTCTCACCTTTTGTAATGATGGTTTCTTTTCCATCAATTCGAAAGGCAAGCTTTCCTTCTAGGCAATAGCTCATTTGTTCATGAACATGGCTATGCTCATATCCTTCTGCATTCTTCTCAAATCGAACCTCCATCATCATCATTCCCTCTCCTGGTTGAAAGATCTTCCGCTTAACACCAGGTTCTGCAGGTTCCCATTCACCGAATTCTCTCATTTTCTTTTCACTCCTTTAGAAATTTCACCTCTTATTTACTACCCTTATTCTACTGTAGGTTTATTTAATGCTAAACTCTCTACTTTTGAAAAAACAAGCATGGCTATTTTCATTAATAGAAGAGCTAGCAAACTAACACTGAAGAATGGAATAATACCAGGTACTATAGTTAAAATAGTATATAAAATACCTAAACCAACAAACATCCCTAATGTCAAAATAGGGTAGGAAACTCCCAAAATGAAAGCATATTTTAGATACAAGCTAACTTTCCAATCATAATGAACATATACAGGAAACATATAAAGTAACACAATGATATATAAGAAGCTTATAACTAAAACACCCATTCTTACAAGAGTATAGAACATTCCTTCCGCTGGAATAAAGGCTAGATCAATGTATAGAATGTAGCCGAAGATAAATAAGATCAATCCCAGCTTATTAGATTTTAGAAATTCATTGCGATACGTCTTGAAAAAGAGTGAAAAAACAGGAACATCGTTTTCTCCCTTTATCCATTTGCGAACAACAGTAAAAAGAGCTACCGTTGCAGGCATAAAGCCAAAAAATATTAGTCCTGCTAAGGTAAAGACAATCCAGAGGATGTTTGCATATGCAAGCCTTGAAATCCATTCACTCATTTTAAAAAAGTTACCCGAAAGCCCGCCTAATCTCATGTCATCCCTCCTTCATCCAATTCACGTGTTTACCTCTTCTTGTTGCAGCTTTAACATATTCTCAATATGAATCGGCGTTTTTTCCTTTACTGACCTCCATACAGCTTCCCCAGTTGCAATTGAGTAAGCTCCAGCAACAGTACCTGCTAGAATCTCATAATGTCTTCTTGGATCAGGTCCTAGAAAAATATCTTCTAGTAGAATGGGATCTCCTCCTCCATGTCCTCCAGGTGTTTGGACAACATGTATGGTCTCTTTTGATCCAAATAGTGGATAGTATTCAATTGTTTGTTCAGGTGTTGGAAACGGTACTCTACTTGGTGCATGGAATTCCTGTGTTTCAATTCTTCCTTTAGTCCCGTTAATGGCTAAACGATACCCTTCATAAGGTAAAGAAAAGTTTATGGAGTAACTCAATAAAGCACCTTTATCATACTTTACTGTTGCCGTATACGTATCCTCAATATCAATTTCCGAGTCAAAAATACAAGCATCTGGACGATAATTTGTGTAGTTTTTTGCATTCATTTCATTATGCGTGTAATGGTCATCCTCTACATTGATTGTTTCACTTCGGGAGCTCCATCTCATAAAATAATCACATTTGTCCTTTACATGGCATGTGCCGCAGAATCGATTATTCTCTTCTTTTAAAGGGTTCATTTCTCCTTCTGGTCCATAATAATTTAATGCTCCAAATGCAAAAACTTCAACTGGATGTTGGTCTAACCACCAATTAACCAAATCAAAGTGGTGAGTGGACTTATGGACCGAGAGCCCGCCGGAATACTGACGTTGTCGATTCCAACGTTTAAAATAACTTGCTCCATGATATGTATCTATATACCAATTTAAATCAACAGATGTGATTCTCCCAATCTTATTTTCCAGCAATAGCTCTTTTATTTTTCGGTGAAAAGGGCTATAACGATAGTTAAATGTTACCGTTACCTTCCCTTTACTTTTTGCTTCTGCTTTAAGTACTTTCCTTGCATCTTCGACAGTTGTTACCATTGGCTTTTCCGTTATCACATCCAGATCATTTTCTAATCCTTTTATAATATAGTCTGCATGTGTGTCATCTCTACTTGCAACAATTAATACATCGGGCTTCGTTTCATTTATCATCTGTTGGAATTCATTTGGTCTATAAGTATTTACTGCACTTAATTGTGGATATTCCCTCTTACAATTAATAAATCTTGTATCATCAAAATCCAGCAATGCAACAACTTGATTGTTAGCAGAGAATTCATTTAGTAATGGTCCAATAAACATTTTTAAGGCTCTGTTACTTAATCCACATATCGCGTATTTTCTCAATTTCCCCACACCTCACCTTTATTAGTAAAAATCTCTTACTCTACCTCTTTCCTTCTATGAATCTAACTGATCCATGGCCATACATGCCATAATAAAAGCACCTGCACCATGTAAGTCATTTTCACTTCGTTCCCGGTTGACGTAATAATCATATACACCAATCGATGTTCCAATACAAATATCTTTAATTACGACCAAATCATTTGTTTCTGTTATTTTATGTTCAAGTAGACCGTTAAAACCTTTCCACGCAACTTTAAAATATTCATAATCGACATACTTATTGGTTACGGCTTTTGCAATTGTGTAGATGAATAAACTTGATGCAGATGCTTCCAACCAGTTATCATCTCTTTCTCCCTTATCAACCACCTGATACCAAAGCCCTGTTTTCTCATCCTGAAATTTGGATAATGCTACGACCAAATCTTGAATCACACCAATCCATTCAATCCGTTTAGGATGATCTTCAGGTAATAAGCAAATCATGTTAACGATCGCAAGACCATACCATCCTAAAGATCGTCCCCAAATTTCCTGTGCAGCATTCGTCTCTGGATTTACCCATGGCATTTCACCTTTTTCATCCCATCCATGATAATACAACCCAGTCTTTTCATCCTTTGTATGTTTTCTCATAAGCTGTTCTTGATGAATGACCATGTCAATTAGCTCTGGTTCATTGAATTCATTCGCGTAATGGAAAGCAAACGGTCCTCCCATATATAAACCGTCTAACCACATTTGGTATGGATATTTGTCTTTATGCCAAAAACCACCTTCGCTCGTTGTATTTAATGTGTGAAACAAGCTTCTAAGCTTCTGAGCCGCAAGTTTATATTTTTTATTACCAGTATCTTTATAAAGAGAAAATAACAGTAAGCCCGCTTGAATCGAATCTAGTTCATCTCTTCGAAAATAGAAATTACCATTGTTATCGATTATTTGATCGACATACTCTTTGTAGTATTGATAATACTTTTTATTCCCGGTCTTTTCCCATAAACTCATTACTCCACATAGGAAAACACCCTGGTGATAATGCCATCTTCCTGCTGGAGGAAGTTCATTAGGACTATATTTTTTCATTAAAGTTTCAGTCAGTTGACTTGCCCAGTAAAGAGGTTTTTTTACTTTTACATTTTCGTTCATCATTTATTTCTCCTCTCTTTTTCATCTTGTATAGTTCAAACGATCAGATCAGTCATATGTAAGCGATCACATTTTCTTCTTGAACAGGGTGTTGTTTAACAAGAATAATGCCGTTCCTCCTTTTCTATCCTACTTAAATAATAAAGTACATGATTACTGCCATGACATCTATAATCATCAAGACAGTTAGATGAAACTATGCTATAACTCTAGTCTTTTTAACAAAAAAATGATCTATTGAACATGATATAAGATAATGATTATATCCAATTCCTCGTATCTTCATATATAATAAAACTATTGTATTGCTAATCTAAAAAATTTCATATGACAGGGGGCTCTTATGAAAAAAAGATCAACTAACTATTATTTTCGCTTAATTACTTTTATCATCGTTTTAGCAACTGTTCCTGTTATTATTGTGGGTTTATTTTCTTATTTAAAATCTTCTGAAATTATTCAATCAAATGTCGCAAAAGAAAAACAACAAAGTATTTATCAAGTTCAAATGAACATTGAACAAGTATTAAAAACTGTCGATCACTCTTTTACAAATTATGTTACTTCCTCTCAACTTACGGACACCTTAGAGCAACCATTACTTCCCAATCAATTTCAAATATACAATCAAGTAAGAGAAGAATTAAGTCACCTCCAAACGTATGATACGGGATTAAGTGACATACTGTTAATCAGCCTCAAGCAAAATTGGATCATCAATAATAATGGACTTCAAAGGCTTAATACTGAACAAGTGAATGATATTAATAGTCAATACCTATCGTTACCAACGAAGTCAACCTGGGTCATGGATAAGACAAACAAACTTTTTCTTGATTCAGAAACAAATGACTCCTGTAAATACCACATGAATTTAGTTAAACAACTCCCGCTAAATAGTGTAACGAAAACCGGAGTTGCAGTTGCTGTTATACCTATTTGCGAGTTTTCTACTATTACTTCACAAAATCTTGACCTTGAGGAAACCGTGATTTTAAATGAAAAATTCCAGGTTGTTGGACATAGTACACCCGAGAATATTGGAAAGGACTTCTCCAACCAAAGTTTAATTCAAAAGTTACAGAGCTCGGAGTCCCAATCCGGACAATTTAATATAGATATTGGTGAAACCGTTTACAAAATTACTTTCAGAAAGTCTGACTATAATAATTGGACATATCTTTCACTTATTAAAATCAAGGATCTAAATAAGCAATCAAGTTCAATTGGCTGGTTTACTTTTCTTATTTGTACTATTTTACTGATCTTATCATTATGTATTTCATTCGTAGGGTCCAATCGAATTTACCGGCCAATTCTTCGGATACAAGATTTGATTTCAAGTAAATTTCAACATCAGCATGACATCGAACATCAAAACGAATTTGATTTAATAGAGCATCAAATTCACCACATATTAGATCGAAATGTACAGCTGGAGCAAAAGGTACAAGGCCAAATTTCTCAATTAAAACAGTTTTTTATTGTTAAGCTTTTACAAGGAAAAGTTAGTTCTGAAGAGATACCAACAAGGCTTTCTTCCTTTGGATTTAATCAAAACTGGAAACGGCTTTGCGTTTTTACACTACAAATTGATTTGTTTGAAGGGACTGGCTATGACCAAAAAGAAGAGGATTTATTATTATTTGCTATTAATACAATGATTGAAGACCTTATTCCTAGTAGCTCAAGATTAACTCCGACGGTCATGAATCGGACTCAAGTTACAGTGCTCCTAAGTGATCATGAAGATGACAGAGAATACACTTATTTTGTAACAAACTTAGCACAAACTATTCAAACAAAAGTAAAGGAAGAATTAAACATTCCTGTTAGCATTGGCATTAGCTTGCCATTTTCAGACATGGTTTCGACAATTCATGCCTACAAGGAAGGACTTGAGGCCTTAAAATATACCATTAAGTTTGGTACAGAATCGATAATCTTTTTTGAAAATCTTAATAGAAGTACATCTTTTCATACTTTTTTTCCTAAGCAAATTGAGAATGAATTATTTGACGCCATTAAGATTTGCGATAAACCAAAAATAGATGAATTACTAAACAGCTTTCTTTCAGCCATTGTAGAGAAAGAGTTAAACCATACACATTTTCAAATTTCTATTGTCCGCTTACTTAATGATTTAATTGAACTCATGCAAACATTAGGGATAGATATTATCGAATTAGATAATAAAAAGTCCCTATTTGACCACTTATACGAATTAAAAACTTTATCAGAAATACACCATTGGTTTAAGGATGTCATTATTTATCCATTAATTAACAAAATAGAAGAACGCACAGAATCACAATATAAGAATCTTTCTGATAATATTATTCATATTATTCAGCAAGAATTTGATTCTGATATTACTCTTGAAGCGATTGCAGCAAGACTTCATTATAACCCTAATTATTTAAGCAGCATTTTTCGTAAAGAGAAAAACATCTCCTTTAGTGATTACTTATCATTGTACCGTATTAACATGGCAAAGAAATGGCTAGTGGAAACAGATATGTCTGTTAAAGAAATTTCCGAAAAACTGAAATATAACAATTCACAAAATTTTATTCGCTCTTTTCGTAAAAATGAAGGAACAACACCCGGGAAATATCGAGAACTTAAGAAAGCACAATAATAAGAAAAGCGTAAGCTCCTTAATCAGCCTCGGGCAAATAAGACGCAAATGAATAGAAGACGTTCTTTGTCTTCAATTCATTTGTGGCTTATGACCTCGAAGAGCTAGGCGCTGGAGCTGGACACCTATACTAAGTACAATACTTATAAATTCAAGCGCAAGCGCCTTGATTAGCCCCGACAAGTAAATGACGAATAAGGAATAGAAGGTGTTCTTTACCTTCAATTCCTATTTGACTAGACCCTAGAGGCAGTTATTAACCGACGTAAATTGCCATAACTGTACTTGTACGTCCTGTACTTCGCCGATGGCGCCTGGAGCTAGACACTAACACTAAAACGAAGGATAAAATAGAGCTGTCCCAATTGAGACAGCTCCTATTTTTGGTATTTTTTATATTCTTCATTAAACTCCTTTATGATTTGTTCTCCGCCACTTTTTTTCCACTTCAAAATCTCTTGCTTAAAACCTTCTTCCTCTAGCTCTCCTAAAATAAACTTATATGTTGCGTCATCTATCATTTTTCTCAGTTCACTTCCTTTTTCAGTAAACGTTGGAGAAAACAATGATTCTGTCGGATTTAAAGTCAAGAAATTCTCATTATCCTTAGTTAAGGTATCGAACTTCACTCTTAATGGATCGCTTTCATTTTTATAGTTGCTTGAGGAAATACTTCTTAACGCATAATATGGTTTTACATCTCTCTCTAGCAGCCCTTTATTTTCTTTAATAATTTCAAATGAGCCATCCTTCAGCCTTTGATAATGCACGCCCTCAATACCTACTTCCAATAAAGTTGCAATATCATCCTCCACCATTCGATCCATAAATGCCAAAATCTTTTTTAGTTTCTCTTCAGTCTCTACTGAAGCTTTAGGAAATACAAACATTCCCCCATGTCCGCCAGTTGCCCATACATGCTCTGTTTCATCTGGACCTTTTATGCGATTAGTGATATCAATCTCCATGTTAGAATTTAATTTTAATGCTTTATCCCTCATATCAATTGCATCAACCATGTTTCCTATAAAGATACCTGCTTTACCTGTAATAAATAATTCTTTTTGTTGGTCTTTACTTGTAATAGGAAAATCCTGATTAATCAATTTCTCTTCATACAATTTCTTCATCAATTTCATTGAGAGCATATATTCTTCTGTATCAAAGTCAGGAACTAACTTCCCATTCCTCTCCCCCCATTCATTCGGAGTCCCCATATAGGAAGAAAGAGTTTTAAATACGCCATATGTTAAATCATTTCGATCAGTTATGCCAAACGTATCATGTTTCCCATTTTGATCTGGATCATTGTATGTAAAAGCTTCTGCGGTTTCATATAAATCTTCTACTGTTTCAGGCATCGGCAACCCTAGGTTCTGCAACCAATCTTTACGAATCACGACCCCTTGCCTGGATAAGGGTCTTTCTCTATAAATGCCATAAATCTTTCCTTCAAATGATATATTCGTTAAGATTGATTCATTCATTTTTTTTAGGTTCGGGTAATCGTTTAAATAAGGTCCAATTTCCCAAAACATCCCTGCTCTTAAAGAATTTAAAACAGAAGAAGCTTTTATATCAGTAATCGTCACAATCTCAGGTAATTTTCCTGAAGCAAGTGCTGCATTTAGACGGTCCGCTCCTATTTCATCAGGAACCCAAATCACGTTCATATTTACATTTGTTAATTTCTCAATCTCTTGAATAATTTCATTACTTGGCGGCTGCTGTTTATGCAATTCTGTCATCCATTCTAACACTAGGCCAGAATAATCCGCTGATGCAGCTACATCGTTTCCTTTTATGGAATCGATAGAAGAGCATCCTGTGAATACGCCAAAAACAATTAAATTGATCAATAGATAAGTTACAAATCTTTGTTTCATAATAAGTCCCCCAATTTTATTCTATCTTTTTATGAAACACCAAAAATAAAATGTTAACGTTTTCATTTTATTGTATAATAAGATAGTAACTAATAACAACGTCCTATTTCCTCATCCATAAATGTATCAGTCCTTACAATAATAGCACAATTTACCTCAATTTATCTGAAAAAACAGAATACTTTTATCAAAAAAGGAGTGTAGCGTCAAATTGAGAAATATTTATGTAGATAAAAATGGCGGCGGTGATTTCACTAGTATTCAAGCAGCAATTGATGATGTTAGAGTACACCCATTAGAGCCAGTCACCATTTTTATTAAAGGTGGAATCTATCATGAAAGGGTAATCGTTCCTGACAATAAACCTGATATTCAATTAATTGGTGACAATACACAACAAACCATTATTTCAAATCATGTGTATGCAAATATGCTAGATAGCAACAAAAACATGCTTGGTACCTTTCAAACCCCTACTGTTTCCATACTAGCTGATAATGTTAAGGTGGAGAACTTAACCATAGAAAATACGGCTGGATTCGGCCCTAAAATAGGCCAGGCACTAGCTCTTTATGTTTCAGGTGATCGAGGAATCTATAAAAACGTAAGATTGCTTGGCAACCAAGATACCTTTTATTCATGCAGGGGAAGACAATATTTTATTGACTGTTATATTGAAGGCCATGTTGACTTTATTTTCGGCTCTGGAACAGTTGTTTTTACTCAATGTGAGATACATAGTTTACGAGAAGGCTATATTACAGCTGCCTCTACACCAAAGGATATCCCGTACGGTTTTATTTTCTTCGATTGTAGATTAACAGGATCTGCAAAAGAAAATACGGTCTATCTAGGCAGACCATGGAGGCCTTATGCTCACACCGTTTTTATTAGGACAGTGATGGGTAAGCATATTAAGCAAGAAGGATGGGATAATTGGAGAAATCCTGACAACGAAAAAACAGCCAGATATGCTGAATACGACTCAAGCGGTCCCGGATCTGCTAAAGAACACCGTGTTATGTGGGCTTCTACCTTATCAAAAGATAAAGTTAATCTTCTTACCTTAGAGCAGATATTTCAAAGTTGTGACGGATGGAATCCACGCGTATAGTAAATTTTCATACAGAATAACAAGGAGGAGGCGTTTTGAATGGCAAACTTATTATGGGAAGGTGTTATTCCTTATCATGACGGAAAAAATGACGAGGAAGTACCTGTCATTACCCCCTTTTTATTAGACCGTCAAGAAAAGCACGGTGCCGTCATTGTTTGTCCTGGTGGCGGGTATAGCAGGCGCGCAGAGCATGAAGGTGCACCAGTTGCTAAATGGTTAAATAGTATTGGCATTTCAGCATTTGTTTTAGATTACAGAGTATCCCCCTCTCAACATCCTGTTCCACTACTCGATGTCCAGCGTGCAATTAAATATGTTCGGTATCATGCGGAGGAGTGGAATCTCGATAAACATAAGATCGGAGTTCTTGGATTTTCAGCCGGCGGGCACCTTGTCTCAACTGCTGCTACCCAACCTGATATCGGAAACAAAAACGCAAGTGATCCGATTGATCGAGAAAACAGCAGACCTGATATTGCCATACTCTGCTATCCCGTGATCTCCTTTTTACAATTTTATCATGAAGGCTCATTAATAAATTTACTAGGGGAAAACTCAAGCGAAGCCGAGAGACTCTTATTATCAAGTGAAATGAATGTCAGCGAAAATACACCTCCAGTATTTATTTGGCATACTGCTGATGATGCTGCGGTTCCCGTTGAAAACAGTCTTATATTTGCACAAGCGTTAAGCAAATATCAAATACCTTTTGAAATGCATATTTTCCCTAATGGTCGTCATGGTTTAGGGCTAGCTGAAGACGATCCTATCGTCGGAAAATGGACTGATTTATGTAAAGCTTGGTTGTTTAAGCAAGGGTTTGGTTTAAAATAACGATTAGAAAAACATGGCTTATCACCAAGTAAGCGCCTTGTCAGCCTCGGGCATTTTAGAATAAAAGGCGTTCTTTATTCAATTCTAAATTGGCTAGACCCTAGAGGCAGTTACAAACGCGACGTCCTGTCGCAGCAACTGCACTTGCACATCCTGTGCTTCGGAGCTGGATGCCGAACACTTATCCACAGTAAATTCCTAAACAACAAAAGGCTTACGCATATGTTGCGTAAGCCTATCTGATGTCATATTCATAAACATATATTTTCATTGCCATTTAAATTTCTATATATTCAAACCAATCAAAGTCTGCGAAATTATGACTCTCTTGACCGTTGCTGCTTGCATACATGCCGATGTATGCACCGACAAATCCTCCAGCAACATCCGTACTCAGAATTCTTCCATCTACATTTTCCATCAGTGTTTTCCACTTCTCAGGTTGTTCACTATAATAAAAGCTATAGTCTTGACCGATTGCTTCAACTTTTAAATACAGCCTTGAAGAATAAATATCATGTGTGGCTAAGATGTGGTCCACACCCTTTTCTCTCTTTGTTAAAGAAACAACAAATCGATTATCTATTTTTGTTTGCTCTATTCTAAACTGGTAATCATGATTTTGTAGTAATACTAATCCAGCTTTCTCATATTCATTTTTAGGTTGAAAATCCATCACAGTCCTAACAGCAAAATTCATATGCTGTAGTCTTCTGCCAATAAAGCTTGGATTGGTCTCCTCTGTTATTGATTCTCGCTTATTTTTCAATCTTAAATAGCCCGGACGTTCTTCTAAAGACCAAAAGTCTCCCCTTGGAGTACGTATAAAGTTCCAATTTAAGCTTAAATTTGGCGTATCAAAATGATCACAGCAAGGCTGAGTTGGCCAGCGTTTCTCTTTTAATCGAGGCCGTTCACTAACACTCTCAATGATTCCCTTACCAGGATTTACAACAGGCCAGCCATTTTCCCAAACAAACTTTACTAGAAATGTTTCTCTCCCTAAATTTCTGAATCCTCCTCCATAAGGTCTAGATCCAAGACATGTCATCCACCACTCTCCTTCCTGTGTTTCTACGAGATCAGCATGACCTACATTTGCTATAGGGTAGTCTCTTCCTAAATGACGATGGGTTAAAATTGGATTGGTTTTACACACTTCATAAGGACCTGTAATTGTTTCACTTCGGGCGATTGTTACTGAATGAGTAAATCCTGTTCCCCCTTCCGCAATGATGAGGTAGTACATACCATTCATTTTATATAAATGAGGTGCTTCCTGAGCATGTATTTGTTTTAAAGCTCCATCCCACAGACTATATTTCGGACCTGTTAACTGCTTGGTTTCCAAGTCTAACTCTTGAAGCCATATTTCCATATGCTTTGAATACTGCTGTCCTTCTGGCGGCTGTCTGTTTCCTGTATAATACACTTTCCCATCATCATCAAAAAATAAAGAAGGGTCAATTCCAGGAGCATCTTCTAGCCAATTTGGATCAGACCAAGGCCCGGCAGGATCAGTTGCTGTACAATAAAAATTTTTCCGAGCCCCTTTCGCACTTTCCACAAATGTCGTAATCATATAAAATAGTCCATTATGATAACGGATTGTCGGAGCATAAATACCTCTAGAGCTAGGCGTTCCATCTAGGTTCAATTGTGATGGGCGATCTAATACATGACCAATTTGTTGCCAATTCACAAGATCCTTACTATGAAAAATCGGAACGCCAGGATAATATTCAAAGGTTGATGTAACTAAATAATAATCTTCATCCACCCTGCAAATAGATGGGTCCGGATAAAACCCTGGTAATATTGGATTTTTAAATGTTTTCAAACACTAACATCCTCTCAACAAGATTTCAACAAACTTGGAATCTCCTAAGCACTATTTTTGGTATTTAACAGAGTGTGATATAGCCACTCATAGGATTTATCACCACAAATTTCATGCTCCCCCTCAAATAAGTGATAATTCAGAGAATTTACCGCATTAAATTTTTCATAAATATGTGATAAAATATCCAAAGCTTCTTTTGCATGTTTTAGTGGAAAAAGAGGATCATCTATCCCAGATTCAATAAATAATGGCCTCGGAGCAATAAGACCGATTAATTCAGGCATTTCTCCTAGTTGTAAAACACCGGGAATATAGTTATCTAGGCAATGGTTACGTTCCATGATGCTCCCTTTAAATGTATTTGTATAGCCTGAAAGAACGGTGGCTTTTATCCGTTGATCAACAATTGAAGTAAAGGCTGCGACAAGACCTCCTCCTGAGAATCCGAAGCATCCAATCCTTTCAGGATCTACCTCATCCATTGAATCTATAAAATCGAGCACTTTTTTACATTCGAATACTCTTAAACCCGCTAATGTTTTTCCCATTAACAGCAATTGACTTGCAATGGCAAAACATGAGTTTTGGTTCTGATTATCCGAGTGAATATCACGTACTAGCTTGCGATCACCAAAACCAATTAATTCTGGGGCAACAACAACCATTCCTTTTTTCACAAGTTCAATGGCACAATTTTGATGAATACCTGGAGCATGATCATTTTCAGTTCCATCCACATTTAAGCCAACTATTTCCTTACTCCCAAAGCCATGACCATGAAGGGCAAGTACGGCAGGAAACTTATTATTTGTATTTTGTTTAGGGATAAGAATATAGATCGGCATAATAAGGTTATCAAGCGTTGTTACTTCTACTCTGAGCCGACTATAGTCCTCCTGCTCTGTTTTCTCAATAACTGTGGGATTTAGTCCTTTCTCTTGTGATGATGGAAAATGACCGATCAACTGCTCAAAGAGCTCTGTTCCATTCCATTTCCAGCTTTCGTTATATTCTTTCGTCACTTTTGATACTGTCCTTTGATAAAGGTTTTCTAGAAAGAAATCAGGCGCCCACATTCTAGTCCCCTCCTCTTCCTATAAAAATCATTTCATGTATTGCTTATTTATTTCACAAATTAGCTTTGAGGGGTTACAGGCTTCGATATTGAAAATTTCGAAACCTTGCTTTACCGTTACCATTAACATCTAATCCAATACGCAAACTAAGAAACCCACCGAATGTATTATGGTGAAAGCCTGAACAGTCAATGACCTTGTCATATTTTTTCCATATTCCTTGCGAGTCTTTATAATAGAAGGAAACGATATTATGCTCATTTCTTATTCTGACATGTACACTCTTACCATCAAAATGTTCGACACGATATTGTTTGAATGTTCTAAAATGCCTAACTCCCTCAGCCACTACACTTATTCCAAAGAAAGCAGAATGATCATAAAAAAGCAGGAACCTTGCTTCAGCATCTCCATCAGCCTCTATCTCTACTTCGGCTTCATAATATGGATCACCAGGCATATAAAGGAGTGGAGAATGAATTCCCTCTTCATATCCATTCACAACTAATGCTTTATTTTCAATATAGAAACGATCTCTTTCCGGTTCACCAAACCATTGCCATTGAAGTCCCAATTCTTTTCTATCAAATTTGTCCACTGTTGGAAATCCATGGCTAACAGATTCACCCTCAGGTTTTCTTATTGGCTGCTGATAATCGATCTGATCCGGTATCTTAAACCATCCGTCCTCTGTCCACTCAATTGGTAATAGCATAGTATGACGTCCTAATGTATGTAGGTTGTTCTCATATGCATGAAAGACCATCCACCATTCTCCAGATGGCGTATCAATAAGCGTACCATGGCCTTGAGACCACCATTTTTCATCCTTTGAATTCGTTCGTATAATTGGATTATAAGGAGAATGCTCCCATGGCCCCCATGGTGTTTTCGATCTTGAAGCTGCTACCATATGACTTGTTGGCGGTCCTGCTGTTCCACCAATCGCAATAGTTAAATAATAATAGCCATTGTAATATTTTAATTTTGGACCCTCTGGGCTAAAGCCTTCCACTTCCCAATGATCAGGATATCTCCAAGGCTCATAAACTTTGGTTGTTTTACCAATGACTGATAATCCATCCTCTGATAGTTCTGCCATATTTCCACCGGATAAATGTAAATATCTTTTACTATCTGGCCCCACTACATGTCCAGGATCTATATATTTGGTTTTGAGGTTGATCGGCTTACTCCAAGGCCCTCTTGGGTCTTTAGCTGTCACAACCCAATTGGTTTTATCTGCTGGAAAGTAAATATAATATATCCCTTTATAAAAAACTAGTTCAGGTGCCCAAACATCTCCATTTAGCTGTTCTAAAGCTGTTCCGATTGGAGTCCAGTTTACTAGATCCATCGAGTGCCAGACGATTAGACCAGGTGTATATTTATAAGAAGTGTTGACCATATAATAGTCATTACCTACCCTTATAATAGAAGGATCTGCATAATTTCCTCTTAGTATCGGGTTTAAGAAAGTACCATTTTTTAAGTCACCGCTATTTTTAGACATGCTTTAAATCACCTCCATTGAAATTGCAGTCACCAAATATGAAATGTATAAAAGGAACTTTTTCGTATATAGCATTTACTCAACGGTAATCATATATCGCTTGTTTTTCTCCGTCTGAAAGGAGATAGCTCCATCATTAGTTAACGTAGTGGGTATTTTCCACTTGTTTTCAACCGATATAGACACAGGGCTCCCCACTCTAAGTTTGCATTTATTTCCTAATAAAGACGTAAGTGTTCCGGAAGTGAATTTTCCCTTCTCCCATCTTAAAGACACTTCAAAACCGCCTCTTGTACGTAATCCCTTAACATCTCCTACATCCCAAGCCTTCGGTAACGCCGGTAACAAATGAATTTCACCTTCGTGGCTTTGCAATAACATTTCAACAATTCCTGCGGTTCCACCAAAATTCCCGTCAATTTGAAATGGTGGATGATTATCAAATAAATTGGGTAAAGTAGAATGTTTAAGTAGTTCTATAAGATTCATATAGGCAAGCTCTGATTTTTCTAATCGAGCCCACATATTCATGATCCATGCTCTACTCCAACCGGTATGCCCCCCACCATGATTCAATCTTCGTTCTAACGTTACCCTGGCAGCTTTGGCAAGTTCAGGTGTTTTTCTAATCGTAATCTGATTAGCCGGATGCAAACCAAACAGATGTGAAATATGCCGGTGGCCAGGTTCCTTTTCCTCATAATCCTCTAACCACTCCTGAATTTGACCATGTCTTCCAATCTTCATCTTCGGGATTTTCTCTAGAGTTTCTTCTACTTTCATTCGGAATAGTTCATCAATCGAAAGAAGTTTGCTCGCCTCTATACAACATGTAAAAAGTGCGTGTAAAATTTGATTATCCATTGTTGGTCCAAAGCAAATCGTACCTGATTCCCCATCAGGCAGGATATACGTATTTTCTGGAGAAACAGATGGTGATGTAACGAATTGACCATTTTCTGTCTCTATTAAAAAGTCAAGGAAAAATTCTACCGATTCTTTAATCGTGTTATATTTCTCCTTTAAAAAACAAATATCACCTGTAAACTGATAATGCTCCCAAAGATGTAGACATAACCATGCAGCCCCCATAGGCCATGTTGTAGCAGGGGGGTATATATCTTGTGGTGCGGTATCAGCCCATATATCTGTATTATGGTGTGCAACAAAACCTTTACAACCGTACATGAACTTTGCCGTATGACTACCTGTTATCCGCATTCTTTCAACCAAATCAAAAAGTGGTTCATGACATTCAGATAAGTTACATACCTCTGCCGGCCAATAATTCATTTGAGTGTTGATATTAATGGTAAATTTACTATCCCAAGGTGGAGTCATTTTATCATTCCAAATCCCCTGTAAATTAGCAGGCAAGCTTCCTTTTCGACTGCTTGACATAAGTAAATACCTACCAAACTGAAAATATAGCTCTATTAGCCCATTATCCTCCAAACCCTTTTTTACTCGTTCTATTCTTTCTGGTGTCGACAAGCATTCTAGATTTTTATTCTTTTTTGGTAGATTCATTTCTACCCTGTTATATAGAGCATGGTAGTCCTCAAGGTGTTCTTCTTTTAAAATAGAAAAATCTTTCTTTAAAGCAGCCTTAATTTTGTTTAAACATACAACCTCTGGATTTTCATGCCGAAAAGTTGTTTCTGCAGCAATAAATAACGTTGCCGTATCAGCATTTGTAATGACCAAATGCTCTCCAATTGTTTGAGTTGTACCGCCATCAGTCATTGCTGATAAAACAACACTAAAGTCAGATCCACCTTTTCCACCACATGAACCTTGCATTACGATACTGTGTTGATTTACTCTCCGAATCTCATCTACATAACGTCCTTTTTCTCTAGTTAATCGTGCGGAAAAAGAAATGGATCTACCTTGGTCACCACTTAAATGAATGATTATCAAATCAGAAGGAAAGCTTGATATCATTTCTCTTTTAAAATGAATTCCATCAGAAAAATAAGAAACTGTTATCATTCCATTTTCAAGATCAAGTTCTCTGGAGTATTTTTTTCCAAATTCGTGACCTATGTCGAGAATAAGATCTCCTAAGGTCATATAATGACTTTGCGTTGGTGGAGTGGCAGACAATGCAAATTTTGCTAATTCATGTGTTTCACGTAAATGACCTTTCTTTATCAAGTTGCGAATTTTTGGTAAGTACTTATATGCATCCGGATTATTTCGATCTCTAGGCCCTCCGTACCATACGGAATCTTCATTTAATTGAATACGTTCAATACCCGTATTCCCGTAAACCATTCCACCAAGACGGCCGTTTCCTATTGGTAGTGCTTCATTCCATTCATTTGCGGGTTTTTTAAACCAGATTCGATTCTGATTCAAATGATCTCGCCCCTCTCACTATCAACCTATCTTTCTACGGTCTTCTATGTGCACATTTGACATTTGATAGGATCCTTTATTAGACTAACACGTCTCTTCTGTTTTCAATTTTGTATAAAAAGTCTTTGCTTCTTTTAATGGTCTAACAGGTATTCCAGCTAACTTATGCAACTGCTTTCGAATTAAAGTAGCTTGAGTGCTTGCATTCATATCTCCCTCAAAAAGTCCCTTGCTTAAATGGACAGGCTCAGGCATATCAGGATAGGATTCCCCTTTTTTCACTTGGGCTACATTTGGTGCGGATGGTGAATTCTCAATTTCCCGTGAAAATCCTCCATCCTCTCGCTTTAATTTTTTTATATTTTCTACGGTAATACTTATTATTTCTGTTAATTCCTGTTGAGGGATGGTTCTATTCATATAAGAAAGAAGATCGATTGGATTCCGAATGTAACACATATCCTTTGCTTCTTCTGTTCGTAAACAGGTTAGGATGCTTCTATAAATACGATCTGTGTTTGGCATTGGAATATCAAACCGGTGATAAAAGGTATGCAGCTTAAACGTCCCTGATATACGAACGTATAAACTCCCTTCACCCCAGAGTCCTGTTTCCGGGTCTTGTATGCTTTCTAAAAAACGTAATGCCTCATTTAGAAAAGGGGCCTGTTCTTCCTCTTTCATTTGCCCTATATAAACACAAGAAGTGGCTAATAAATCACAGCCCCTCCAACTATTGCTTAAATCAATACTTCTCCATTTTTTCAAATATTCTTCTGGTGATTTCACATACTCCGGTGCAGCTTTAGCCTCTAGAGGAAGCTGATACAAAGGTTGACTACCAAGCTTGTGAAGAGCACCCACTGAGTAACTGATGGCTCTATGAACCATCACTTCATCTTTTTTCATAGCAGGATGTTGATCATAAAAGTACCCTGTATCGGAATCTTGTTTGTTTTGAAAAAAATCGATCATCTGCTTTCTCATTTTTTCAGGCATATCTTTTACTAAATCATTTCGATCTAAAATGTTTAAGGCTTGGGCTGAAGACTCAATGTCAGGTGTATAATTGTCATCGCGGATTGAACTTTTGGCATAGTAAAATCCGCCAGTTTCTTCATCGTACTGACCTGCAAGCCAATCAAAAAAGCCTTCGAATACACATTCTAATTTTGACATTAATTCCTCATTACTTGTATTCATTACTTCACCTTCTCTCATCAATTAATAACTATTCTTTCATTGATCCTAACAAAGCACCCTTAGCAAAATGCTTCTGCAGGAATGGATAAACAAGAAGCACAGGTATTGTCGCTACAACAATGACAGCCATCTTAACCGTCTGTTCAGGTGGTGGAACATCTGTATAATTCGCTCCATCATAGTTCATACCACCGGCCAATACAACAATCTGACGCAGCAGCACCTGAATAGGCCATTTTGAAGCATCATTTAAATACAGAATGGCATGCATATACGTATTCCAGTATGTCACTGCGTAAAATAATGAGATCGTCGCTAAAACAGGCATTGAACAAGGGAGTACGATACGGAAGAGAATCCCGAAATCATTACATCCATCAATTTTCGCAGATTCCTCCAACCCATCAGGCAACCCCTGAAAGAAGCTTTTAAGAATAATCATGTTAAAAGCATTAATGGATACAGGGATAATCAACGATAAATAAGAATCGAGTAAGCCTGTTTCCTTCACAACTAAGAACATTGGGATCATCCCGCCATTGAATAACATGGTAAATACGATAAAAAACATAATAAACCTTCTACCAACTAAATCTCTTCGAGAAAGACCATAAGCGGTTAGAACAGAAAGCAACATACTCCACAAAGTTCCAAAAAAGGTGACGCCAACAGATACTCCTAGAGCACGAAGGACTGTATCCGTAGAAAAAATATATTTATACGCTGCAAGACTCCATTCTGTAGGAATCAGCACAAATCTTTTTGCAGCTAATTCCGCACTTGTCGCAAACGAGCTGGCAACAACATGAATAAATGGTAGTATTGTGAGCAATGAAATAATGGTTAATAGAATAATATTCGTCCAATTAAATAGGCGGCTGCCTATTGATTTGTCTTCGACCATTGTTATCCCTCCTGAATAATGTTAGTAGACGCCTTCCTCACCAGACTTTTTCGCCAGCCAGTTTGCAAACATAACCAGGACAAGCCCTACAATACCTTTAAAGAAACCAACAGCCGTACTATAACTAAATTGACCTTGCTGTAGACCAGTTGTATAAACATAGGTATCAAAAATCTCGGCAACATTACGATTTGAGGAATTTAATAGAAGGTAGATATGTTCAAAACCGAGTTCTAGGACGTCACCAATTTTTAAGATTAATAGAACAACAATAACGCTTTTAATAGCAGGTAAAGTAATATGAATCATTTGCTGTAAGCGATTTGCACCATCCATTCTGGCTGCTTCATATAGCTGAGGATCCACGGCAGCAATTGCTGCTAGGAAAATGATTGTACCCCAACCAGCCTCTCTCCAAATGACCTGTAAAATATACATAGGCCTAAACCATTCGTCACTTAAAAGAAAGTTAATTTGCTGAAATCCCAGGCTTTCTAAAATCCCATTCACCACACCGCCATCGAGAGTTAAGATAACATAACAAATCGAAACGATAATGACCCAAGACATAAAATGGGGGATGTAAATAATCGTTTGGACAGTTCTTTTAAAGGCATGATTTCTCACTTCATTTAACATCAAGGCTAAAATAATTGGGATTGGAAAGAAAATAACTAACTGTAACAAAAAGAGAAAAAGAGTATTACCAAAAATCATCCAAAAATCAGGTTCTGAAAATAATCGTTTAAAATGTTCGAAACCAACCCATTCACTCCCGGAAATACCTAAGTATGGCTTATAGTCCTGGAAAGCAATAATTAATCCATACATTGGCAGGTATTTATAAATGAGGAAATATAAAATACCAGGTAGAATCATGAGATAGATTAATTTATTTTTTTTAATACGTCTCCATAACTCTGCTCTTCGGTTTGTCTCAGGAATAACAGTGGTACTTTTTTTCACTGTAACTAAGTCATTATTCATTTTCAACTTCCTTCCTCTAATCAACTAGATTATGAGACATGGAAAAGGCTGTTCACATTGTACAGCCTCTCCACTTTTACCATTCATGTCTTCTATTCGTTAGTTATTCACTTTTTCATAAGAGGCATTGTATTCCTCAATGACCTTATCTCCCCCTTGTTCTCTCCACTTCTTAACAGCATCATCAAAGCCTTTTTTATCAATTTGACCAAGAATGTATTGGTAAGTTGCATCAGTAATAATAGTTTGTAATCTTTCACCATTTTTCGTAAATGTCTCAGAATCTAATGTAACAACAGGGTTATTAATGAGATAATTTTCATTTTCTTTAATTAGCTCTTCAGCTTTTGCTTTAATTTCATACTCAGCTAGTCCCTCATATCTGCCATTTGTATCAGGCTCTCCAACCTCTAGAGAAAGATATGGTCTAACCTCACGATCTAGCTTCTCTCTTATGCTTGCATCTGGTAATGCAGCACCATCTTTTACTTCATAATGCTCTCCTTCAATTCCCCATAACAACAAGTTTGCCAGTTCAGGAGTCATTAAATGGTCATAGAATTCTAAAGCCTTTTTTAACTCTTCTTCAGATTTAATAGCGGATTTAGGAAACAATATAGCACTTCCAAATCCAGGAATAGACCATATGCCAAACTCTCCGTTTGGACCCTCAACTTTATTTTGAACATCATACTCTAAATCCGGATTAAGCTTAATCGCATCATCATATAAGCCTTGTACATCACCAATAGATCCTACATAAATTCCAGATGTCCCATTTTTAAACATAGCTTGTTGGTCCTTTTTACTTGTTACCGGGAAATCCTTATTGATATATCCGTTCTCATGTAAATCTCTAAAAAAGTCTAATGTATCTATATATTCATCAAACATAAACTCCGGCATTAATTTACCATCTTTCATTCCCCATTCATTTGGAGTACCAAACCAAGATGAGACCGTTTTAAATGCCCCATATATTAAATCACTGCGATCTGATAATCCAATTGTATCGTCTTTCCCATTGCCATCTGGATCATCCTCTGTAAACGCTCTTGCCATCTCATAAAACTCCTCTGTGTTCGTTGGAGTAGCAATTCCCAATTTGTCAGCCCAATCTTTACGGAAGATGAAACCTTGTCGGGACAAGGGTCTACCTTGATAAATGGCATACACTTTACCATCAACTTTGGTATTCTCAATAATGGTTGGCTTTAGCTTTTTCAAATTTTCAAATTCATCTAAATACGGACCGATTTCCCAGAACTGATCATCACGAATAGCTTGCTTAAACTGAGTACCTAATTCTTGAGCTGATATCGATACTGCCATTGGCAATGTTCCTGTTGCAAATGCTGTGTTTAATTTTTC
This sequence comes from Metabacillus sp. RB-C-LZQ-3-1, assembly GCF_058315175.1. NCBI lineage: Bacteria > Bacillati > Bacillota > Bacilli > Caryophanales > Bacillaceae > Metabacillus > Metabacillus sp. RB-C-LZQ-3-1. Next base: position 34,928 of record NZ_JBZFLI010000023.1, on the reverse strand, counting down.
AATATAATTTGCGTCTGGTACCCATTGAATATCCAATTCCGTATTTGTTTTTTCTTCTATTAGTTTCTCTAGCCTTTCATCCGGAATTTCAGGTGTGTGGAGAGTCGCCATAATTGATAATTTAAATGGTGCATCACTTTCTCCCGACTCTGCTGTTTGGTTAGTGTTTGAAGCGCTTTCATTTGAACAAGCAACAAGTGATGATAATCCTAATGAAAGAGCACAAACCGTACTAAGGAATTTTTTGGTACTAATCATTTTTTTACCCCCAGTTTGAATTTTTGTTTGTTGCACATTATCAGAATAATTCAGCCAATTGGAAATCGTATATAATCACTTCCTCATATCCCTTAAAAATTCAAGGTTTTCCGGCGATTCTGTTAGAAAAACTAATAAAATGATTATTGGTTTACGTACTCTGACAATAAAAATAGACTGCCAAGCTGACAGTCATGCTTTACTCATTCATATAATCGACAATAGGTAATTGAAGTTCACGGATTCCTTTTACTATTAAACTAGCAATCTGATATGCTCCTTCTTCACTAAAATGGGTATTATCCTTCAGTCCATCCGGGTAGTTTTTGTTACTTCCTTTTTCCAGCCAAAGGAAGATCTTTTTTGATTCCTCAGAACCCAGTTTTTCAAGGTATTCTCTACTTCTTTTAGTTAGATCAATAACAGGTATATTTCTCTCTCTTGCAACCTGTTTGATGGCACTTGGGTAATGACCATGTGTTTCCTCAAAGTTCCCATTCTCATCAAAACTTCTTCTTTGTACTGGTGTAATTAATACAGGGGTAGCTTCTTTTTTAAGTGCAACATCAATATACTGATTAAGATAATCCTTGAAATCTAAAAATGGTTCAGTATATCTGTCATCTTGTTTTGCATCATTATGACCAAATTGAACAAAAAAATAGTCATTAGCCTTCAGCTTTTCATCTATTCTGTGTAATCTCCCCTCTTGAATAAAGCTTTTAGAGCTTCGACCTGAAGCAGCTTCATTCTCAATTCTAATTTCATCCGTAAAAAATCGGTTTAATACCTGACCCCAGCCCGCTTGTGGAGCTCTCTCTACTGGATAGGATGAAGCTGTTGAATCTCCTGCAATTAATATTGAGGTTTTCCTTCGTTCACTCATACCTGTTTCCCCCATATTTTGACTTTTTCGTGGTAAAGTTCTGATGGTTATAACTAATGGAATAAGCATGCATGATGTTAAAAAAGGATGAGCTATACATTTATAGATCGTCCTTTCAAGAAGTTTTGATAGTATAAAGCTTTGTACATAGTTTTGGTGTCCAGCGCAAGCGCCTAGCCCCTCGAGGTCATAAGTCAATTTAGAATTGAAGGCAAAGAACGCCTTCTATTCTAAATCGTCTTATTTGCCCGAGGCTAACCAAGGCGCTTGCGCTTTTGTTCATTATTGTTTTGGGTTCCATCCATTTAACACATTTTCCACAGTATAGAGCTTAGCTTCTTCATCAGTTAATTGAGGACGAGACAGATTTGCACCTGGTCCCTCGTTTTGATATTCAAAAAATCTTGCATCTTTTGCACTGAAGCCTGACATATCTGTCCAGCCTTCTTGATGAATATGTGCTCCAAGTTCACAATTTTTAAAGACCACACTCGCTATAGCATTCGGATCTCCTCCAGGGTGCCAAGGTCTTCCTAAGTAAACAGTGCCATCTGCTGCTTCACTTATTAAGCGGCTATTGATAAACAGAAAACCAAACGGTTTGTTTATATCCGTACTTGCAGCTGTAATATATCCATTATTTGTTTTGGAGCCTCTATCTACTGAGACAATCTCACACTCTTCAAATACCGCTCTTGCTCCTCCAAAAATAAAATCAACATCACCTTCTATATAACATTGACTAAAGTATTGAGTTCCATCATTAACATAAAGGGTATCTTGGTTCCCTATAAAGCGAACATTATGAAACTTCATTCTTTCACCACGTGTATAAACCGCAACCGCTTGGGAGCCGCCTTCTACTAAGCTTTCATCAAAGGAATTTTCCATTGTCATGTTTTTGGCTGTAAAATCATTTGCGTACAAATATACACTTGCACTGCCACTTGTGCCATATGTTCCTCCTTCTGGCCTTTCCTTTTTTGCATAGTTATCATACGTAAGAATCGTGTTTTCTGCACTTTCTCCTACTAATGAAATAAATGGTTTATTTGCAGGTACTTTTACTACTTCTTTATAAACACCGTTTTTGACAAAAATTTCAACCGGGTCTGTATTATTAGCAGGTACTGCATCAATCGCTGCTTGGACTGTTTGATAGTCTCCCCTACCATCCTTTGAAACAGTCAAAGTAACATGCAGTTTTCTTAATTCCTCTGTCGCATCTTCCACTCTGCTTAGCTCCCTTTCAACAAGTCCTCTACCGTAGGTATCCACTAGTTCATTAGGTTGAACCTCCACATAAACGTGTTTCTCAAAATATCCTGTTGTTTTTGCTATTTCTAATAGCTGCTTAGCATAGCTTCCTCCCCATGAATACCCGTCACGACGTTCTTGTTCAATTTCTTGAATGGTTCGTTTAATGACACCATCTCTTCCAGAGAAGATCGGTTCATTTGTTCCAATTTCATAGAATCGGTACCATGTAACAGCTTCTGGATCCTCAACAAAATATACACCATTCGGGTCACCACTTACGTAGCGAATCCCCTCTAATTTCACTTCATCAAACCATTGAAGTGCTCCTAAAATCGCTTTTTGTATCTCTGGGGTTTGGTTTGGTCGTGACATTAAAAATTTCACAATTCCTACCGACTCACTTCCCGATATCGATGGATGTTCATATACTCTGGCATGCTGTGCTTCATAAGAGATCGGGTCATGTTGTGCACACCAAGCCGTAAGCTTTCCATCTACTTCAATTTGCGATTTTAAAATATAATCTATCCCCTTATTCACTGATGCTTCAATCTTGTTCTTTAATGTTTCATCTACTATGTTTTGATCAAAAGGATATTTTTCATTAGATACGTCATCCAACAGTTGTAAAACATTAATCATCGCATTATCGTTAAATGTGACATAGTTCGAATAATAGACAGAACTCTCTGGCGAATCACCGCGCTGCGGATATACCTGTGGCCAACCACCCGTTTCATATTGCATGGTTAATAAGAAATCAATTCCTTTTAAAATACTTTCTTTCAACTTCTCATCTTTTGTTTCCCTATAAACCTCAGAAATAAATCGAATTTCCTTTATGGTTGCATTGTTATCAATAGAGCCCAATTCTTCACCATTTGGACCAAATTGCGTTGAGCGCTTTTCCTGACCATCCCAAAGACGGCTATATTCTTCATCCATGCTCTTGGTCCATCCTCCATGATCCATTTGCCATGACACAAGATTTTTTGCACGGTTCTTCGCTTCTTCAATATCTCCTGTAAATTCAAAGTTCTCTTCTTTCACTATCTTTCCATCTTTTAATGGTTGCTGTAGTTCATATAAAACAACGGTATCACCAAATTTATTTTCTCCAACTGCAGCACGTGTTGGGTATATATTTTGTAAGACGGGATTTAACCCATTAAAGGATCCAGTTGCAGCTTTTATTGCTAATGCCTTTACATCAAAATTCTCTATTTGTCCATTCAACATAACAGCTACTAATTGAGGAGTAACAGACAGAGAATTCACAACATGAATCTCTTTTGACTGTTCATTCGTTAACTTCCCTACTTTTTCTATAATTTTTGAAGCCTCACCAATTGTTACATAATCATTTTTACCGAAGTCTGCCTCTCCAGACATAATCCCCTTGGAAACGACAGCCCCCACTGTGTTTTCACTGTTCCCTTTTCCATTTCCAGGATTTAGATCAAGAACTTCGCTAATGATGCTTGCTGCTTCTCGTCTTGTTATCTTATCTTCTGCCTCTATGTTTTTAACTTGATCTGGTGTTACATATCCCTCTTGCGTTGCTGCTTCTAATACGTAGCTCCACCAAGTATTTTTTAAGATCTCCTCATCTACGTTTTTATACGTTTCTTCTTTATAGAAGCCCATGACACGATTGATGGCTGCGAAAAACTCTAGTTTTGACATTTCTTCGTCTTCTTCACGTGTAAAGTCATTGATCATCCCTGCTGCATTTAATTTCTTTAGTGTTACACCATCCACTAATTCCTGTAATGTTACCTGTTCTACTTCAATAGGTTTAGGTTCACCATCATCTGGATCTGAAGTAGAATTGTGAATACGTAAATGATCTATGTTTGCACCACCGCTTGGACCTACTCCTGTAGCAACAATCGTATTATCACCAGCTTGCAGAGCTGCTTTTATCGAAACGCTCTGCCAATTTGTCCATTCCCCTGTAGAATCAAAAGCCAGTTCTTCACTAATTACTTGATCATTGACTGTGATTTCTGCAGGTCTATTTTCGGCTGCTCCATTTGCATAACGGAATACTAGAGAATATTCTCCTTCTGCTGGAATATCTGGAATCTTCCATGTGATTGTCCCACCTGGTGCATTTGGTTTGTAATCAACAAAACCTGTCCCTGTATAACCTGGATGCTGGTTGTCAATGATAGCTTCTTTGATCGTAGCTTCTTCTGCCTCATAGATCGAATCAAATGCAGTTTCCTCGTTCGCGAAAGCCTTTTCATTTTGTGGGATACTTACTACAGATGAAACAATCATGATACATGCGAACATAATCATACATAACCGTCGAAAACTCCTTCTCTCCTTTTTCAAATGCTTCCTCCCTTTCTAGAGTAGATTTTGTTGCCCCCTGATTATAGTCCAAGTATTTTATAGTTAGATATAATCAGTTTCTTAGAGATAGGAATTTAGACTTACAAAAAAGTAGACTGTAGAGGAAATGAGTATAAAAAACAGAAATGATTATTACGTTTTATCTATACTTCTTGTCCTATCTTTAGGTTATATAGGATTATACATAAAACGAACTTGTTCTATTTTTACTCATAATGCGTATGAATAGGGATAAAGTGAAACTTCCATCAGTCGGGGCTCTTCATCCCCCACTGATGGTTAGTTGAACCAATCGGACCTTTACGGGCAAGTTATATCCCCCACCTACCTCTTTGTAAACTCAAAAGCTTTAGGTGGGGGTCTTCCTGCCCGTTAAGAGTGGGATAAAAGTGCAGAATAGGAGGTGTACACTTGTGTAATAAAATGAGAAACCTCTCATTAACATTAAATAAATTAACTTTTTCTCTACTATTAGCTGGTCATAAATCCTGCCCTCCTAATTGGAATAGACAAGGAAAAAGACCAAAATTTCATTCACTATGGTACATAACAAAAGGGTATGGAGAGGTTGTGATAAATGGAAAGAGACACAAATTACAACCAGGTAAACTCGTTGTTTTTACCCCTCAGATGATTTGTGATAAAAAAGCCGCTCGTGTTCATCCATTGGAATTTTATTTTGTACGTTTTTCCTATGCTATGGCTTTTGAGGAAAAGGATTCATGGCAATTTAAACATGCACATGAGGTAACTTTTCCACTTCAAGGAGTCTATACCATTAGCAATCATTCAGCTGTCATTGTTTTATTAGAGCAATTAAACTCTTTATCTAATAAGCACGGCTCAACCGTTAACATGCAGCAAAAAATTGTTTTTCAAGAGCTGTTGCTAACTTTTGTTGAAGACTTTCAATCACAAATGCTGAACGGAGATAGTAAGAAGGCAATTGAAGGAACAATTGACTATATGGTTAATCACTATAAAAACACCATAACATTGTCCGAGCTATCACAAATTGCTGGATTAAGTGTTAGTCATTATTCCCGGTTATTCAAAAAGTACATCGGCTTAAGTCCAATCGAATACTTGACACATTTGCGCATGAAGCGAGCAAAGGAGCTGCTTGTCCTTTCGGATGTCAAAGTGAAAGAGGTTAGCCAAAATGTCGGATATGAAGATGAATTATATTTTAGTAGAACCTTTAAACGAATTGTCGGTGTATCTCCTTCTCAGTTTTGTGAGGATCAGAAAAACCTTCGTTCAATTTAAAAAATTATAAGAGCGAGTAGGCTTAGAAGGTGCTCCTTTCCTTCCATTTCTACTCGCTCTTTTTATAACATTCCTTGTTTCTCTTACGGTACTTGGAACTAGTTATTAAACTCGAAGCTTTGTGCGGTGAGGTTTACTCTGACTTTTACATAATTGATAGTACGTCTTTTTTTCTCTTAATAACTCTTGATGAGTGCCCATCTCAATAATCTTCCCTTTACTTAATACGATAATTTTGTCAGCGTGCTGAATGGTTGAGAGACGATGAGCAATAATGATGGTTGTTCTGTTTTTTGAGATTCTCTTTAACGTTTCTTGAACAACTGCTTCTGTATCTGTATCAATATTAGCTGTGGCTTCATCAAGAATTAACACCTTTGGATTTCCTATAATCGCTCGCAAAAAGGAAAGTAGTTGATTTTGGCCTGTCGATAATACGGTGCCTTGCTCGCCAAGTACTGTATGATATTGCTGTGGAAGTGAACGAAAGAAGGTATCAATGTTTACTGACTTAGCTATCCTTACAATCTCTTCATCTGTAATATCAAGTTGGTTCAGCCGGATATTATCAAATACCGTACCTGAGAAGACAAAGCTGTCCTGTTGAATAATCCCAACATGTTTTCTTAATTCTGATAAGTGTATATCTTTTATGTTCACACCATCTAATGTAATTTTTCCTCTTTGAATATCATAGAACCTGTTAATAAGTTGTATGATTGAACTTTTTCCTGCTCCTGTCTCCCCGACAATCCCAACGGTCTCTCCAGCTTTAATGGAAAAATTAAGATCATGAAGCACCCATTCGTCGTTTTTATAAGCAAAGGAAACTTGTTGAAATTCAATGTTGCCTCGAATGTTTTCACCTAGGTGCTTTGGTTGTTCTGAATTCAATATAGTTGGCTTTGTATTCAATGTTTCAAATATTCGTTCTGAGGATGCAAGAGCTGTTTGAATTTGGTTAAATTGATCCGCTAATGCACGTAAGGGTTCAAAAAATTGCCTTACGTAATGAGTGAACGCATACACAACTCCAAACGTAACAGCTCCTTCCAACACATTTCTTCCCCCATACCAGACAAGCAACGCTAAAGCGATGTTTCCAAAAAAACCAATTGATGGGTTAAAAATTGAGTTTAAAACCGTTTGTCGCATTCCAGCACGATAATGTTCTTCATTAAGTTCATTAAATCTCTCCAATTGTTTTTCTTCCCGTGCAAAAATTTGAATGACACTCATACCTGAGAGATTTTCTGCAAGAAAAGAATTTAACCTAGAGAGAATTTTCCGGATATTACGTTGTGCTTTCCTCATGACTGTTTTGAAATAAACGGTTGTAAGGGCAACTGCAGGAATGACAATCAAACTAACGAGTGTTAACTTTACACTCATATGTAGCATAATCATAATAATCCCAAGTAAAATAAGGATTTCCTTTAATAAATTCACAATAACTTGAGAGTATAATTGATTAAGAGCCTCAACATCATGAGTAATCCTTGTGACTAGTCTTCCAATTGGATGCTTGCCATAAAAAGAAATGGACATTTTTGAAAGATGCTTGAAGATTGTTTGCCTTATATCGTATATAATCAATTGGCCCGTAAATTGAAGTGTGTTTTGCTGGTGATACATAAGGAATGATGAACCAATAATTAATAAAAAATAAACAATCCCTAATAAGATTAAGCCTTCATAATCATCGTTTCGGAATTGATCAAGCTCACTTGGATTTAATCGTGTAACCGGATATAATTCTTCACCAATTCTGATTTCATCAGAATTTTCGGTAAATTCATAATCCTCATTATGAGTGAGCCCTGAGTTCCATCCTTTCACTAAAAAATAGGAGTGATCAATAGAAATGATTGCTGCCTTTTGAGTATCTTCTATCATTTCACCTTGAGAAGAATCCTTTATACGAAAATATATTTGATCACGAAAACTTGTCACTTTCTTATAATCTATTTCTTGTTCCTTTAAGCTGTTTTCGTATTTATCTTCCATATGTTGATCAGCAACTGCCATCGGTGAATAAATACCGTTAATATATGAATCAATTGCTACTTTAATGATGTAAGGCTGTGCCAGGCTTGTGATGACAATTAATGCTGTGAAAAGAACGGAAATAAGAATGCGCTTCCAGTAAGGCCCAGCATACCCTAACAGTTTTTTTAACAATCGGCTATCACTCATGGCTATGCTATTTTTATCATCTGAGTTGCGTATGTTAATCCCCCCTTTTTTTGATTCGAATGATTCTTTCGTTAGGTGATTGTATATTCATCTCATTGGATTGCTGGACAAACATATTTTTATAGATCCCATTTCTTTTTAAAAGAGATTCGTGGTTTCCTCGCTCAACAATATTCCCCTTATCTAACACGATGATTTGGTCTGCATGCCGAATGGTTGAAATACGGTGACTAATGATAATAGATGTTTTTCCTCTCATTTCCGTTTGTAAGGTTTTCAAAATCTTCTCTTCCGTGTTTGCATCCACAGCACTTAAACTATCATCAAATATTATAATTGGTGAGTCTTTTATTATTGCACGTGCGATACTTACACGCTGTCTTTGTCCACCAGATAATGAAAGTCCCCTTTCACCTAAAGTGGTTTCAAATCCATCCGAAAAACCCATGATATCGGTATAAACATGCGCTTGCTGAGCTGCTCGAAAAATTTGTTTATCTTGGTAAGGCTTTGGATCAAATGCAATGTTTTCTTTGATTTTTGAGGAGAATAAAAAGTTTGTTTGTGGTACATACCCTATTGAAGTTCTTAGTAGCTTTAAAGGCAGAGTACGTATATCATAGTTATCTATGAAAATAGTATTTCCAGGTGGATTATAAACGCGTAACAGCAGGTTAACGAGCGTTGATTTACCGCTTCCTATCTTTCCGACAATCGCTAAACTAGATCCTTTTTTGATCTGTAAATGAATGTTTTTAAGTGCATAGCTATTACTATTTTTATACTGAAAGGACAAATTTTTAATAATGATGTCACCATTAATTTTTTTTAATGGAATGACATCCTTTTCATCTTTTATTTCAGGTTCTGTTGCAAAAACTTCACTTAATCTAGACTCTGCTGCTTTCCCCTGCTGAAACAGATTAATGACCTTCCCAAGGTTTTCAATAGGGGCTATTAAAAGGGAAAGATACGTGTTAAATGCAACAAATTCTCCAAGGGAAATGGCCCCTTTCATAACCAAAATCGATCCCAATACAATGGATATCAAATAACTTAGCCCCGCAATCCCTTGACTTAATGATGTAAAAAGAGAGTTCGAACGTATTAATTGCTTGTTTGCCTCTACATTTTCTTCATTCTCCATTGTAAATTTCTTCATTTCTTCATGTTCTTGTACATACGTTTTGATTACTCGAATTCCTGTACAAAATTCTTGGACTCTGCTTGTCAGAATCCCTATTGCTTCTTGTACTTTACTTGAATGCATTTTTATTTTGATTCGAAACCGGTAAGCTAAGTAAGTTAATCCCGGTAAAGGTAGCAGAACAAGTAATGTTAAATACCAATTAATCATACCCGCCATCATAAAAATTCCGATGGATATTAAGACGACTGCTTCAATCATCTGAAAAATTCCTTGCATTCCAATTTGACGAAGAATATTCACATCATTTACCGCATGTGCCATGAGATTTCCAATTCTTTGCTGCTGATAATATTCTGCCGGCAACTTTTCCCAATGAGTAAATAACCTCGTACGTAAATCTCGTTCAAGCATCCTTGATAACCGAAAAATATAGATACGCCCAGATGAACGAAAAAAGAAAATTCCTATCCCTAAAACAATGAACCAAATGGCTAATTTTAACAGTTCGAAAGCTGTAACAGTGAAATATTGAATACCATTTGTAAAATCCTCTAATAAAAGAGGAACCAATAATTGGAGCACAAGAGATATCGTTAATAGGACTGCACCAAAAGAGTAGCTTAATTTATGCCGAAAGAAATATTCACTGAATATTGGCCGCTTGTTCACAAAACCCCACCTTCTTACATAAGAGTAGTGTTAGGTTACTCTTTCTTTACTTAATAAACAATGGATTTCTCAATCATGTTATATGGATTATTTTGCTCTGTTAAAGACTTTACAGCAAAAATTAGTTTGTATCTCTATTTAGAACATTCATCGAATTCACCTTTGACATAAAGCCTAGATCTTGCCATAAATCTTCCGTATCCCACGGTTTTCCTGGATTATCGGAAACCCCATAGTAAGTCCCATATTTAATTGTAGACTGAAGTGCTAAGTCAAAAAGTTGAACGGTATCCTCATGAGACAGTAATGTATGATGCAATCGCGGATTTTGTTTTACAGCTTGATATTCATCCTTTTGGACACTTCCAATTCTCAAATTAATAACGGAGAGGTTGTTTTCTTTTTCTCCTGCTAATATATGGCCAATATTTTCTGAAGCTAACTTTAAGACACCATATAGTCCTTTAGATAACGGATAATCATTTGTATTGATCATCCTTCCTAATGTTGAAACTCCATTTTCCTCATAATAGTCTGTTGTGTGATTACTGCTTGCATAAATAACTTTCGGAATTCCTAATGTTATAGCTGCATGCAAAATATAAAATGAGGATATAAAATGAATGTTTGTCATCTTATGAAATTGATCAAGATCCTTTAAATCATCATTCGATTTAATTGTTAATAAATTTATGATTGCATCAGTATCCTGCGGGATACTTTCTAGTAACTCCCGATAGTTCGTTGCATCTACTTGAACTGTACGACAAGTCGAAGAAGAAGGCTGTACGTTTTTATCTAAAATAACAAACTCATATGTATCACAAAGCCCATTCACTAAAATACTTCCAATTGTTCCTGCTCCACCTATAATCGTTACTTTCTTTTTCATGATTTCACCTATCTTAGACGTTTTACTTATAGAGTGCGGAATCAGTAGGATATCATTCACTTTCATTTGTATGAAAAAATTTAAATTGTCGCTAAGTTTTAATGGCGATACCCTTAGTTTCACGTATACTATCTTGCATTATTTTTTTATATTTGATAGTATAAAAACCCTTCTTTACGTGTAGTAAGAAGGGTTTATCTATACTTATTGTTCTACTTTCAGAGGAAAATCCGCTTCTATCAACTTCCATTTTTGTGCAGCTTCAGAATTTCTTTTATTAATCTCAACAACTGTTCCGTCGTTACTGCTATTTTGTGCCACCTCTAAAGCCTTTCCGCTATTGACAACACTAAAAGTGTAGGTACCATCTCCATTATGTGTAAGCAACCATTGTTGATTTCCATAACCTAGGTATTCCCAAATTTGAACATCATCACCATTTGAAATTCCTGAAGCATCTAAAACTTTTTGACTATTTGTGGAAATGATCTTGCAGCTGCCAGATTCATTTCTTTCAATAGTCCATAACTGTTCTACACTACCCTTCTTTCCTTGTATTTTTACTTTCGATCCATTTAGTGTTCCATTAACGGTTAATGCCTTTCCGCTATTCACATCGACAATGTTAAAGAATGCTTTACTATCAACAAGCGTGGTTCCAACTACTTTCCCATCAGCCGTTGTAGCTTCAATAAGCGCTCTTCCATGGCCAACTACCTTGATCTTTGCGTTATTGTTATCAATTGTTTTCAATTCAACAACCGTTGGATTGCTTGATTTCCATTTTAATTTTTGATTATTAGCAGAATACGGGAGATTTACTGCTGAAAGTTTATGTGTTTCACCTACCTTAAGCTCAAGCTTTTGGTGATCCATGACAATCTTATTCGTTGTTTTAACGCTATTTGAAGGATCCTTCCATATACCTTTTAAAGGAAAGACCTCTAAGGAAACAATCTTCACATCGCCCCCCTTTGTATAAAAGCCGATTTCATCACTAGCTCCATCCGGAAAAATCAAATTTGTAAAAACAGCTTGACCATTATTCACAAATACTTCTATAGATGATTCATCTACAAACATCCTCATTTTAATCCGATTATTTTCTAGATTGATATTGGTTTCATGGAAGGTAGAAAATTTCTCTGAAAAGTTGACCTCCCCTGATTTTGATCGATCAAAGAACATTTTAGAATTTGATACATTGTAGCCTACAACTGTTTGTTGAGTTTCTGACTTTCTCAATTGGAAACCAAATTCCTCCGGTTGATTCTTTTCAGGTAATTCAAATTCCGCAACGATTTCATATGCTGTACCTCTTATTTCTGAAAGTAAATTGGGGTCTTTTGGTTTCACAAGTTTATTACTCCATGATGTAGCTCCTCCTCTTAGTTGTGATAGTTCCTCAATCGGTTGTTGAAATAACCGGATGCCTTCTCCTGGTACGGTTTTTAATGTTAATTCACGAGGAATCGACATTTGTCCCTGCCAAGGATTAGTGGGGAAGCTAAACGGGTAATCCCAGTTACTCATCCATCCTAAAGAAATGCGTCGTCCGTCTGACTCAGGGATATCTGAAAAAGACATCGCTGCATACATTTCTTTTCCAAATTCATTTTTTAAAACAACACCAGCAGGATGATCGCTCACAAAACGTTTACCATCAAATGTTCCTATAAAATACTCTGAATCAGAACCGTTTGTATTTGGATTTGCCCCAGTACTTATGGAGAGTACCCATTTTTTCTTCTTTTCGTCACCTTCAACTGGTAACTGAAAAAAGTCCGGACATTCCCAAACACCGCCTCTGACATAATTCCCATAGCCAAATGATTCGATCATTTCCCAGTTCAATAAATCCTTTGATGTGAAGAAGCGGATATGATCTCCACCTGAAATGACCATCACCCATAGCTTATGGTCCTCATCCCAGACAACCTTCGGATCTCGAAAGTCCCATCCTTCCCCACCATAAAATTCACCTATATTAGGTATGATCGGATTCCCATCATAAAACTCCCATGTTCTCCCTTTGTCCCGGCTATAAGCTACACCAACCTTTTGATCACCATTATGCTTAGCTGGATTAAAAGATGTATAGAAGGCTATTAATCCTGAGCCTTCTTTATTAAATAACCCTGAAACATTATTCCTATCTACAACTGCTGAACCAGACCATGCGTGGCCCATTTCATTCCATGGAATGGCAATCGGCAATCTCTTCCAATTGACAAGGTCAGGACTAACAGCATGTGCCCATTTGCCACCATCTTGGTGAAAAAGATGGTACTCTCCTTCATAATAAACCAAACCATTTGGGTCACTAGCTGAGCCCCTAGCTTGTGTAAAATGATACTGTGGCCGATAAAGCTCTTCATAATATTCATTGAATGGTGTTGCATATACATGTTGAAAATATGCCGTTCCATTATAAACATTTAATCCAAATTTCCCGCTTGAATATGCCGTATCGTGTACATCTATTACAGGTTCAGCATATCCATCCAGAAACACTTTCATCGCTGGCCCATTGACATGAATCTCAAAATGATAAGTCTTTCCTGTTTCAATATTTCGATCAGCTATGGCGACTGTACGGTCTCCGCTCAAATCTAATAAGCGTACTTGGTTTAAATTAGGGTCAATTTTGATCATATATCCCTTCGTTGCATCTGAGTTTGCACGAAAAACAAGACCAGCTGTTCCGTATGGCGCAGTAGGATCTACATTCAGATCTCCTTCAAGGATAAAATTCCCTTCCGTTGCTTCTGCCATATGATATGTGTTATCTGCCTCATAACTACTGCCCATAATTCCTTCAAGATGTGGAAGCCAGTCTCCATTGTTCGAATTCCAACCATCTAAGTTCGTTGAAAAATCACTCACCAGGATATTCTGAAAAACCACGTTTCCGTTATATACACGTAGTCCTAAAAAACCTTTATCATAAGTATGATCTTGAGCATTTATGATTGGCTCTGAGCTGTTCTGCAAAAATACTTTTAACGAGTTTCCTGCTGCTTTTACTCGAATATGATAGAGTGTTCCAGAATGAATTGACATGTTGTTTTCTTCAATGACTTTATTATGTTTTAGCTCAATCAATCGTATTTGATCTTTTTTTGCATCTATTTGCAGGCCATACCCTTGCAATCCTGTTTTATCTGTCCTAAAAAGTAATGTTCCAGTCCCATTTTCATCATTTATCATCACATTTGCTTCATAGTTGAAATCGGTAACCTTTGTGTTTGATATAGCATTAATATTCTCTTTTGATGAAGCATGTCCTACTAACCCATGTGGAAATGCTGACCATTGCTCTTTCATCTCCCACTCAGTAAGATTTGTTTTGACCTCATGAATAAGGACGTGGCTAAATTCTGTTGTACCAGATTCAACATGAAAGCCTGTAAAACCTTTCGAATGCTTTGAATCCTTTAAATCTATTATAATTTCCTCATTCAAAAATACTTTGATTGATGGTCCATCTGCTATTATTTTCACTTTATGGCTAACATCTTCTTTTATCTGATTATTGATTTGTTTTCCGATAACCTTACCAGAGTCCATATCAACTAATTGTACTCTGTTTTTTATCGGCTCTAAGGAAAGCATATATCCATCTTTGCCAATTTCATTTGCTCTAAATACAAGAGAGCCCTTTGTGTTTTTGGATGAGGACTTTATTTTCACATTCGCTTCATAGACAAAATAATTTCCAACCTCTGTTGATGATAGGATGAGTCCAGGTTGTTTCTTATCGCTGCTCCCTCTAATTAAGCCGTGATCATTATTCACCCAAGATCCAGAAATAGGAAGATAACCAAAGATTGCTGTATTATGCTTTGTTGCCTGTGCCTTAAAAGGTTGACCATCAATATAAAAAGTTGAATAGACAAAAACGAACAGAATTACTTGCACCATAATTTTATGTTTCCTTTTTATCATTAATTACAGCTCCTCTCAGATTATAAAGCGCTTTCAAAGATGATGCTAAAAAAGAGATAAAAGACTAAAATCCTTCATCCCTTTTATTCACTTTTCATCCTTTATTAAAAAAATCAGAATGAAAGTCTAGATATTGCAGACATTGCCCCAATTTGAGTACATGTCATTGCCCCAACTTTATTGCTAAACGAAATCATTTTTTTCAAATCATGAAAATGATAAATTAAATGATGCGGGTGTTTTTCTTGTGCAATCTGAAACAAAGTAGCACCTACAAAAGCATCACCAGCCCCGGTTGAATCAATCGCTTGAACTTCAACACTTGGAATAAGCTCATGCTCGAATCCATTAGATATGAGTGTTCCATTTTTTCCTAACGTCACTGCAATAATCGAAGCTCCCATTTGATGTAAGTCATCTATTCCTGCTATTAGATTCTGTTTTTGAGTGACAATCTTTATTTCATCTTCACTTAGCTTTACAAAATAAGCAAAGGCTATTGCTTCTTTTGCTAACTTGATAAACTGTAATTTACGTTCTTTCCATAAGTCTTTTCTATAATTCGGATCAAACGAAATGAACTTTCCTTCTTTTTTTGCTAGTTTCATTATGCTTAAGTATGTGGAACAAAACGGATTATCTATTAGTGCTGTAGCAGAACCAAAATGAAGAATGGAAGCTTTTTTCACTTTTTCTTGGTCTATTTCTTCTTCCAATAGAAATGCATCTGCTCCTTGATTAAAGACAAAGTCTCTTTCACCATTTCCTTGTAAGGACACAAATGCTAAAGTGGTTGGGTGATTTTTATCAACTAACAACATTGATGTATCGACATTCACATCATCAAGTGTTCTTTTTAAGAAATATCCGAAGAGATCATCCCCAACCTTTCCACAAAACTTTGAATCTCCACCCAATTTTGCAATTGTTGCACATACATTTGCCGGTGCTCCTCCTGCCTGCTTTTCAAAAATTTTTCCGTCTATTAAATCAATGTCCACATCTTTACAGAAGAAATCAATTAACAATTCTCCTATACAAATAATAGAATTCCCCATGTATTCAACGTCCTTTATTCTTTTTATCACTACTCATTCCAAGCAGAAGTAAGATTAGTTCGTTCTAAAGTGTGAACCTTTACACTTCCACTATGCGAAGATAAAATGAGTTCTTTACATCCTTCCTCAGGAAAAATTAAGCTTGTAACTGCTACGATCCCATCGTTTGCGAATACTTCAAGTGAAGAAGTATCAATGAAAATTTGCAGATTTATCCTATTATTCACCATTGATAACGGAGCATGCTGTGCCGTTTGGAATGATTCTGAAAAGCTATGTTCACCTGAATTAGAACGATCAACAATCAATTCCTCATTATCGATGTTGTAACGAAGAATAGTTTCCTCATTATTTGAATGCTTCATCACACAATCAAATGTTGTCGCATCTATATTTTCAAATTCGATATTTATTTCCTGCAAAGGATAATGAAGAATAATAGATACAGGTTGATTTTTGTCAATTACCTCTTTTGGATGATAGCAACATTCTTGTCTTAGCCTGCTTATCTCTGCTATAGGTTTTTGGTTTAATCGAACTCCATCCTTAGTTGTGATTAAGGATAATTCTCTAGGCAGTGTCATGGCCCCTCTCCATTCCTTTGTTGGTACAAGATTGGCATATCTCCAATTACTCATCCAACCAAGGTAGATTCTTCTACCGTCTACCTCCGGAATATCTGACCAGCTAACACCCGCATAATTATCTCTTCCAAAGTCTAACCATAAAACATTTTCAGCTTCGTTATCATTTACAAAAGTTGTTCCGTCAAAATCCCCAATAAAATATTGAGTTCTAGACCCTTCGATCCATTCTCCTGTATCACCTATACTAACGATCATAACCCACTTCTGATTGGTCTGATCTTGATCAACTGGTAATGGGAATAGATCAGGACATTCCCAGAATCCAGCATGTGAACCCTCCTTTTCTCCAAATTGGCTTGCAAACTCCCAATCTATTAGGTTTGGAGATGTAAACATGGTGACTGACTGCCCTGTAGCAAGAATCATAATCCACTTGTTTGAAGGCTCATGCCAAAACACTTTAGGATCACGGTAGTCTGTCATTGAAACATCTGCCAATACCGGATTCCCCTCATATTTCTTCCATGTTCTCCCTTTATCACTGCTATAAGCCAGACTTTGTCTCTGACGGACTCTATCGGATTCAGGATAAGTGTCATGATGTGTAAAGATTGCAACTAATCCAGGCTCGCCCTCGAAAAAGCCTGTCGTATTATCCCAGTCAACAACTGCACTACCTGAGAATATGGTTCCGTGCTCATCAGGATGCAATGCAATCGGCAAGTGCTCCCAATAGATTAAATCCTTACTAACCGCATGTCCCCAGTGCATAGGACCCCATGTCGTGCCTGATGGATGATATTGATAAAACAAATGGTATTCTCCTTCAAAAAACACCATCCCATTTGGATCATTCATCCATTTTTCCTGTGGGGAAAAATGAAATTGAGGACGATATTTTTCATTTAATTTTTGAACCATTTCTTACAGCTCCTTTTTCATGGGAATTTTTATTGGATGAAGAATCTATCAACTTTTTAGGTGAATCTATCAACTTTCTAAAATAATCTTTCAACTTCCACAAAAAATCTATCAACTTTCATCGAAAATCTATCAGTTAACAGATTTCGATCTCTTCCACAATAGAGGCTAGTTGTTAGTCTCTATTATTTTTTATGATTGATTTCGATCATATCCTTTTTGTTTAATTTCCAACCATTCTTGCAAGCCTAATCGATCAAGCTCAGCCAAGTATTCATCCCATTCTTCTTCAACTTTTCCGTTCGTCATCCATTCCGCTCTTTTTCTGTTTACATAAGCAAACAAATCTGTTTCAATTGTTGCGAGTTTATCCAATTCTTCTATCGAGAAAAACACTTTTGGATATGTGTTTTCAGCTTTCATATGAGGAACCATGACCTCTTTCATTAGATCTAGTCTCCATGCAGCATCATCTGGTTTTGTCGTGACTGTACCGTAGTATTCATCTAAAATCGCTAGTGGGCCATTGATGCTTGTTTTTTGTCGTACCTCAACAGGAGCAGCTCCATCCAACGGTAGGTGCTTCAACATCCCAGCAGCTTCATCAAATTCAAAAATATTTTGTTGAGACTCATCTCCATACGTTCCCCAGTTGTTTTGAACAGATTGGTGTGGATCATATAATTGATTAATCCATTTAGCAGTCAGCTCTAAGTTTTTATTTGCACTCGTAATAACCATTCTTCCTCGATCAAAGCCCATGCCATTTGTTCTTGCAACATTCACATGACCATCCGGACCCGCTAATGGAGGCATAAGATCATATTTATCATTCATACCTGTTATATTAGCTTTATCCCATGTAAAATACATTCCATAACGTTCATCTTTTCCTTTGGCTAGATACGTATTCCAGTCATGCTCAAATGCTTCAACATCAATCAGGCCTTCTTTATATAAGTCGCTAAAATAGGAGATTGCTTCTTTATAGCCTTCATCAGCAGCTGTGAATAAAACTTCTCCTTCATTACTTACAACTGTATGATCCCAGTTATCTCCAAGTCCAAAGGACCCAAATAGGAAGGCTGGATCCTCGCCACCATGATTAATAATAAATGACATCGGAATTTCGTCTGCTTCACCATTTCCGTTTGGATCTTTTGTTTTAAAAGCTATTAGTACTTCTTTTAATTCCTCTGTTGTTGTTGGCATTTCTAGCCCTAATTTATCCAGCCATTCTACAATAATCCAAGGAAAATCATCAACTGAATGAATATTTTCTTTTCCTGTCCCAAGCTCCTCTATCCATGGAAAAGAATAAATATGCCCATCTGGAGCTGTCATCATCGCTTTATACTCAGGAGCTTCCTCAAGCACTTTTTGTAGGTTCGGCATGTATTGATCGATTAAATCCTCAACAGGAATTATCGCGCCATCTTTTGCAAGTTTTAATAAGTCATAATCCCCATAACCAGCATCCATAATCGCATCTGGCAGATCACCACTAGCTATAGCTAAATTTCTTTTTTCTACGAAAACATCATTTGTATAGTTTTTCCATTCAATATTGACTCCTGTTTTTTCTTCTAATCTTTGATAGATTAATTTTTCATTTGGATCTTTAGGTGCCAACGGAGAGCTTTGTGTCATAAATTTAAGTGTTACCTCTTCTTTTAATGGAAAGGAAATTTCAGTAAGCTCATAGTCCTCAGAAGAAGCGACATTTTTACTGCTGCAGCCTGATAGCAAAAGCATCGCAACTGCAGAAGACCATACAAATTTTTTCACATGTTTCATCATCTAACCCCCAATATTTTTTGTAGATTGCTATTATCTATATCTAATTGGTTCTCTATTTTAATGAACCAACCATGACACCTTTTTCAAAGTATTTCTGGAAAAATGGATACATCACAATTAATGGTAGACTTGAAATAACAATAGCTGAGTACTTAATCATTTCCGATACTTTTGCCAATTCAGCCATTGCTAGCTGGTCACTAATCATTCCTGGCTCCGCCTGGTTTTGAATTAAGATTGACCTTAAAACTAACTGAAGAGGATGAAGTTTTGGATCTTCAAGATAAATCATTGCATCAAAATATGAGTTCCACTGACCAACAAACGCATAAAGTGCTAAAACGAATATAATTGGCTTAGAAAGCGGTAGCACAATTTTGAAAAATATAAGTAAATCTGAAGCTCCATCAACTTTTGCAGCCTCATGTAATTCATTTGGAATGCCCTTGAAATAGGTTCTTGCTAGGATGATATTCCACACATTCACAGCTCCTGGGAGCAAAATGGCCCAAATAGTATTTAACATTCCTAAATCTTTCACAACTAAGTAAGTTGGGATCAATCCTCCACTAAAAAACATCGTGATAAGAAATAAAGTCATAAAGAAGTTTTTTCCTACAAAGCCTTGAACAGATAAAGGAAAGGCTGCGAATATTGAAACGACAACAGTAATGATTGAAAAGCCCACTGAGTAGAGAATAGCGTTTAAAAAGCCTCTTACCATGGCATCATCTGATAAGATTCTCTTGTAACCTTCTAGACTCCAATCAGAAATATTGAAGGATAAACCTTTGTTCAATAAGACAGTGGGATCCATAAATGAAGCAATGACGACGTAAACCAACGGAACTAAAACGACAAGAACTGCTAAACATAAAAAAATGCTATTTAATGATAAAATCATTCGATCCATACGAGTATGCTTGATCATCGAAAATCCTCCTTTCCAATTAATATAATCCTTCACCTTCATTTAACTTTTTCACAACGAAATTCACGACAACCAGTAATATAACGTTGATAACTGAATTGAAGAGCCCTACAGCTGTTGAATAAGCATAATCTCCTGCTTGTAAACCTACTTTATATACATAGGTTGGAAGAATTTCAGAAGCTGGTATATTCATTGATGTTTGCATTAAGTAAGCCTTTTCAAATCCAATCGCCATAATTCCACCTGCACCTAAAATAAAAATAATTGCCATTAATGGTTTCAATGTTGGCAAATCGATATGAATAATTCTTTGTAAAATATTAGCTCCATCAATTGTCGCAGCATTATGAAGCTCTGGATCCACATTCGCTAATGCAGCAACATAGACAATAGAAGACCAACCTGCTGCTTGCCAAATTCCAGATAAAATATAGATTGATCTGAAATATTCTGGTTCTGACATAAACATAACCGGTTTTCCGGTCATAAATGAAATGATGTTATTGATTGGGCCTGTGGGTGATAAGAAGATGAACAACATCCCGACTATAACAACTACAGAGATAAAGTTTGGTGCATATAAGATCAACTGAACATTTTTCTTAACTGCGTTTCTTCTGACTTGATTAAGCATTAAAGCTAAAATAATGGGTACTGGAAAACCTAGTAATAATCCGTACAAGCTAAGCTTAAGTGTACTCATAAAAATCACTTCAAAATTTGGAGAGGTTAAGAAATCCTCAAAATGCTTAAACCCTACCCATTCACTTCCTAATATTCCTTTGATCGTACTAAAATCTTTAAAGGCAATGATGGCCCCGTACATCGGAACATACTTAAAAATGATCGTAAGAATAACGGCAGGAGCAATAAGTAAATAGAGAAAATTGTTCTTTTTTATATACTCGATATTGCTCTTAAGTTTTGTATTTTTCACAGCTTGAACGGATAGTTGGGCATCACTTTTCGCCTTCGTTATTTCTTGCATTCTGTTAACCTCCTTTTGTGAATAAATTGAAATTAGAAATAGAAACATCTCTAGTAAGCGATTTCAAACCTCTCAATCATAAAGTTGTCCCTCGCCATTCATTCTTTTCTTGTTTATGTGATTTAAACTATATCAAACGATGAAAACGGAATATTTTAATATCTTTGGAACTTGATATATAAATTTTTTGGAATTTGAATAAGAAAAGCGCAAGCGCCTTGGTCATCGCCGTACAAACTGGAGGAGCATCGACTGAGATATAGCGATACTTCCATTAGGGGCTTTATCCTAATGGATAGAGAGACTTATCAGACTTTTACCGGGCAGTTAACTCTCACACTATGTTCTCCCTTGGGCCATTTTATACTGCCCGTTAAAGTGGGGCAAAGGAAACACGGTAAGCGAAGCGAACCGATGTTGACTTATCGTAGGGAGATGATCTGAAGTTTGATAGGCGATAGGCGCTGGAGCTAGACACCTACACTAAGTACAAAATTTTATACTTTCATATCTGTGA
Source organism: Metabacillus sp. RB-C-LZQ-3-1 (assembly GCF_058315175.1). NCBI lineage: Bacteria > Bacillati > Bacillota > Bacilli > Caryophanales > Bacillaceae > Metabacillus > Metabacillus sp. RB-C-LZQ-3-1. The sequence continues at coordinate 13,231 of NZ_JBZFLI010000023.1, read as the reverse complement.
ACAAAAGCGCAAGCGCCTTGAACAGCCCCGACACAAGTATAAGACGCAAATAATAGAAGACGTTCTTTGTCTTCAATTCATTTGTGACTTATGACCTCGCGGGGCTAGGCGCTGGAGCTGGATGCCGCGCGATTATCCACAGTACAAGAATTTTATAATTCCTAGGCGAGAACAAAAATAAGGCTGCCCTTAGGACAACCTCATTCTCTACTTTTCAAATCTTGTAAACTTTTATTAATTTTTTCAACTGCTTTATCTGCTGATGACCTTACATCTTTACCACCAATACCAACATCTTCAAAAAGCTCCTTAATCGTTTCGCTTATGACAGGATACGCTGGAGTAACTGGACGATTTTTTGAATAGTTTTGGGTTTGTTGAACAAAGATGTTTTTCGGATAGTTTATAAGCTCTGGAAATTCATTTGCTACTGAGTATCTTGCCGGCAAATCCCCTGTCATTTCTACATACTTCTTGGACCCCTCAAAACCAGTCACATATTTAATAAATTCCCATGCTTCATCAGGATGCTTAGATTTCGATGAAATTCCTAGAGCCCACCCTCCATTTGGTGTAACTTGATACCGCTCCTTCGGTAATGGAGAAACTCCAAAGTCTTCTCCTAACTTAAAATCCGGAAAGTTCTTTTCAATATCTGCTAACATCCATGAACCCATTACTGACATGGCAATATGGCCAGATACAAATGGATCTGGAGGAAGTTCTACAACAGCTACTTTTTGCTTATGATACATATCTTGATAAAATTGCAACGCTTCTAGGGCTTCATGAGAATTCAAGTACCCTTCTGCCGTATCAGATTTTGGACTTAACACTTCGGAACCAAATTGCCATAAAAGTGGTAGTTTAAAATAAGCTGGTGATTCTCCATCATTAAATCCCTGTGCAGGATCTATTCCAACAATTTCTTCAGCTGGATTATTCAACTTCTGGGCTATTTTCAAAACCTCTTCCCAAGTCAATGGTGAATGTGGATCCTTTGAAGGCAATGGAATACCGGCCTGCTTGAATAGATGAATATTATAAAATAGAGCTACCCCAGACTCTACCACTGGTGAAAGATATATTTCTCCATTATACTTTAACCCTTCGAGTGTTGAAGGCGGGATATCATCAATATCCCCTTCAGATTTCATCAAATGGTCAATAGATAAAAGTGAACCTGAATGTGCATAAAGAGCCAAATTAGGGCTATCAATTGACATAATATCCGGCGGATTCCCGGCTGCAATTTCAGTTCGCAATCTTAATTCATAATCTCCATAAGGAACCGAAACCATATTAATTCCAATGTGAGGATGATCTTTCTCAAAAGCTGTAATTAACTCCTTATAAGCATCATTTTCTAATTTTGTCCCATAATTTCTCCAAAACGTAAGTTGAGTTTTATCTTCATTCTCGACTGGACTTACATCTTGATTATCAGGGTAAGTAATGAAAAAAGAAAGTAAATAGTAAGCAATAGCTATGATGAAAAGAATAACACTAATAATGGCGGCCCTTTTTTTCATATCGTTTCCTTTCTCATCAATTATTCAGCAAACTCTTTCCGAAATTCTGCCGGTGTTTTTCCAACATATTTTTTGAACACTGTACTGAAATAACCCGAATTAGAGAACCCGACTAAATAAGCAACATCAATAATCTTAAGCTGTCTGTCTTTTAAGAATACTTTTGCATTTTCCATTCTTAAGTTGATCAAGTAGTCACTAAAATTTTGACCGACATGAAATTTAAACAACTCTGATAAATAGGCACTATTAATATGGAACTGGTCTGATAAGATCTTCAAGGAAATTTCACTTGCATAATGCTTGTCTAAAAATATACGAACATTTTCCACAATAGTCGACCCATTTGAAGAGTACCGTGCTTCTCGGACTTTTTCAATAATTAGCTCCGCTAACTCAATCAGCTGATCAACTACCTTTTTATAAGCATTTAGTTTCCATATACTTTGTTGACAATTCCATAAAAGCTGATGACTTTCAGTTGTATCTAGATTATATTTAGCAGCTAGTGAGCTTAGTAAAAATAGAACTCGATTAGCAGCAAATGATACTGACATCATCGATATTTTATTTGTTTCACATAAAATACCATTTAGATTAAGTTGAAAGTCATGTATACTGACGTTTTCGATTGAATTTACCAACCGCTTTTCAACATCAGATGGAAACTCAAATAATTCTTTATTTACTGTTCCATCGATAACTTGAGAATGTGAACCAAGTTGGCTTTGACTCCAAGAAAGTAAGGCAGATATATAACCAGTTTTAAATTCTCTAAGCCCTGTTACAACCTTTCCAATGCCTATAACAGTATCGATCTTTAAATAGGTTTTTACATATTTTTGCACCTCTTTAACGATCACAGCCGTTTGCTCTCCTTTATCGTTTTCCACAAGATGAATAAAATGAAGCATATTTGAATAGCTTGTATCATAAAAATAGTAGGTGGACTTGTATTTCTGCGCTAACTCTTTACAAACCATTGTAAATGGGACCCATAATTCTTTTAACAGATTCGCATCCTTTGTTCTCATTTCTACTGTAAAAAACTGAACCCGTACATTTTCGGTAGCAAATTCACCTAACTGTAATTGCTGTAATCGATCATGAGCAACTTTCAAATCTGACCATTCATCCTTAACGAGATAAAGAATAAATTGTTGCTTCATCTCTTCCAACTGATTGTGAACAAGTTGAGTCATTCTCTTTGTTTCTAGTTGTCTTTTCTGTTCTTCCTCTACTTCACTTCGTATTCTCTTAAGTGCGTCAACGATTTCATCTGGTGCCACAGGTTTTAATAAATAATCCTTCACTCCCTCGACAAGTGATGACCTTACGTATTCAAAATCAGAATAACCTGATAACACGATAACTTTTACATGCGGAAAGTATTGATTGCATTGCTTAACAAATTCAATTCCATCCATTATAGGCATTCTCACATCTGTGATGACGATATCAACATCCATCCTATTTAATAGTTCAAGGGTTTCTTTACCATTCGAAGCTTCACCAACTATGTGAAATCCTTCTTCTTCCCAATCAACTTTCATTTTTAGCCCTTTACGAATTTGTATTTCATCGTCAGTGATCACTACCTTCATCATGTATAACCCCCTCAGTTACTTTTATCCCACTCTTAACGGGCAGTAAGACCCCACCTCAAGCTTATGAGTTTACAAAAAAAAGAAGGTAGGTTGGGATAACTGCCCCGATTGGTTCAACTAACCATCAGTGGGGGATGAAGAAAAACCCCCTCTGATGGAAGTTTCACTTTATACACAAGGTAATTTTTGTTCCTTCTCCCTTTACAGAATGAATATTATAAGAAAACCGATCACCATAATATAAACTCAATCTCCCTATTACATTTTTTAGCCCAATACTGTTACCGTCACTATTTAAAACAGAATATTTTTCATCGTTTTTCTCTAAATGATAGAAGTTTGTCATCACCTCTTCTGACATCCCACTTCCTTTATCTTCAACGACAATCAATAATTGACCATTTTCTAATTTTGTTTTTATTTTTATTTCAGCATAGGTATTGTCTATAAAACTATACTTAACTGCATTTTCAACAAGAGGCTGAATAATAAATTTAATAATAGAGATAGATTTCGTTTCCTCTTCTTCTTCAATCTCACATGCTAATGCACCTTCATATCTTAATTTTAATATCTCTATGAAGTTTCGAATATAGGAAATCTCCTCACCTAATTTCACAACATCTGCTTGTGTATTAAGAGAGTATCTCATCATGCGACCTAAATAAATACTAACGTTCATTACTTCTTTCTTTTTTCCTTGAATAGCAAGTCCGCCAATTACTTCTAGCGTATTATTCAAAAAATGAGGATTAATTTGCAAAAGCAATGCTTTATATTCTGCATCTTTTCTCCGAATATTGGCTTCATACTCTGTTTTAATTAAATGGTTTAATTGTTCAATCGTATGATCGAAGACTTTTATCACATAACCAATTTCATGATGATGAGATTTTATTGAAGGCATGACACGCTTTGCCCCAGAAAAATCTCCGCGTTCAACAAATTTCATCGCTTTTGTTAACTTGCCCAAAGGTCTTACAATATTAGAAGAGAGCAAATATGAGATGAGAATGGTTAACATAAAAATCAAGGCACTTGTCATGAGTAAGTTGTTTTGCAGTTGATCAATTTTAGCAAATAATTCTGATTTTGTTATTTCACTTAACAAAATCCAATCACCAACTTTTAGCTTCTGAAAAAAGACAAGATATTCTTTATCACTATGCTTCACTTCGACTAATCCTTTTTCTTGTAAATCATTTGTGATCTTTTTTAGACTTTTATTTAAAACAACGTTTGGAGTTTGCATCTCACTAGATAAAACATTTAAGCCTTGCCGATCCAATAAATAAACTCGTCCATTTTCACCTAGTTTGATTTTACTTAATGCAGTTTCTAATAAAGAAGACGGAAAGCTCACTTTTATGATTCCTGATAACTCCAGCATATTCATATCAAACAAAGGGATCAGGTAGCTATTAACTTTTCTTTCACGCATATTTTGGTGAAGCTGAAAGGAGTCGATATGAGTGCTCACCCATCTTTGATCATTTTTCAAAAAATCGTGATACCATTCCGTTTCCTTAAGAGAAGGATTATTCCCCCAGGTACCCGTTCCGTCATTAAGAAAGACAGAAATGGACATATTATTCGAATTATTCACCATCATAGACGATAGCTGCATTTTTAATTGATTCTTAATGAATAATTTTTCAGCATTTGTTGATGCATTCTCATCCCTTTCCTTCTCAACCTTTAGCCATTGCTGTGCAGATTGACTCACTAAAACTTGCTTGCCCAGGTCTTCAGCCTGGGTTGTAATAGAATCAATGTACAGGGAATATTGATCCATCATTTCGACTGTTGAATCCTTTGTTTGTTCTTCAATAATTGAGGTGAACCAGCTAGGGATGATAATGGATAAAAGCAAAAATGGAACCGTTAACAATAATGTAAAAATTAATAACAGTCTATTCCTAAGAGAATAAAACATTAGTTCCTCCTAAAATCTAGCAGTCTATTAATAGTAATATACACTTTTCATTTCCCATTTTAAATAGACAAAGACGAATCTTATGGGCATTTAAAATAACCAAAGTAGTTACTCTTATTTTACTTATCTGTTATTTTGCCGATCACGGACATGCCGTATATGACACTTGTCATACTTCCCCTATGACACCTATGTCTACAAAGTAATGTTCCTTCTATATATAATGAAACTACAAACAATGAAGGGAATTAAAAAAATGAGTAAAGAATTGCAAAGAAATCTAAGGAAGCAAGTTGCTCCCTATGAAAAATCCAATACAAAAGATAGTATATGGCAACTTATTACAACACTTGGGCCGTTTTTTATCCTTTGGACACTGGCTTACCAAAGTTTAACAATATCCTATTTCCTTACCTTTGCGTTTACAGTCATTGCCGCAGGATTCCTAGTACGGATTTTTATCATTTTTCACGACTGTTGTCACTACTCGTTCTTTAAGAATCGCACAGCTAATAAAGTGTTAGGAACGATTACAGGTATTTTAACACTATTTCCATTTAGCCAATGGCAGCATGATCATTCGATCCATCATGCAACAAGTGGAAACCTAGACAAGCGCGGAACCGGTGATATATGGGTTCTAACGATCGATGAATATTTAGCTGCTCCAAAATGGCGCAAAATTGCGTACCGACTTTATCGTAACCCTTTTGTTATGTTTGGTCTTGGTCCAATCTATGAGTTTTTAATTAAAAATCGCTTTAATAAAAAAGGTGCAAGAAGAAATGAACGCCTGAATACGTATTTAATAAATGCTTCAGTAACTGTTCTTGTTGTTTTCTTTTGCTGGACACTTGGTACAGTACCATTTTTATTAGTACAAATTCCAATCTTTATGATTTCAGGCTCACTTGGAATCTGGCTCTTCTATGTTCAACATACTTTTGAAGATTCCTATTATGAAGAAAATAAAGACTGGGAATATGTCTTAGCAGCTGTCGAAGGTAGTTCTTACTATAAGCTGCCAAAACTCTTACAATGGTTATCAGGAAATATCGGGTATCACCATGTACACCATTTAAGCCCTAGAGTACCAAATTATAAACTTGAGGAAGTTCATAATAATACCGAGCCCTTACAAAATGTCCCTACGATCACATTAGCTACCAGCTTAAAATCACTAAAGTTCCGATTATGGGACGCTCACAATAAACGCTTTGTAGGCTTTAATGCTTTACGAAGTTACCAAAATCATTAACCTGAAGAGGATGACTCTTAGATCTTCAATATCTTCATTACCTTTAGATATTGAGAACCTAAGTTGTCATCCTCTTAAAGCATGGAAACGAAAACGATGTATATGATAAAATAGCCTTAAAATTTATTCTTAAAGTAGGTTCTGTAAATGAAAAGAATTATTCAAAAAAGCAACGGAATTTCCCCATATATATGGGCTTTTTTAAGTATTTTACCTTTCTATTTCATTTTCCAATCATCATCAACAGCTGAAATCATCGCTGGTATTTTATTAACTATTATGTTTTTCATCACGTTTCGATATGCCTTTCTATCTAAAAGCTGGAGAGTTTATGTTTTAACTCTCATTCTAATCGGCATTTCCTTTACTTCCACGTATCTTTTTAATTATTTCTATTTTTCCTTTTATATTGCGTATTTCATCGGAAATATAAAAGAACGGGTCCCTTTTTTAACACTTTATATTATTCATTTAGTTGCTACATTTGTTGCGATAAACTTTAGTGCTGTTTTACATGAGGCATTGTTATTAAAGCACTTACCCTTTGTTATCATCAGCTCTCTTAGTGTTATTTTCTTACCATTTAGTATTTACAATCGAAAAGAACGTGACAAGCTACAAGAAAAACTTGAGGATGCCAATAAGCGTATTTCTGAATTAGTGATTCTAGAGGAGCGACAAAGAATTGCCCGGGATCTTCATGATACTTTAGGTCAAAAGCTATCAATGATCGGATTAAAAAGCGATTTAGCCCGAAAAATTATTCACAAAGATCCTGAACAGGCAAAGAATGAGATGAAGGATATTCAACAAACTGCTCGAACAGCATTAAATGAAGTTAGAAAAATAGTCTCTCAGATGCGAGGGATTCGATTAAAAGAAGAATTGGTTCATGTTAAAAAAATTTTGGAAGCCGCACAAATTAAGTTAGTAAGTGACGAGGAAATGTCAGTTTCTAATGTCCCGCTATTAACAGAAAATATTCTAAGCATGTGCTTAAAGGAAGCTGTTACAAATGTTGTCAGACATAGTCAGGCAACCGTCTGCTATGTTTCCTTAGAACAAACTCAAACCGAAATTATGTTAAAAATAAGCGATAACGGAATTGGTAATGAATCAACTGATTTCACAAAGGGGAACGGACTAGCGGGGATGAAAGAACGCCTCGAATTTGTTAATGGTCATCTTAACATTTTGACAGAGAATGGTACATCGCTAATCATAACCGTTCCACATGTCGTCAAACAAACCGATTAGGAGGGCACTTATGATTCGTATTATCATTGCTGAAGATCAACAAATGCTTTTAGGAGCCTTAGGCTCATTACTTAATTTAGAAGATGACATGGAGGTTGTCGGGAAAGCTAGTAATGGAAAGGAAGCTCTCGCACTTGTGAAAGAGCTTCAACCAGACATTTGCATTATGGATATTGAAATGCCTGGCATGACTGGACTCGAAGCTGCAGAACAACTAAAGGATGAAAGCTGTAAGGTCATTATCCTTACTACCTTCTCTCGTTCTGGATATTTCCAACGTGCATTAAAAGCCGGAGTTAAAGGGTATCTTTTAAAAGATAGTCCTAGCGATGAATTAGCAAACTCCATTCGAAACATCATGGCTGGAAAACGAATATATGCCCCTGAATTAATGGATGATATTTATAGTGAAGAAAATCCTCTTACAGAACGTGAAAAAGAAGTGCTGGGCCTGGTCGCAGAAGGGATGAACACTAAGGAAATTGCTGATCAACTTAGCATAAAAACAGGGACTGTACGAAATTATATATCAACAATTTTGGAAAAGCTTAATGTAAAAAATAGAATTGAAGCCATTACTCAGTCGAAGGAAAAAGGTTGGTTTAAGTAGATTTGTTCCATTTCTGAAACATCGTGTTTTTTGATAAAATATAGTCTATAGAAGAAAATCGGAGAAACACGATGTTTTCAAGCAAAGATCACCTCATTTAATGAATTAGAATCCTCATCGTATAACTATATTATTACCAATGCTGACAAGGTTATCTATATAAGGATTCGAGACCTGGCAAATGAAACTCATGTCTCTACCTCGACCATTTTAAGATTTTGCCGAAAGCTTAACTGTGAAGGCTTTTCTGAGTTTAAAGGAAAGTTAAAGCTCTATTTGAAGGAATCAAAACCTACTTCTCATAAAGAAATGAAGCATTTTCTATCAGAGTTTATGGAACGAACAATGAAAGAGGATTTTGAAAAAAGAGGTGCAGAATTAGTTACAAAAGCAGAAAATGTATTATTTACAGGATTTGGTAGCTCAGGGATCTTAGCACAATATGGAGCACGCTATTTTTCAATCTCAGGTAAATTTTCCCTTTATATTAATGATCCTTATTTTCCTATTCACACAAGGTATTTACATAATTGTATGGTCATTGCCCTTTCTGTGTCAGGTGAAACAGATCATACCATTAACCAAGTTAATCGATTAAAGAAGCAAGGAAATCAGATTTTTAGTATTACAAATCATAAAAATTGCACACTTGCTCACATCTCTGATTTGAAGATTTCCTACTATGTAACAGAGGAAAGAAACATGAACTCCTATCAGCCCATTGATATGACAACACAACTTCCGGTGATATATATCTTGGAATTTATGGCTAGAGAAGTACATAGGCAATTAGATGAGAATCCTCGACATGAATAAGAAACAGAAAAAACGCAGCGTTTATGGTATATAACCATACGCTACGTTTTTATATAAAGAAATTATTTAGTTTGATGAACTATTTGTTTCCCCTTTTAATAGGTTAAAATCGGCAATTGGCATCGTAATGATTTTCCCGCCAATTTGGATATGAACGGTATTATCAAAGATTGCTTTTACAATACCTTTTAATGAAATTGTTGAGTCAACAGTAATCGAATTTTTTATATTAGCTTCCATTCTATGACACACCTTTCTATTAAAATAGGTTTGTGTGAAACGAATATAAAATGTTTCAACAAATGTTCGCTTTCAATCATGTAAGTAAAAATGATTATATGTTTTATTATAAACGGATAGAACCCAAAAGTCTCATCAAAAGACTCAAAATTATTCATCAAATAGTACCAAATTTCAGCATACAACAAAAGCGTAAATGCCTTATTTCAGCATAGGGCAAATAAGACGCAAATGAATAAAAAACGTTCTTTGTCTTCAATTCATTTGCGGCTAGGCGCTGGAGCTGGATGTAATAACGCTTATCCGTGTTTCTTGCGATTTATTCTTTTCTAAGCATTGGAAACGAAATTAGGCTTATTCGTTTGAAACGATATCTTCAATATTTTCGTCTAATGTAGTAAATACGGCATCATTCAAAAGACCCTATAACTTGACTCATTCCATCCTACTCATCCGTATGTAAAATAATCATAATTGGGGGATTAACATGAAGAAAACGAAAGGACTTATCAAATTAGCAGTACTAACTTTAGGATTAACCGGAATTTGGGGTGCTTCAAGTGCAGAGGCATCCACACTGTATACAATTAAAAAGGGTGATACACTCTACCGTATTGCGAAGGAAAACGATATGACAGTCTCACAATTGAAACAACTTAACAACCTCTCTTCCTCAATCATTTATCCCGGAAACACATTAAATATTCCTACTCAAGTTACCATCAAAAAAGGTGATACTCTATACGGTCTTTCTAAAAAACATAAAACGACTGTTTCACAATTAAAATTCCTTAATCAACTGTCTTCAAATACAATCTATGTAGGGGATAAGCTTATCATTCCAACAACTGTTACAGTAAAAAAAGGTGACACTTTATACAGTATTGCAAACAACTATGGCCTAACTGTAAAAGAATTAAAAGCTCAAAATTATTTAACATCAAATATAATTAAAGTTGGCCAAATCCTAAATGTTGCTCAAGCCCGGGCATCTTCCTACATTCCTGCGAGCTATGATGCAAATGACATCAAACTCACCGTATCTCCAAAAAGCGGATTTACATTTGATGCAGAAGAACCTAGACGATTTATTGTGAGTTACAAAAAAAATGATTCTTATTTTTCTAGAATTGAAGTATTAGATTCAAATGCAAATATAAGCGAGGTTAAAGAAAACTCAAAAGCTTACTTAAAAGACTATACAATAGCCGAACATCCAACAAAAACAAGCTCACACCCATTCTACCGGGACGCTGAATTTTTCCTGCACGGAACCTCTAGTAAAACTCAAGTAAATATTGTCATGAAAAAAGTAGATGGTGTTTGGGTACGTATCACCATTCATTATTTGAACAAAGAGGAATCAGAATTCATTACACCTAAGATGATTGAAGCATTACAAACAATTAAGGTCATGTGACCATGAAATCGTAACAAAAATGTAACATGAAATATATTGACGATCACCGATAAATATTTTATGATTATCTTAATTAAATAAGTCGTTCTCCTAAAGGGGAGTAGCTTTTACAACAAAGTCGTCATTACAGAGTGAATCACTCTCGGCTTCGTTGGCAACCTTAACGTTGTTAGCAAGACCTTTACTAAATCGGTAAAGGTCTTTTATGTCTTTTTTAAAAACCTTTACCAAATACGGTAAAGGTTTTTTCTTGTTAAAAGGCACATGATAAAAGTTTTACTAAGTTATGGTGTCCAGTTCCAGGCGTCTTGCACTTTTCCTTTATAGGATAGCGATAAAAAGGAGATTACTATAATGGTAAAAAAACTTTCAATGAAAGAATTGATTAAGAAAAACAAAGAAGAGCTTCTTAAAGATAAACGTCAGCTAGATAAAATTGAAAAACGTCTAGAACAAAAATATGTAACACGCAGTGAATATATAGGAGGAGATAAATGATGTTACTTAGAAAATATATGTCACTTTTAGGTGTAGGATCAGCCGTGATCGATCTTATTCTACCGAAAGACACGTATAGGCGCGGTGAGCTGATTAATGGATATTTCCACCTAAAAGGCGGGACAATTGAGCAACAATTAAAGAGAATTGATAGTGATCTTGTATTAATAGATAAAGATACAAATACAGAAAAAGTGATAGATACGGCTACGATATTATCATCAAAGCTTATCAATCCTGAAGAAGATAGCAAAGTGTCTTTCACTTTTAAATTACAAGAAAATATCCCTGTTTCTACAGACAGTATTTCTTACCGTTTTAAAACAAGGCTTACCTTCAATGAAGGTGTAGAGAGTAAGGACCAAGATCTTATTCGGATCATATAAAGTGAAACTTGCATCGATGGGGGTTTTCTTTATCCCCCACTGATGGTTAGTTGAACCAATCGGACACCTTTACGGGCAGTTATCCCCCACCTACCTTCTTTGTAAACTCAGTAGCTTATAGGTGGGGGTCTTCCTGCCCGTTAAAAGTGGGATAAAAGATCAATTGCAGGTACGATCCCTATTTGTTGGGATTGAACTTCTAGTGATAGAGACTAGACTTGACTCTTCTTTCACAATTACATCACAGTCTTGTTACTACTATCCAATACATTTTTCTTAAAAACTAGAGGGGTGATCAACATGATAAAACGATTAAAAAGACTAAAATTCATCGTGAAATTTTGGAGATTCATCCCATTTTTAAAGGAGTTTTTCTTTTCCAAACAGGTTGAATCCCATAAAAAGATATTAGGAGCTTTACTCATCCTCACATATGCATTCTTCCCATTCGACTTAATTCCTGACTTTATATCTTTTTTAGGAATTATCGATGATGTTGTAATCGCAACCTTTGTGCTTGATTGGATGATTAAAATGGCTCCAGAATCACTGAAAGAGAAATATGAACTTTAGTAAAAACCATAGACTGTCCTTTTTTGTGGGATGTGCGGAACTATTCTTTTTAAATCTATGTATTTTTTGTCCTTCATCGGTGCTATGAAGGACTTTTTCTGTTAGATCTCTTAACCTTTTGGCCGGTTGACACTTAGCTTAAAAACTATTTACTCTATGATTCTTCATGCCTGGGAAAGAGAGGGATGTTTAAAGACTTTAGGAAAATCTATCCCATTTTTCATTTTTACGAATAAAGTCTCCCTGCTTTTTAATGGAGTAGCCTTTATAGTCGATAACATGTTGTTTATTGTAAATTCAAATACCACCTTTTTTATCCTCTCATTTGCCAGCTTAGCTAGGATGGAATAGATATTTATTGCTTTATTACTTATAACATCTAGTATATGTAATGTGTCACCTTTAATTTGATAAAAGACAATCACACTCTCTTCTTCAAGGTAAACAATGGACTGAGGATAAACATTAATGCTATAAAACATAAGCAATTCATCAGTATGAATGGTTGAAAATTGAGTAGAATTTGGTTGTCTCTTTTTTGCAAAATCATAGATAAAAGCAAGATCTTGATCATTTTCTCCGTTTAGGTGGATGAATTGTTGATTGTTGTTTGCACCTTGGTAAGACATTGAAAAAACATGCTCATTGACCTTTTGAAATCCGAATTTAGGGTAATAATCTAACACTGAATTATTAGCATAAAGGTAAAACACATCAATATGAGTCTCATATTCTTGCATGACTTTGTTCATAAGCTGTTTTGACAGTCCTCTGTTCCGGTAATCTGGATGTGTCATAACTGTTCCAATTTGTATTCTCTTTTTTCGACGATTATTAATGATAAGCTCCAACTTATTTACTGATACATTCGCTATTACTTTTCCATCAGTCACGTAGGAGTGTGGCTCAAACCATTCTGTCCAGTATCCCTTCTCATACCACCGTTCAAAGTTGATGCCAAATGTTAATGCAGCTAATTCGTTAAAGCTTTTTCTTAATTGATCGTCCTCCTGATAACTTTTCACATATTTAGGATTTGTCATTTTGTTCTCCTACTGCTCTTTTTCTTATAAGATATAAAAAGCCACATTCCGAGAG
>NZ_JBZFLI010000022.1:0-61234 GCF_058315175.1 Metabacillus sp. RB-C-LZQ-3-1 | reverse complement strand
GATTTCTTACAGACTTCCTTAATTATATTAATTAGGGTTTGTCCTGTCAAGACTTTCATTTATAAAAAGTTTGAAATTCAATTGCCATCAGCGACGGCTTTTATAATTTAACACAGTACCAACTTTAGAGTCAACCCTTTCTGTGAAGATAGATTTTTCCAGCGCATTTTCCACAAACAAGCCTTGTTGTATCCACTTTTCTTTTTCTTTTATACTCTTGGTGACAGTTTCTGCACCGATATATTAAGAATGCTTTCTGAACTTTTGTTTCATTATTTAATGGTTGACAAAATCTCGGAGCTCCTACCTTTTTTAACAAGAATTTAAAATCTTGATCACCATGTTTATATCCTTTACCTTCTATATGAAGATGATAATGACACAGTTCATGCTTGATGATTCCAATCACCTCATCCAAACCATACTCTTGAAAGTACTTAGGATTTATATCAATATTATGACTATGCAACATGTATCTTCCACCTGTCGTTCTAAGACGATTATTAAAATAAGCCCTATGGTTAAACTTCTTACCAAAGTAAGTTAACGATATTTCTTCAACTAATTTTTGTAACATTTGATCATTCATTAAAAATCCCCTCATTTCATGTAACACTACACTAGTTTCCTGCATACATTATAAACACCCATACTCCATTATAATAGCTAAGGAGGTATGAGCAATGCCGTCATGGTTACAAAATCAAATGCAACGAGCCTTTTTAGAAAAAAATCGTTATCAAATAAAATTACTTAATCAATGCTGGTTTTTTTATAGACAAAAACACTGCTCTTGAAGCAGTGTTTCTTTTACAATCTTAATGATCTACCATTGTAAGTGCTACTCGACCCTTTTTGAAATCCACATCATCTACCCATACGGTCACAACATCTCCTACCGAAACAATATCTAAAGGATGCTTTACAAACGACTTGCTTAACTTTGATATATGTACAAGGCCATCTTGTTTGACCCCAATATCTACAAATGCACCAAAATCGACAACATTTCTTACTGTTCCTTGTAGCTCCATTCCTTGTTGTAAATCCTCTAATTTTAGAACATCTTTTTTTAATAACGGCTTAGAAATTTCATCACGAGGATCTCTTTCCGGACGGATAAGGGCATCACAAATATCCTTTAACGTTAACTCTCCTACTCCAAGAACTTCAGCAACTTCCTTTAAATTTAAGCCTTTAATTTTTTCCTTTAGCTCATCAGTTCCTAAATCAGATAATGATGCATTTACTTGCTTAAGGAGCTTTTCTACTTCTGCATAACGTTCAGGATGAATGCTTGTTCGATCTAACGGATGATCACCATCAATTACCCGTAAGAAACCTATACACTGTTCATAAGTCTTGGCGCCTAATCTCGGAATATCCTTTAATTGTTTTCGGTTAGAAAATCTTCCTAATTCCTCTCTTTTCTTTACAACATTGTTTGCAACAGTCTTACTTAAACCAGCTACATACTGCAGAAGAGAAGGAGAAGCAGTATTCACATTAACACCTACCTGGTTAACAACTGTTTCAACCACAAATGTAAGTGAATCATTTAATTTCTTTTGTGAAACATCATGCTGATACTGACCTACACCAACTGACTTTGGATCAATTTTCACTAATTCTGCTAATGGATCTTGTAACCTTCTCGCTATGGAAACAGCACTTCTTTCCTCTACCTGCAAATCCGGAAACTCTTCTCTAGCAAGATCTGACGCAGAGTAAACACTGGCACCCGCTTCGTTTACAATTAAATAGGAAGTATCACCGTTCACTTCCTTTAACGTGTCTGCGATAAATTGCTCTGTTTCTCTTGATGCTGTACCATTTCCAATCGCCACCACTTCAATGTTAAATTTCTTTAATACATCAATAACTTTCTCTTTTGCCTGTTCTTTTTTATTAACGGGTGGATGTGGGTAAACAACACCAATATAAAGCATTTTTCCAGTCTCATCTACAACTGCTAACTTACATCCAGTTCGATAGGCCGGATCTACTCCAAGAACCATTCTACCTTTTAAAGGAGGCTGTAAAAGTAGATTTCTTAAGTTTTCTGAGAAAATATGAATAGCACGATCCTCAGCTTTCTCAGACAACTCCTTTCTAATTTCTCTCTCTACGGAAGGCTGAATGAGCCTTTTATAAGCATCTTCAATTGCACCTGCAATTATTTCATTTACAATAGTTGATTTTCTTTTAAGTTCTTCCTTCTTAAGGTATTCGACAATTTGTTCTGCAGGCGGCTGGATAGAAACCCTGATAACCTCTTCCTTTTCCCCGCGGTTTAACGCAAGTATTCGATGTGGGACAATTTTATGAATAGGTTCTTCATACTCGTAGTACATTTCATATACATTTTTTTCATCTTTTTCGACACCCTTTGCAGAAGAAGAGATCTGCCCTTTTCGAAAAGTTATATCCCGAATCCATTGACGATACTTAGGATGGTCAGATATTTGCTCTGCAATAATATCTTGCGCTCCCTGAATTGCCTCTTCAACAGAGGTTACTCCTTTTTCTTCATTAACGAATTCCAGCGCTTTTTGTTCTAAGTTCCCTTGAGCTGGAAGAGAAAGAATCCATTCAGCGAACGGCTCTAAGCCTTTTTCCTTCGCAACAGTTGCCTTAGTTCTTCTCTTTTGTTTATAAGGTCTATATAGATCTTCAACCTGTTGAAGTTTCATTGATGAATTAATCTCAGCCGCAAGTTGTTCCGTTAGCTTCCCTTGTTCTTCAATTAAACGCAATACTTCTTCTTTACGGCTTTCTAAATTTTGAGTATATGTCCATTTTTCTGATATATCCCGAATCTGCACCTCATCTAATGCACCTGTTTGCTCTTTACGGTACCTCGCGATGAATGGTACTGTATTTCCTTCTTCTAAAAGTGTAATAACATTAGCAACCTGTTTTAAACTAATATTAAGCTCTTTACTAATGTATTTCATAATTCTCTCTTGTTTTTCTATCATCTATAATCCTCCAAACGAGACATTCGTATTGTTAAAAATATGAAATGCATGTAATTCATTTTATCAAATATTTTGCGGCTATTAAAATATGTTACCTAATTCATCAATTGTTTTAACCATAAATTAATCTCACTTTAAATATTTTATTGTTTTTATTAGTTCTTTCCACAGAATGCTGTCGGTTGATTTGAGCGGAAGGTGCGAGACCCCTGTTAGAAATGCCTTGATCAGCCTAGGGCAAATACGCGACGTCAATCTCCACGACTGCACTTGCACATCCTGTGCTTCGGAGCTAGACAGGAAGCTCACCGCCCGCCCCGCTTAAGATGAGCATCCTGGAGCTCAAATCCCTCCTTCTCAACCCCTATTACAAAAACAAAATTTGCTAAAATAGCCCAATAAAAATAGCCGACCAGCTAAAGAAGTTAAAATAGCTGACCGACTATGTATGTTAGATCATCATTTCTGTTTTTGGTATAAACGTCAAGTTGTCGTGATAGATCTTCAACAGAATCTCCTCTATTCAACAATGCCTTTACCCCTGGAAATACTAAGCCATCCGTATGAATAATAAACTTTGAACCTGTTTCATAGGAATAAGTTTGTGTTCGATATTTTTGTGGTTTTCCTGATAAATAGCCTAGTATTGGAAGGGGATAAATATATGTCCCTGAAGGTATATAAAGCATAAATCGAATATTTCCGACCGAGCTATAAGTAAAGCTCTTAGTATGAAAATCCACCTTTAAGATTGAAACTGTTGCTCCGCGCTTATCTTTAAGTTCATTGTTACACAATTGCATTAGAACTTCGACGTCTTCATTATATTGTTTTTCAACTAATGAACTGATTGCAGCAGATGATTCATTCGCTCGTTCACCACTTCCGAGACCATCAGCTAAAGCACAAATCATAAAGTTATCTGTTGTTTTTATATAAAAGCTATCACCACAACATGATTTACCTTCCTTAGGTAGTTGAAAAGCTAGTGTATGAACATGTTGATTAGACTCTTTAACAATCATCTATTTAGCTCCGGCGGCATGTCTTTTGACAATGCTTCTCTCAGTTTTTGGATCGCTCTTCTTTGCAGCCTTGACACATGCATTTGTGAGATTCCTAGTTGCTCACCAGTTTCTTTTTGACTTTTATTTAAAATAAATGTACATTCGATAATTTCTTTTTCTCTCTCGGATAAAACATGCAATACACTTTGTAACATAAGCTTTTGATTTACCTTCTCATACCCCTGATCTTGAGAGCCAACAATATCAAGTATTGTGACCGTACTTCCATCAGAATCTGCTTCAATTGAATGATCAACAGATAAGGCATGATAGCTTTTTCCCATTTCCATTGTTTCCAGAACTTCCTCTTCCGTCACGTCTAAGTATTCAGCAATTTCTTGTACTTTAGGTGAACGTTGATTGTCATTCGTTAATTTTTCTACTGCCGCTTTGATTTTTGGCCCCAATTCTTTAATTCTTCTTGGAACATGTACACTCCATGTTTTATCCCTTAAAAACCTCTTAATTTCACCTATAATTGTTGGGATTGCGAACGCCTCAAACGGCTTTCCAACAGTTGGATCATACCTTCTAATGGCGCCTAATAGACCTATCATTCCGACCTGCCTTAGATCATCATGGAAACTTTTCCCTTTTGAATATTTTTTCGCTAAAGTCTCAACTAAGCCTGTATAGTGTTCAACGAGTGCTAATTGAGCCCTTTCACATTCATTTCGCTGGAACTCAAGAATAAACTCGATTACCTCTTCATTAGTTAGTTTCATACTTTGAGATGGTTGTGCCATGATCAATTCGCTCCCCGCTTAAATACTTGATCATAAAGACCGTTACTCCAGAGTTAACAAGTACACGGACTTCATCCATGAGCGTTTCCATCAAATAGAGACCTAAACCTCCTTCTGGAAGCTGATCAACAGGGCTTGCAGCGGAATAAGGACCTAATTCGTTTTTCGTTTTTTCAAAGTCAAAGCTTTTTCCATTATCGGCAATCATCACTTCAAGGCGATCGTCATAAAGCCCAAAGCCGACAACAACTTCGCCTTCTTCATTTTTTTTATAAGCATGTTGTACAGCATTCGTACACGCTTCACTTGTTGCAATCTTTAAATCTTCTATATCATCATATGAATATCCCATTCTACTAGCAATACCAGAGAGTGTTAAACGGATAATTCCTACGTACTCTGGTTTAGCCGGAACCTTCATCTCGATATAATCTACTAATTGCTTCATTGTACCCCACCCTCTGATTTTGAAGATATATCAATGATGTCACTTAGTCCTGTTATAGTAAATAAGCGCTCCAAACGATCCGACAATTCAACTAAATTCAGCTGTCCATTATTTTTCCTCACACTTTTTAACAATCCTACAAATACACCGAGTCCCGTACTATCCATATAGGATACGTCTTTTAAATTAATCGTTATGTTTGGTTTTGAGTCTTCCGCTAGCGGTGAAATTGCTTCTCGCAACTTAGGTGCTGTATAAGCATCAATTTCTCCGGCCACGGAAACGATCGTCTGATCACCTATATTATTTATATCAACATTTATATTCATCCGTTATCACCTCGAAAAGAACTTTTATATTTTTACTTACCCTATAAAAAGTTTCATTAAACCATTCTTTTCATTATTATTAAAGTGAAATCATCTCTTAACTGAAAGTCCTGCATTTTTTCAAAATGCCTATAAATTTTATCCACTATTTCCTGACAAGATAAATTTTTATATCGGCTAATTAAATTTGTAATGGCAGTCCTTTCAACAAAGCCTTCATCTGTTCGTGATTCTGTTACACCATCTGATAATAAGACAATCATATCACCCGGCTCTACATTTTTCCGGTATTGTTGATATTTATAATTCTGATCAATGCCTAATACAAGTCCTTTGGTATCTAAATCTTCAAACGTTTGTGAAGAGGCTTTAAAATAAAATCCCGGCTCGTGTCCGGCTGAAGCATATGTAAAAATATGATCTTTAATATTATACATTCCATAAAACATCGTAATAAACATACTTGGATCTACATTACGTTCAACGACTCTATTTAGGTTTTCCAAGATTTGATTTGGGTTTTTACGTGATTCCGGGAAGCTATCCATTGCATATTTAATCATCGACATACACAATGCCGCAGGAATACCTTTCCCTATTACATCTGCAACCGCAATGCTTATTCCCTGATCATCGTGAACAAAATGATGATAATCACCATTCATTTGCTTAGCTGGAACACTGATGGCCCCAATGTCTAACGAATCAACACAAGGAATGGATGTCTCTAATAGTGTTTGCTGAACATTTGCAGCAATTTGTATTTCAGACCGAATTTCAAGTTGTTGATCTCGTAAACTTTGATGCTCCTGATAAGCAAGGCCATAGCCCATCATAACCTCAAGTAAGAAGTCAAATGATGATAAAACATTCTTTGGTATATCTGGGTAAAGTTCTTGTAATACTTTACGATGAGTACTAATAATCTCTTCAGGAGGTATTTGATGTTCTATCGTTTTCCTACTGAATTTCTGCCCTTGGTAAAGTGCAGTTTCTGTTTGTTCATTTAAGTAATTTCTAAGTAGTTCCCGATATTTTGGTTCTAGCACATCGCGATAATCCATTTACACCCTCCTACCGAAGCCATTTCACCGCCTGAATATTAGTTCCTTTACCTACCGAGGAAGAAATATCAAATTCGTCCATTAAACGCTTTACTCCCGGTAAACCAGCTCCTAACCCGCCTGAGGTTGAGAAGCCATCTTCCATTACTTTACGAATATCAGGAATTCCCGGTCCATTATCAATGGCTATTATTTTCAAACCTTTTTTACTAAGATCTTGAATGCGTTCAATTCGCATTTCTCCTTGTCCTGCATATAGATATATATTTCGAGCTAATTCGGAAATAGCAGTTGTAATTCGCGCTTGATCAACTGTACCGAATCCGAGCTCTTTTGCAACATTCCGACCGAGTTGGCGGGCCGCTACAATGTCCCATTCGGTGACAATTTTGACACAGGATTGGTTTTCCATGCTTTACTCCCCCAACTCCTGCTGTAATGTTTCAAGACCTTTTTCTAAGTCTAAAGCTGTTTGCACATCCTCAAGCTGGATGCCTAGCTCGATTAACGTAATGGCTACAGCTGGCTGTATCCCAGTTAAAACAACCTTTGCACCCATTAATTTCGACATACTTATCACATCGCCTAAAACTTTCGCAATAAAGGAATCAATGACATCTACAGAAGTAAGGTCAATGACTACTCCATTAGCACCTGTTTCATGGATTTTATGAAGTAAATCTTCTTGGAATTGAAGTGCGGTTTGATCATCTAACTCCCATTGGATCGAAATAAGCAAACAATTATACAATTTTAAAATCGGTATTCTAGGATTCATTTGGCTATTCCCCCAAGGATACAATTTGACGATTTGTCATTTCCAGGGCAGATTCTATCCCTTTTTGCAAACTATTCTTTGTGATTACTTGACTCAGGTCAATTCCTAAATTCACGATTGTTTGAGCTATTTCAGGCCTAATACCAACTAATAAGCACTTTGCCCCAACGAGTCTTACGGCTTCAGAAGCTTGGATAATATGGTGGGCAACCATTGTGTCAACGACAGGAACACCTGTAATATCTATTAATACAACCTCAGCTCTATGCTTGACCACACCCTGAAGCAGGTTTTCCATAATTCGCTTTGCTCTCTCCGTATCAATAGTACCTACTAGAGGCATCACTGTAATATTATCAAACACCGGAATCAAAGGTGCAGATAATTCTTGTAGGGCAATCTTTTGAAGAGAAACAGTACGCTCCCATGATGATGCATATTGGTGCAGAACTTCACTACTAATTGGAGTGATCCATTTATCAAATGCCCAAACCAAGTTCATCTTTTCTTCTTCCGTATTTTCTGTTGTCATCATCACAAACAAGATCTTATTCATATCAGATAAGCTAGTTGAAATGAAACGTAGTGACCATCCTAACTGAACAATCTTTTGTGAAAAATCCCCAATCTTTTCAATAATACCTTCATCATCTGGATTTATAAAAGAGTGTGATAGTATATTAATATATTCATTACATATAGTTGTATATGTGTGATCTGAAATGACAGATGATAGTTTTTGATCATCATTATCTTTCATTTTTTGTTCCCATTTTTCTATAAGTTCTTCTCTATTTTCTTGAATAAACGTCAAGAATGGATTAGAAGTTTGACTCATGTTTCTGATATTCCCCCTTAGATATAAAACCATCTTTGTTAATTATACAGTCATTAGTGGTCAAAAAAAAGAAATACGCAGAATACACTTTATTAACAAACCGCATATATCTTTATGTTCATCCACTATTCCATACATATTGTCCTATTTCGTTGTTAGAACAAAATTCAGATAGATGCAAGCGTTTGCGGTAACTTATCGCACATTTACTAATTGCTGAGCTTGACAGTCTAAAATCAAAATCGTTTTAAATCACCCTACTTGCACATCCTGTACTTCGGGGCTAGGCGCTGAAGCTGGATGTCGCGCGCTTGACACTGTACGAGAATTTTATCATTTTCTGGACGATAACAAAAAAGGATGCTTAAACCAGCATCCTTTTAAGGCTCTATCTTCTATTTATAACACATTAAAAATCGATAAGTCCTAAGCTTATTTGTAAAGCCTCATCAACTTTATCCATCATTTCATCATCGAGATGGGTAATTTTGTCAGTCAGTCTTTGTTTATCAATCGTTCGAATCTGTTCAAGAAGGATAACCGAATCCCTTTCAAACCCGTAACGCTTCGCATCAATCTCAACATGAGTTGGCAATTTTGCTTTTTGAATTTGGGCCGTAATTGCCGCTATAATGACTGTAGGACTAAAGCGGTTCCCAATATCATTTTGAATAATCAATACAGGACGCACGCCACCTTGTTCAGAGCCTACAACAGGGGAAAGATCGGCAAAATAAACGTCGCCACGTTTAACAATCAAATGATTAACCCCCGCTTACTAAGCGTTCTACGGTATGGTCAGCCTCAGATTCTGCCAAAAATGCTTCAGATGCAATATTTAAATTAATCTTTGCCATTTCCATGTATCCACGTCTCATAGATTCACGAATCTGACGCTTTTTACGCTCTCTAATATACATTTTTGTCGCTTGATAAATAAGCTCGTTTCTGTTTCCGTTCTCTTGTTTCACCAGTCCATCTAATTCTGATACTAATGCTTGAGGTAACTGAATTAAAATTTCTGTTGTTGCGCTGGATTCAGACACAAACATACACCTCCACCAAACTTACCATCCTATTATATTCATTCCAAATTTAATAATAACATTTACTTCAGAAGATGCAAAGCATTTTCATAAAGAAAGCGGAAGCTTCAGTTCAGCAACATATGAACTGGAGCCCTCCGTATAAGATAAAGTGAGACTTATCCGGCTTCCTACGTGTAACGTGTAGTCAACTTATTGCCTCTTAAGGTCGTGAAAAGGAAACACAAAGAGCGCAAGCGTCTATGTTGACTTATCCGCAAGGAAGGATGAAATTCACTGGGCGCTGGCAGTCTAAATATGCAACGTCAATCTCCACCACTGCACTTGCACGTCCTGTGCTTCGCATCTAGACACCAAAACTGATTATTATTGATTAAATGTAATAAAAAGAACAAGTCCCTTGGTCACTTTCCCAGACAAAAAGGCACCATATAGGGCTATTAGATGCTTTACAAAAGTTATTGAACTAAATCATTATTGTAACATAATTACATTTGATCCTCTAATCGTGACGCAAACATCCATTCCTTTAAAGCTCATTCTCCAGCTTTTTTCTGTGGAAGTGTTTTGGTCTATACCCTTGGATTTATTTAAAAACTTAGACATGACTACCTTTAAACGTTTACCCTTCTCTATTATCGTCATGTATTTTTAATTTATTCATTTTCTTGGTGATATTTCAAAAGTAAGGGTTCCTTGGTCATATTAGTTAAAAGCGGGTTGCTCAGTTCCCAATTCCGTTTGTTTCTAATATATATACGGGGGACTCTAGTTGAGATCATACAAGTGATCTCATAGTTAATCGTCTCAAGACGATTTGCCACTTCATCTATTGAAATTTTTTGGCCTGCTTGTTCACCAATTAATGTGACATTCGTCCCTACTGGCAGTTCGTAAGGTAATCTTACCATACACTGGTCCATACAAATTCTTCCTACTAACGGCAATCGTTTACCATCAATTAATACGTCTGAGTCTTTTAATTTTCTTATCCATCCATCAGCATAACCAATTGGCAAAGTTCCAATCCATTCATCTTGTTTCGCTTCATAAGTTGCACCATAGCTAATCTTCGTTCCTTTAGGTACCTTCTTAACATGAACTAATTTTGTTTGTAAAGAAAAAGCTTCTTCTAACTCAAACGGAAGACTATTTTTCATTTCTATTGAAGGTGACAATCCATACATCGAAATCCCGAGTCTTACTGCATTATATATTTTGGAAGGAAATTTCAACCCTGTTGCACTATTTGCACAATGAACGAGCAAATCGTGATGAGGAATAAATGATAGCAGTTCCTGAAATCTTTCATATTGAGTTAAAAAATATGATGGTTCATCTTCATCCGCTGTTGCAAAATGGGTGTAAATCCCTGTAATTTGAAAGCATGGTGAGGAATCAACAATTGAAAATATTTCTTTTAACTCATTCTCTTCTCTTACACCTAAACGTCCCATTCCTGTATCAACCTTAATATGGAGTTGAATACCATGAGATACACAAGCTTTACTTGCTTCTTTAAGCCAGTCAACCGAAAAACAGGTAATGATAAGATTATACTTATCTGCAAGTTCAATATCAGTTGCACGTATAGCACCCAATACTAATATCGGGGCTTTAATCCCCTGTTGTCTTAAGGATATCGCTTCATCAATAAAAGCAACCGCAAGCATAGATGCACCAGCATGAAGCGCTGTTTCTGCTACCTGTTTTGCGCCATGCCCATAGCCATTTGCCTTGACAACGGCTATTAAACTCACTTGATCACCTATATGCTTTTTCATATTTTCTACATTATGCTCTATAGCATCTAAATTTACTTCAACCCAAGTATCACGATAAAAACCAACTTGCATAAATCCACTTCCTCATCTAATCTTCTATGATTGATTATCCCGATTATAAGACAGAAATGTCAAATCCAGATGAGAAAAAATTTGAGGAAATTGGGCAAATTAATGTCCGTAGTTAAGATTCGATAGTGTACATTCAAATGAAAAAATCGGGTGGATAATCCACCCGAATCATTTTACCCATTTCTTAACGGGCGGTAAGATCCCCCACCCAAGTTTTTGAGTTAACCAAGAGGGGAGGTGTGGGGGATAACTGCCCGTTAAGGTCCGATCGGTTCAACTAATCATCAGGTGGGATGAAGCCCCCACTGATGGAAGTATCACTTTATTTTGCTGTTTGACCTTGAACTGACTGAGCAACCATTAACATTTCTTCTTCTGTTAAATCTTCTGAAGCTAGCATATAATCTACTCCATCGTGAGACCATGTTAATGTTGTGTCTGTCATGGCGCCAATAGTAAATCCTAAATCTGCAGGGTACCCATCAACGAAGGTTGATGCTGAAGCAGATGCAGGTGTGGCAACAGCTGCTGTTTCCTGTATTAATGTGAATGATTTTTCTCCACCAAAGCTTAGGATCACACGTTTTCCATTCTCTGTTTTGACTTCAGTTTCCTCCAGAAGCTTAACACCATTTGGTTGCTCTAAAGGATATTTCACAGCAAATGGTTCGCGGTCTCCTGTTGCCATCGTAGGAACTTCAATCTGAGCACTAGACATATTTTTCTCGACATCAAATGAATTATCATCAAACGATGCATTAAATTCAAAGTTAGTAAATTCAACAACAACTAGCGGGTTTCTTTCTGTATCCATGACTTTCACCATTTTTGGAGCTAAATCTTTTTTATTGAATGTAATTTCTTGTGCAGGCAGCATTTTATTATTTTGATAATTTGTTTTTGTTTCAAACACATATTTGTCTTCAGCTGTACTAAATTTTGCTTCTGTATCTTTTACGATATCATTAACTAATGATTCAAAAAGATACGCTTGACTGCTGTTTTGAGGCCAATCACTTTGGAAACGGAAGCTCTTATTTAGTGCCGGAGTTAAAACAAATACCCCTTCATCATTTCGTAAAATCATTTGACTCTGGTCTTTTTGTGAATTTTTAAGGTTTACACGATAGTATGTTGGACCTTTGTGCCAAATTTCAATTTCATACTCCTGAGGCTCACTTCCTGTTTGAAGCGTCATCTTCCCCTTTGCTTTGTATCCTGACATTTCCTCAATCTTTTTTTCTAACGCTTGGACGACATCAGCCTGTGACTTCTCCCCACATCCCGCTAGAACTAGTACTGTTAAAAGCCCTACTAAAAATAACATCAAGCTTTTTTTCAACTTTTTCAACCCCTTTGCCTCATATAACGTTAAACAGGAAGAATGTTTCACTAGACCTCATCTCATGGAAAATCAGGCTTATTTCTGTCATTTCCAATTGCAACACTAGATGATTTCTAAAAAAACAACTTGTCTTCCCTATCGCATTACCCAATATATGAGACAAACTTTCCGAATATGCAGACTAGCCATGAAAAAGAAGAAAACCATTTGAACGGAATAAGTTTCGATATTTATAGAGGCACTGGTCGTCAAAATCTACAAAAAAGAGGATAAAGGTATTTCTCCCTTACCTTTCCTGTAAAATAACCTGGGCTGCTGCATATTGGCGTGTATGTGTAATCGAGACAAAAATGCTCGTGCTGCTGGGTGTTTCTTTTAGAATTTTGATATAGGGTTTTCCTTTTTCATCATTGTTAACCTCAATATCCTGAAATCCAATTTCCTCTCCTATCCCTGTTCCTAATGCTTTCGAATAGGCCTCCTTGACAGCAAAACGTCCTGCTAAAAACTCAACCTTTCTTTCTTTTGAAAGATTGGCAAATTTCTCAATCTCATTTATCGTTAATATCCGTTTGATAAATCCTGGTTGACGTTCAACAATTCTCCTTATGCGATCAAGCTCAATAATATCCAAGCCAATTCCTTTTATCATATGTAATACAACACCTTCCAAGCCTTTTAATAGTACTATTTACCATAACTCGTACATATTCGTGTTAGTATAAAGTGAGACTTCCATCATCGGGGGGTTCTTCATCCTCCACTGATGGTTAACGAAACTTATCACGCTAAAAACGCCACGTCCTTTGGCTTAGCCTAACTAGGACATCCTGTCCTTCGTCGGATCTTTACGGGCAGTTATCTCACTTATCTTCTTTGTTTCTCTCGAATCTTGAAGTAGGAATCTTACTGCCCGTTAAGAATGGGACAAAACTAACAGTTATTTAATATTTTGCCTTTACACGAAAGGCGCTGTTTTTTTGCCTGTTGATGTCCATCTTATCAACAGTTAATCTTTACCAAAGCATAACAAAAAAATAAAATGCTGTAAGGAGGACACGATGTTTACTAGAACAGAAAATTTCCGTACATTTCTTCAATTATATCCTGTTGTATCGATTCTTGTTGGTATTCACGTCTTATTTTGGTTGCTATTTCAAATACCTATCCCCCAACTTAAAATCCTATTAGGATTATTAGATGGTTATAACGCCGGGCTTGCAAACGGAGAGTATTGGAGGCTTATTACGCCAATCTTCCTTCATATTGGCTTTGGTCACCTTTTTTTCAATTCGATCTCCCTCATTTTATTTGCTCCAGCATTAGAGAGAATGTTAGGAAAAATGAAATTTATTTTGGCTTATTTTGGATCCGGGATGATAGCCAATATTGCAACATATATTATCGAACCGCTTCAATACTCTCATATAGGTGCTTCAGGTGCCATTTTCGGCTTATTTGGAATATACCTATTCATAGTTTTGTTCAGAAAAGGACTCATTGATCAAGCAAATACACAAATTATCATTAGTATCCTAGTCATTGGTCTTATCATGACCTTTTTTAATTCAAATATAAATGTTGTTGCACATCTATTTGGAATGATTGGAGGGTTTTTACTTGCTCCACTTTTCATCAAAAAAAGAGCACAATTCTCACATCAAACCTTTTACACACCTAGCTACAACCGTTCCAAATTCACCTTTAGGCTTCGTCTCCAAAATATCATCTGGATTATTTTTATTATCCTCATTTTATTAGGTCTTATTTTTAGGCTTTCCTAGAAAACAGACACAGCCATCAGCTGTGTCTGTTGTTTTTTTCATATGAATACCAGTTTATAATCCTCTCAACATCCTGTTGTTCAAGATCCTTCACAGTAAAATTTCGTCCTAGCAGTCCTGATTTTATTGTACACTCAAAGGTTTGCAACGAGACTCTTTTTTGAAAATACGTCGTTTTGCTTTTAATGGATTGCAGTCGGTTTCGATTTACGAGGACATGCGTTTTGGAGATAACACGAAACGCTACATTTAATTGACTCCCATCATATTTCCATCCAGCATCCTTATATGTAGCATAGCCCCACCAAGCAGCAATAGGTAATAGAATGACCGATAAATACCCCCAAGGTTGAAGAAAATAGGCTGCTGGTATAATAACAATAAGAGCAGGAATAACCTTTCGAATCACGTAGCGGAGCATGGATCTTTTAGGTAATCGATATAAGTCATTATTTTGTTTAAAATCTGGTAGAAACTCTGATAAAAGCTGATCTACATTTTTCTTTGGTACAACTGGAAATAAAATTGTAGAAAGACCCTCATCCCCAGAATTTCCTCCTGCACTTTCAATATAGATCGTTGTGTACCCCAGGAGCTGCCTTAGAGGATTTTGAACAATTTGTATTGCTTGGATCCGCTTTGCTGGAATCGTGATTTGTCGTTTCTCAAAAATCCCTCTGGAAATTTGGATTTCATCCTCACCTTTTACTACAGTAAAGTATGCATATTTTAATAACACACCAATGATACTAAGTATCCATGCAATAAAGAAGGCAATAAAAATTAAGATTGCATATAAAGTAATGCTTGCGTTTGTAAGAAATTCAAAGCGGTCAATGATTTTTTCATATGGAATAAATTCATCGAATTGAGAAACAAAGGCCGCTACTGCAGATATAATAACTCCGATTCCACTTGAAGTGCTAGCTGCTACTAACAGATCCTTTATTGTCATTTTATAATTAGGCAGATCAAGAATGACTTCCTCTTGTTCACTCCCTGCAATAGAGGACTTTGATAGCTGCTTGTATTTAGAAATTTCTTCTTGAATTCGATCTGCTTCTTGTTTCTTAATGGCCGTTAAACTTCCCTCAGCCTCTATCCCGCTGCCTGCCGTTTCAATTTGGACCTTTACAAGGCCAAAAATTTGCTGGATGATGCCTGCGGTTATATTTATTGTTTGAATACGCTCTATCGGAATATATCTTTTTTTCTTGACGAAAACACCATGTTCAATTCTCAATTCACCGTCCACAATAATATAGGTGAATTTCCACCATTCTAATATGCTAATGACCATCACTAACAGGATAAGAAGGCTTCCTCCAACAATTAAATATAAGTTAAAGGACTCATTACTACTGACAAAAAAGAAAATGATCGCAGGTACAATATACGATTTTATCATTCTAACAAAGTTTAATATCATCCCCACAGGATGAATTCGTTTCGGTTCAAACATCATCATCCGTCACCCTTGCCAACCTTGAGATATGATCTCTTAGCTGATCTGCCTCTTCAAGATCTAATGCCGGTATTTCATGCTTAGTTGCGGCTGTTGAGATTTCAATGGAAGCTAATTTATACTTTCTAAGAAGCGGTCCTTGATGAGTATCAACATGCTGGACCCTTACCATTGGTATTAATACTCTTTTAATAACAAAAAGGCCAAATTGCAATTCAATTTCATGCTCATGGACTTCATATCTCCAAACTCGATGCCTAATTTTAGGCACCAAAAATACACTGATGATTGAGTAGATAACCCAAATTCCTGCAGCTCCAACGATATACCAATAGGAAAGCTCAAGGAAATAGGCACCAATCCCTAAACCAATTACAATTAATAACCCTACCCCCGTACCAATTAAAGCACTAATCCTCCAGACAGTAAGTGCTTTTAAACTAATCTGATTTTGCGGTTGCTTTCTCAACCTACTCTCCCCTTCAACAATGTTCATTTACGATCCATTAGAAAAGCGCAAGCTCCTTGATCCCTCAGGCAAATAAGACACAAGTGAATAGAAGTTTGTCTTCCATTCATTTGTGGCTAGAACCTAGGGGCAGTTAAATACACGACGTCCTGTCGCATCGGTGCTAGGCGCTGTAGCTCGACACAAAAACTATGTACAAATTTCATGCCTTCTCACCTATTAAAATAAGAAAATAATCCCATTTTATTATAGCACAATGGACTTGTAAGCTTGAGAAGAGATTTCAATGTATTTTGAAAGAAGCCTGATCAATCCATTCAATGCTCTTTTCCAACTGTAAGTCCTTTACTAACTGAAATAAAGCATTATCTTTTTGCTTGGCTTCAATCATACAATCAATTTGAGGAACACTTCCCTTTACAGTATGTAAAAATTCTAAGAACATGTTTGGGTCAATAAAGTCAGCATGTGCTCGAAAATCTTTTTCACTCTTCGGACTTGAAATATGCATTTTAACCGGTAATGGCGAAGCCTCCCAAGAACCAATGGCTCTTTCCCATTGCTGCTCCCAATTGGGATCATTGTGAAAAGCCAAATGATGATGATAGTCGAACACTTGAGGCACTCCAAGCTTTTCAGACAAATAAAGAGCATCTTGTAAATGAAATGTAGTGTCATCATTTTCAAAAAGGAGCATCTTTTGGATTGAAACAGGAATAAGTCCCCAATTATGAATAAACTGTTCTAAGGCCTTTAACTTATCATCGTAACCACCGCCGATATGAATGACACATCTATGTTCAGGGGTCACTCCCATGCCTTTCAGGAGCAATTCATGCATATGTAATGTTTTGACTGACATCTTCATAATGTCTGGCTGAGTTGAATTCAAAACAACAAAATGATCTGGATGAAACCCAATACGCATAGGATGACGAATGATAAATTCCCCTAACTCTTTTAAAGGTTCAATAAGACTCTGCATATATCTCCAATCACGAAGCTCTTCATGATTTGCTAGAGGTATGAGTTTTGAACTCAATCGAAAAAAATGAATGTCATGTGCAAGATTATGTTTTAATAATCGCAAGCAATTAAAAATATTAGATTTTGCGATTTTTTCAAGCTTAGCAATGGCTGCTCCTCGATCTTTGATTTTTTGAAATTGAGCATATGTCATCGTTTGAGAGGGAGAACAGTTTTGTAGATTCATGCTCATTGCTACATATCCTAATCGGATGATGGTCATTTGGCTTTCACCCCTTAATATTTCTATCAACAGTTTTCCCAACAACCTTATTTCATATCAATATGGGGGTTTCGTTATTTCAATGGGGTAAAGCATGCATGAGATTTTCACCTAAAAAAAGACCGAACCTTTTTTAAGATTCGATCTTTGACATATTATTTAGTGTTAGAGTAACGACGTTTGTTAT
Source organism: Metabacillus sp. RB-C-LZQ-3-1 (assembly GCF_058315175.1). Taxonomy (NCBI): domain Bacteria; kingdom Bacillati; phylum Bacillota; class Bacilli; order Caryophanales; family Bacillaceae; genus Metabacillus; species Metabacillus sp. RB-C-LZQ-3-1. Next base: position 43,582 of record NZ_JBZFLI010000022.1, on the reverse strand, counting down.
TTCCTTGACCACTTTTACCTCGGTCACGATTTCCATAGGATGAACGACTTTTTTGTCCGTCTCTACGATTGAAATCACCTTTTCTTCTGTTGTTAGAAGAACGGCCTTTGTTTTTAGATTTTGAATACAGCGGCGCTTCTTCTGTTAATTTTACTTCTACAGAGTTAGGCTCTTTTGTCATATATTTGATGGCAGCAGCCACAACTACTTGTGCATCAAATTCTTCTAAAAGCTCTTCTGCTGTACGTTTGTAGAAGGATAGGTTTTCACTTTCAATAATTGAGCGGATCTTTTCAACTGACATCTGTTGTTGACTTTCAATCGCTTCATCAAGAGTTGGCGGCTTCATACGCTCCATTTTACGTTTTGTCGTACGTTCGATGTTTTTCACAATGTCTAACTCTCTTGGTGTTACAAACGTCATAGCCATACCTGTTTTACCGGCACGACCCGTACGGCCAATGCGGTGAACGTAACTTTCTGGATCTTGTGGTACATCAAAGTTATAAACATGTGTTACACCTGAAATATCAAGTCCACGTGCAGCAACATCTGTTGCAACCAATACTTCAATTGCACCTTCTTTAAATTTACGTAATGTAGACATACGTTTAGCTTGAGTTAAATCACCGTGAATTCCTTCTGCTGTATAACCTCTTAGTGTTAATGCTTCAGATAATTCATCAACGCGACGCTTCGTACGACCAAAAACAATCGCAAGCTCAGGAGACTGAATATCAAGTAATCTTGTTAAGATATCAAATTTCTTTCTTTCTTGTGCTTCTAAATAATATTGTGTAATATTCGGAACCGTCATTTCCTTCGCTTTTACTTTTACAAGCTCAGGCTCTGTCATAAACTTTTCTGCAATACGGCGAATTGGATCAGGCATCGTTGCTGAGAAAAGTAATGTTTGACGTTCTTTTGGTACATTTGAAAGGATTGCTTCAATATCCTCAATGAATCCCATGTTTAGCATTTCATCCGCTTCATCTAATACCAACGTATGAACGTTGTTTAATCGCACCGTTTTACGATTAATATGATCAAGTAAGCGACCTGGTGTACCAACAATAATATGTGGGTTTTTCTTAAGTGAGCGAATTTGTCTATTTATATCCTGACCACCATAAATAGACAGAACTCTAGAGCGTTTATGATAACCAATTTTATAAAGCTCTTCTGAAACTTGAATTGCTAATTCACGTGTAGGAGCAACAACAACAGCTTGTATATTGTTATTTTTCACATCAATTTTCTCAATAAGAGGGATACCAAATGCGGCTGTTTTTCCAGTACCAGTTTGCGCTTGCCCAATAACATCCTTTTTCTGCAAGGCTAGTGGAATCGTTTGGGCTTGAATTGGTGAAGGCTCTTCGAAACCCATTCTGCTAATAGATTCAATCAATGACGAACTTAAACCTAAATCTTGAAACGTTAATGTCAATGTATTCATACTCCTTCTATATCGTTTGCTGTAAATATTTACAGACCTTATAGGTAATCCAAAATCGTATTCATAATGAAACGATGTTTATATTCAATCCTAATAATCTCTAGTCATTTCCCAGAAACCTAAAAATAGATTATCAACTGTTGTGTCATCATGAAAAACAGTCAGATGTTTAGAAAACATGATGTTTTCCTTATACAACCACACACTAAATAAGGTTGTACGAATAAACCGTTCTGATTATTTGCCAACAAAAAATGCCCTTTATCATACAAGGGCAGCAGTTTACCTTATTTAAAGCCCGCAAACACTTTAAATGTAATCATACCACTACCAGTACTGTATTTCAACTTAATGTCAAAAGCAGTAAACAAAACCATTTGAGAAAAACGGATAAAAAGACCTAAATAGCAATTACATAAGTACCTTTTCCTCTGCATACAAAAATTCTTCAACATAGTTTTTCAAGTCTTCATAATCATCCCCGTGGCAAACATGGTGCTTTGAGCACGGTAATAAATGAAGCTTTTTTTGTTTTGAAGGAATAGTATTATATAGGTAATAAGCACTCTTTACCGGTACAATTCCATCACACTCACCTTGAATGATCAAAACTGGTATGTTTAAACGTTGAAGATAAGGCTTCACCTTTTTCACAAGTTTTTGAAATTCAAATGTCGAGCTTATTGGTGTTTGAATAAACTTCTTTTTATACCGGTTAAATAGCTCATTATCTTTAATATTCCCATTCATTAAATCTTTTATCATTTCTTTTGCATCAATCATTAATTGTTTCGGATTCACGTAATAGGCTGCTGCGCTGAGCAAAACTAACTTCTGAATATTATAATTAGCAGCTAAATATGAGGCGATAATACCCCCCATCGAAAATCCGATCACAAACACCTCATCCACCTCTTCCATCAAGGATAGAAGCTCTTGTTCAGCAAATTTGATCCATTCCATATAGGTATGCCCCTTTAATGAAAGTGTTACCCCATGCCCAGGCAGAGTTGGTACTTTGACAACCCAGCCTGTTTTTTGGCGAATGTAGCTTGCCAACGGCTCAACTTCATAAGGAGCACCAGTGAATCCATGAATAAAGAGACAGCCTTTCATTGAATGAAAAAACCTCCTTTAAACAAAAGCGCAAGCGCCTTGGTCAGACTCGGGCAATAAGACGCAAATGAATAGAAGACGTTCTTTGTCTTCAATTCATTTGTGGCTTATGATCTCAAGGGGCTAGGCGCTAAAGCTGGATGCCGAGCGCTTATCTAACAGTACAAGAATTTTATAAATTCCTAAACAAGAACCAAATAAGCAAGGTCTAAATTCATCTTAGTCTCTATAAGCAAAATTGTGTTTAAATAAATGCGTTTACTACCTCTTCAAGCTTCATTCCTCTTGATGCTTTCACAAGTACAACGTCATTCTTCTGAATCAGTGACTTTAGAGACGCGATCAATTCACTTTTGTCCTCAAAGTGATGAACAAAGTCTTGGGCATAGTTTTCCCTTGCTCCTAAAGCAATTTCTGCTCCTAAACGCCCATAGGTAAAAATATGCGAGATGTTAGGAGACTTGATCGCTCTTCCTACCTCGCGATGATATTCCTTTTCTTCCTCACCTAATTCCAGCATATCACCAAGAACAACAAACCTTTTTTCAAATCCTTTTAAGTTCTCAATTAAGTTAATCGCTGCCTTCATAGAGGTAGGACTAGCGTTATAGGCATCATTAATGATAGAAGCACCATTTTTTGCCTCGATTAATTCTAATCGCATGCCGGTTAACTTTATAGATGAGAAGCCTTCCTTAATCGCTTCCTTTTTCACTCCAAGATGAGTAGCAACAGCATATGCAGCTAAGGCATTCCATACGTTATGTTTTCCTAGAACCGGAATAAAGTATTCCTCATTTTCCACTTTAAAAGAAGTACCTGTTAGCTCTTGATTAATTTTTGTTGGGAAATAATCGTTGGTTGATTTTTCACCAAATGTAGCAGTGTTTAATGATAATGCAGGAACTCTTTCCTGTAATAAAGGCTCATCACCATGATAAATGAACAAGCCATCTTTTTTTAATCCTTTTGTAATTTCCAGCTTAGCCTCAGCAATTCCTTCCCGAGACCCCAAATCAAGTAAGTGTGATTCACCAATATTCGTAATAACCGCTACATCCGGGTTTGCAATATGGGATAGTAGTTCAATTTCTCCCTTTCCACTCATCCCCATTTCCAACACAGCAACTTCTGTATCCTCACTCATGCTTAATACTGTTAACGGCAATCCGATATGATTATTGAAATTCCCTTTTGTTTTATGTACTTTATACGTTGTTTCTAATAATGATGCAACCATATCCTTTGTCGTTGTTTTTCCATTACTACCTGTGATTCCAACGACTTTGACTTGCAACTGATGTATGTATGATTTAGCGAGTGCTTGTAATGCTTTTAGTGTATCTTCAACAAAAATAACAGGCACTCCTTTTGGAGGGTTTTTTTCTGATTTTTGCCAAATAACAGCTGCTGCTCCATCTTTTACCGCTTTTTCTCCAAACTCATGGCCATTATAAACATCTCCAACAAGTGGTATAAATAAACTATCCTTCCCAACCTGACGGGAATCTGTTGTTACTCCTGTTATGTGTAAGCTTTTATATGTTTCTTCTAATCCGAAACCATCTACCATTGTCTCGATATCTTGTAACGTTCTTCTAATCATATCCCCAACTCCTAATAAAGGATTTTTTACTTTTTTTCCAGGAAATTGTAAAATACTTGAACTGTGATTCATTACTTCGACAGCCAGCTCCGAAGCACAGGATGTGCAAGTGCAGTCTTGGAGATTGGCACGCGTTTTTTGACTTGCAATGCTGACCAAGGCGCTTGCGCTTTTGTTCTAATGGAAAAAGGAACTGATTGGTGCTTTATTCAGTCCCTCATCCTATATGATATAAACGCTATTTGGAAATTTAGAAAGAATGCTTAATTTGCTGCTTTTGCTCAAAGCGCTCTAATGCAAGGTCAACAAGCTTTTCAATAAGCTGTGGATATTCTAATCCTGTGTGCTTCCACATAAGCGGGAACATACTATATGGAGTAAATCCTGGCATTGTGTTTACTTCATTTATTAATGCTCTGCCATCTTCAGTTAAGAAAAAGTCTGCTCGAACTAGACCCGAACCATCAATTGCTTTAAAAGATCTAATCGCCATTTCTTTAATCATTTCATATTCTTCATCTGTAACATTTCCCGGAATGATTAAATCTGTATCTCCATCTTCATACTTTGCTTTGTAATCATAGAACTCTTTTTTCGGAGCAATTTCACCCACAACAGAACATGTCGGATGATCATTTCCGATTACAGCAATTTCAATTTCTCTGCCTACAATCGCTTCTTCGATAATCACCTTGCGATCATATTCGAACGCTTCTTTAATTGCCGCTTTTAATGATGCTCGATCCTTACATTTATTAATTCCAACACTTGAACCTAGATTAGCAGGCTTTACGAAGCATGGGTATCCTAATTCATTTTCGATTTCATCACAAGCAGATTCTGGTGAGTGCTCGTAGTCACTTTTAATAAAGGAAACATAGTTTGCTTGCGCTAAACCAGCTTGTGCAAAAAGATTCTTCATGACAACCTTATCCATACCTGCAGCAGATGCTAAAACACCATTTCCAACGTATGGAATGTTTAATAACTCAAGAAGTCCTTGAACCGTTCCATCCTCTCCGTTTGGACCATGCAGAAGTGGGAAAATGACGTCAATTTTCTCTTGCTCTTCTACTTTAGCAGGGAATAAATCTGAGTTAAGTGATACAGGTGAAATGAAGTCCCCATTTCCTTGCAGCTTCAACGAACTTACTTCTTTTACGGGTGCATTTAAAGCTTTACCTCTTACCCATTCTCCATCTTCTTTTATATATATTGGATGTATATCAAATTTACTCATATCTAACGCATTTATAACAGCTAAGGCCGTTTGCAAAGAAACATTATGCTCTGCAGACTTCCCGCCATAAATAAGACCTAACTTTATTTTCATGTAGATATCCTCCTCAGTTCTCTCATCATTCTTATTTTATCACTTTAAGGCAAAATTGTTATTAACGATTCCTTATTTATGTAATAAGTTTTTTATAAATTGCCACGAACACTTCTTTATATGATCCGTCCTTGACCATGTTTTTTAAAGGGTGCACACTTCAGAATAAGATAATTTGAGGAGTTCTTATTTTATCCCACCTCTTAACGGGCAATAAGGCTCCCACCTCAAGCTTCTGATTTTACAAAGAAGGTAGGTGATAACTTGCCCGCAGAGGTCCGATTGGTTCAACTAACCATCAGCAGGGGATGAGGAAAACTCGCACTGATGGAAGTTTCACTTTATTTTTGCGCTATAAAAGTAAAGACCTTTCCTTCTCGTAAATCATGTTGTGGATGTGAATAATCTTCATAAACCGTTACAGAAGAATAGCCGATTCTTTCAAGAATTAATTTAAATTCCTTGATTCCAAACCATGAATAGGATTGAACTTTACTTTCCTTCGAGAGAGCTTGACCTTCCTTCCAATGCTCAACTGATAAAGTATATGTTGCTGTTTGTTCGATCAAATCAATTTTTACGAGTTTCGATTCACCAACAAATAGAAGGTCGTTTCTTTCGAGCACTATGTCTTCTTTTTGTAAAATCGTAAATTCATTTTGTAAAAAAAGATCAACAATAAGTGTTCCTTTATCCTTCAGATGATCATGGCTATTTTTTAATACTCTTATTGCATCAACCCTTTTAGACTTCGTGGAGACCACTCCTAAAGGAATCAAGATCGCTTCATACAATGAGGCAGTTTTAAAATTTGGTAACATAGCCTGAAGCAATTTTGCAGACTGATTAATATCTGTGCACTTTTCATGACAAGCCTTTTTTCCATTATTAGATTCAATCACACCCTCCATCTTTAGACCTCGATCCAATAACATAGGAAGTAAATGTAATTGATTCTGACCTAACTCAAGTATTTTCCCTTTTGTATCTTTTAATTTTTCATAATAAAAATCCATAGCATGTACAAGTTCATATTCCTGAATATATGACTGAAATGTATCCATAACAAACCATTTAAAGCCTAACGTCATCCTTCATCTCTCCTAAATTACATAAATACGCTTCTAACTTCCCACTTATACTTGAAAATTATGTAAGGAATTAAGAAAAGTGTAGATGCCTTATTGCGCCGGAGCTAGACACTAAACTAAGAACAATTTTTCACTTTATTACCTTTAAAAAAAGTGTAGAAACCTGATCAGCAGTTCTTATAACCTGATTATTTCTCACTCCACAAAAATGAAATATGAATAGAAGGTTGGTCATATTTATTGTAAAGAAGTTGTAAATCTTATGTTCATTATGCAAAAAACAATCTAAACTAGAAATTAAGAAGCTATCATACGAAGTGTATTTATCTTATGACTGATCATAGCCATTAAGAAATGGAGTGAACAAAATGAAACGAATTAGTGTATTTTGCGGATCAAGCCCAGGTGCTTCTCCTTCATATTTAGAAACAGCTGAAATGCTTGGAAGCCAATTGGCCAAAGAAGGAATCACTCTTGTCTATGGCGGATCTAAACTTGGTGTTATGGGCGCGGTAGCAAATGCTGCGCTTCAAGCAGGTGGAGAGGTTATTGGGGTTATTCCTAAAATGTTAATGGAAAGAGAGTTAGCTCACACAAACCTAACAAAACTAATTGTCGTTAACACGATGCATGAACGCAAAGCAAAAATGGAACAGCTCTCTGATGGATTCATTGTTCTACCAGGTGGACCAGGTACAATGGAGGAATTTTTCGAGGTATATACATGGGCACAGCTTGGTGAACACCAAAAGCCAATTGGGATGATCAATACCAACCAATACTATGATAAGCTGCTGGAATTCTTTGGTCACATGATTCAAGAAAAGTTTCTAAAACCAGAATATCATTCCATGATAATTGTTGAACAAAATCCAAAAGAACTGATCAATAAATTCCGTACTTATAAGCCGCCTTTACTAACCAAATGGATCACATCCGAACAAACATAGGGATTTAAAAATCCCTATATCTCTTTATTCTCATTGCCCTCTTTTTCTCTATAAGGTCATCAAAAGAATTTTAAATAGTTTTCATTCAACACATTGCATATAGTTTACATTTTGATAAACACTATCCACATAGAGGTGAGGGATAATGAATCGAGGAATCTGGACGGCTCTTTCAGCAATTGGAATTGCCCAAGGTCTTAAAATATTTACACATAAAAAAGAACATGATGTTTGGGATTGGCGCCCTATCTTCCAAACAGGCGGAATGCCAAGTTCACATTCAGCAGGAGTTTCAGCTCTTGCAACATATGTAGCATCTAAAAAAGGAATACATTCAGTTGAAACAGCTCTAGCAGTCATTTTTGGGATTATTGTTATGTATGATGCACAAGGTATAAGAAGACACACAGGTGAAATCGCAAAAATTGTAAACGATCTTGACGCAGACATAGAACTATTATCTGGCCAAATGCCAGGTCTATTTCATGTGAAACAAGAAAAAGAGTTAAACGAGCTCCTTGGCCACCAACCAGCAGAAGTTGCAGGCGGCGCTTGTTTAGGAATCTTAATCGGCTTGATTAGTTCACTTTTTGAAATAACCGGTAGTCATACTAACTAATAAAAGTCATGATGTGAGCTTTTAGCCCGCATCATGACTTTTTATTTTGTCCTGTTTGGTAAATTGAAATTTGGAACAAATTAAAAAAAAGATTTTATTCCTTGATAACCAAAATACAACCCAAACACTATTAAAGATATTCCTGAAATGAGTGAAATTGTTGTAAGCAAAGAGGGTGTTAAATACTTTCTTAAAACACTTGAAAGAATCGCCATCATAAAATCCCATAGTAAAACACCAATGAGAATAGCAGCTGAGTAAATAACCAAATACTTATCACTATTTGTTAACACTGTGTTCGCTAAGATCGATCCATATATTCCGATCCAAAATAGGATGCTTAAGGGATTAAGTAAGGACATAAAAAAACCAGAAAAATACGATTTCGAAAATCTAATACTTCCTCTTCCATTGACCATCGTATGTTTTTTGGCAGATAGCAGACTCTCAATACCCGTATATACCAAGACGAAAAAACCAAATAACCATAGAAATGTTTGTACTACCGAGATCTGAAGAATATTAACAAAACCAAGGTACACTAAACACATATACAAAACGTCAGCTGTTGTAGCCCCAAGACCAAACAGCCAGGCATGAAAAAATCCTCCCTTAATTCCCCTATCAATTTGACCTGCATTGACAGGACCAATCGGTGCTGCTAGTGAAACGCCTAAAAAAACATAGCTAAACAGACTATTCAACATCTTACCCTCCAGTATCTGAGAACCCTTTTATTATGTATGCTTGTACATCATATTCAGGTGGATTCCAGATTATGTAGGTTAAGTTTTGGTCAGTTCTTCCATCATTGGGAGGTTTCATTTTAATGTTTTTTAGAATCTATTATGTATTAAAAAGGCATCCTCTATTTAATAGAGAATGCGGCAAGCATTAATGTACTGAAACTAACTTTATATGTTCAAGATGGTGTTTACTATGCCAAGCATATAGTGCAACATTTGTTGATAACATAACATCCTGTTTTGTTTCAGGGTGATAAAATGTTTTGCTGAAGTCTGATAAAGACATAGACCTTAATAATTGACCCCAACGTGTATGCAGGGATTCCAGCAGCTGAAGAGATGATTCAACCGGCATCTGATAATCAGGTAAATTAGCCCAAGCATTCTCGTCATATGCTTTTATAGTTGGAAAATTTTCTGTAAGAGCTAATTTAAATCGAATGTAGCTATTCATATGGCTGTCAGCAAGGTGATGAACAATTTGTTTTACTGTCCAACCTCCCGGCCGATAGGATGTATCCAATAATGATTCAGGCAAAGATTCGAGCACTTTTCTAAGCTGTATAGGAGCTTCTTCTATTGTTTCAATCCACTCATCCAAATCGTTTCTTGTGATATTCTCTGGAGCTACAAATTCTCCAATGGGATATTGCAGGCTTTTCTTCATCTGCTCAACTCACTCTCCCTTATAACAAGTCGTTAATTCCATTATATTTCTTCGGGAACTTTTGAACAATACAGAAAAGTCGCACTTTAATTTTGAAATATGGTATAGTATGGTCAATCTCTTTCCATTAAATGGCTAAAATATATTATTGGGGGTGTTTACTTTGCGAGCTATCCTTCTAGGGGTTTGTTCTTCCTTCTTTTTTGCGTTTACTTTTGTACTAAATCGTTCTATGGAGCTATCTGGAGGAAGTTGGTTATGGAGTTCATCCTTACGGTATTTTTTCATGCTTCCCTTTCTCATTCTTTTTGTTATTGGGACAAAAAAATGGTCACCACTAATGAAGGAAATAAAAAAAAATCCGGCACAGTGGCTGTTATGGGGAACAGTGGGGTTTGGTTTATTTTATGCTCCTATTTGTTTTGCAGGTGCATTTGGTCCTGGTTGGTTAATCGCAGCTACTTGGCAAATGACAATCCTATCAGGCTCACTTCTGGCTCCACTTTTTTATCAAGAAATCCATACAGCTAATGGCCCCCTAAAAGTACGAGGGCAAATTCCTCTTAAAGGTCTAAGTATGTCTATGATTATTCTTTTAGGTGTTGCCATTATGCAATATGAACACGCAAGCCATCTATCACTAAAACCTGTTTTATTAACCATTATCCCGGTCCTAATCGCCTCTTTTGCCTATCCACTTGGAAATCGCAAAATGATGGCACTTTGTGAAGGAAGATTAGATGTGTTTCAGCGTGTTTTAGGTATGACATTAGGCAGCTTGCCTCTTTGGATTATTTTTGCAATAATGGCTCTATCAACCACTGGCCTTCCAACAAAAACTCAAACTATTCAATCCTTTTGGGTAGCCATTTGTTCAGGCTTAATTGCAACCTTACTATTCTTTCAAGCTACGAATATAGTACAGCATAATATGACACAGCTTGCGGCAGTAGAAGCCACGCAGTCGATTCAAGTACTATTCGTTCTAATAGGGGAAATCCTCTTCTTAGGAGCATCTTTACCAACCATACTTTCGCTTTTTGGAATGGCATTGGTCATGATTGGTATGGTATTACATAGTTATATTTCAAGAAGTGATAAAGTGAAACAACCAGTAAAAACTGATGCTTCCAAACAATTTTCATAACATATTCGTTTTATTGCCCTTTAGGATAAGCATCCTAATGTTTTGCTTATCCTAACATTTTCGTCTGGGTTTTCCGCTCCAATGATTTCAGTATCCCAATATGTAAATTAAACTTCCAGCATCATTCTGGCGGTTTTTAATGTATGACCGTCAAACACATCATCATATTCTGTCTCTATTTTAAATCCTTTTGATTTATAAAAATTTACCGCGCGTTGATTTTCTTTTTCAACATTTACATACACTTTCTTAATCTGACCTAACTCCTCTAATCCCGCCTTCAATAAGTCTGTCCCAATTCCCTTCCCCTGGAACTCCTCGTATAAATAAATGGCCCCGAGTTCAACCTTCTTCTCATCCTTAAGCGGTGTAAAGTTAGCAAATCCAATGATCTTATCGTCTTGTTCCGCCACAAGGAAAAGAGTTTCCGTTAATCTTTTTATTAACATGTCATGTGAATAAGCAGTTTTCACAAAACTTTCCTGTATATCGGTTGGTATAATTCCCTTATATGTACTATGCCAACTAGATTTTGCGACAAGCTGGATTTGCTCTATATCTTTTTTATTCATTCTCCGAATGATCATCGTCATAAAGCCCCCCATTAAAATGTCTAGTTAATAATTACAAATTATAACATTTAAAACGAACAAAGAGGAAAACGATTTCAATAATAAAATCAAACTTATCAGAAACTAGAGATCAAATCAGTTTATCCAAATTAAGTGTTTACAAAAATGTTAATAACTTCGTTGATATGTGGATAACTTGTTAATAATCCTATATGTTATCCACATACTATGTTAAATGACGCAATTCTCCATCTCTTTTATTGATTGATTTTTATTAAGCTTTTTTACTATCGCATGAATGTTATCCACAATATACAGTGCATCATAATCCATTGAAGCAACATGATAAGAATTTTCCAATTCAATAAGCAGTTTTTCAGAGCTAGAGATATTATTAAAAATATAATCTGAATTTGCAGGTGAAACAACATGATCAATTTTAGACTTAAAAATAATTGTTGGGTTTGATATGAATTTCACTTTGTCTTTCGTATTATCCATTAAATCTAGTAATTGATGGATCGCCTTTAACGGTACTTGTTCATACGTAATTTCATGAACAGAAGGTTTTTTTATATCAGGTGCACCCTCTTCAATCATTCTCGGTACATGTTCATTTCGATATTCTTTGTATGCAACATCTGTAACTGCTGCATTAATGAGAAAAATCCCATCTACCTTATTTTGGGCAGCTACCTGAAGTGTTAAGGCACCTCCCATTGATTGCCCAACAATATATACTTTTTCACATGTTTGCTTTAGTTTTTCATATGCGCTTTGAAGATTTACGATCCATTCTTCATACTTACTTTCTTCCATATCTTCCACATTCGTGCCATGTCCTTTTAATCTAGGGATGGAGACAGTATAGCCGTAATCTGCTAGATGTTTCCCTATATATTCCATGCTTTGCGGTGTGCCATTAAAACCATGACATAAAACAATTCCTGTATCATTCCCTGTAAAAAACAAACTTTCCGCTCCTAAAATGACTGGATATACTTCGTTTTTCATTATAGATTGCCCCCTTTTGATGCCCCGCTTTATTTAAACTGCTTTTTTATGTTTCCTCAATTCGCAAAGCCATAAATCAGCATTAGCTGCTGCAACAACTCTATTTTAATTTAAATAATTCATATAAGTTTACTTGGTTTTATTTTACCTTAAAATTGACTTTTACACAATACAAGAAAAACACGATGCCAATTGCTTGTAAAGGGCTTCGTTGTGAGAGCTTCTCTGAAATTTAAAGCCGTAATGACAAAAGTTTAGACAGAGCAATTGGTATATGAAGACCTAATCCCTTCAGAAAATCAGAAAAAATAGTCTTCATCAAAACGATGAAGACCAAATCTCTTTGCAAAAATAGAAGAAAATAGTTTTATCGAAAATGTCATTAGTTCCATCAACCTAAACCACCTAGGAAATTAAAAAACATAGCCTAATCGGCAGTCACATCGACAGTTAATTGGCAGTTTTTCTTATTTGTACATTGATTATTGTTCATCATAAAAAAATGATGTCAATTATCATGTCAGAACGATCAAAAATGTTCATTACCCTTGATAAATAAAGAAAATGACGTGTACCAATTTACACGTCATTTATAAAGAGTGCACCCGAAAACAGAACCATTTGAATTGCTTGACCCTCGAGCTTTTACATTATTTTTTAAGTAAAACTTCCATAAGTGCGGGGGTTTCTTCATCCCCCACTGATGGTTAGGTGAACTAACCCGACCATTACGGGTCATTAACCCCACCTGCCTTCTTGTAAACTCAGAAGCTTTAAGCAGGGTCTTACTGCCCATTAAGAGTCGGATAAATTGGATAACCAGTAAATTTAAAATCGTTTCCTATTTTAACTATATCTAAATGATCTATATTAATGGCATCCGCCATCTTCTCAATTCCTAGTCCTCCGATAAAGCCAGGTGCTTCCTTTCCTCCTATTATCTTAGGAGCCATATATAAAACCAGTTTATCAACTAATTGTTCAGTTAGAAAAGATGCATTCACTTCTCCACCGCCTTCAATTAATACGGAAGAAACACCCTTTTCACCCAGGATTTGAAGCGTATCCTTTAAATCTACTTGTTCAACCCCTGAGGTAATAAATATATTTACTCCTAATGCTTCTAAGTGATCCTTAGCCTTTTTCGAATAGCTTTTTGATGTAAAAATCCATGTTTCAGCTTGTTTGTCTGTCACTACTTTAGAATGAAGCGGAGTCCTTAAGCGGCTATCAAGAATGATGCGAATAGGATTCCGTCCATGTACAATACGAGTTGTTAATTCAGGATTATCCTTTATCACTGTCTGTACACCTACTAAAATCCCTGCGTGTTCGTGTCTTAATTGATGAACATCTTTTCTTGCTTCTTCAGATGTAATCCATTTACTATCCGAGGTATATGAGGATATTTTGCCATCTATAGTTGTTGCGGATTTCAATGTAATAAACGGAGTTTTGGTCGTAATAAATTTATTAAAGACCTCATTCATCATGATGGATTCTTTTTCACAAACTCCAACCGTCACATCTATGTTTGCATCTTTTAAAATCTTTATTCCATTCCCTGCAACGAGTGGATTTGGATCAAGAGTAGCCACTACTACTTTTTTAATCCCCGCTTCAACAATTGCAACTGCACACGGGCCTGTTCGACCATGATGTGAACAAGGCTCAAGAGTTACATACATTGTACCTCCCTTAGCATGTTCACCCGCCATGTTTAAAGCATGAATTTCAGCATGGGGACCACCGGCCTTTAAATGTGCACCTACACCAACGATTCGATTATTATTAACAATTACTGCTCCTACTAACGGATTTGGTTCGGTTTGTCCTTTCATTGCAATAGCATTGTTTATTGCTAATTTCATATAAACCTCATGTTCACTCAATCGTATAGCCTCCTCTAAAATGGCCAGCTTTCTCCATTTTCGTTTCTAAGTACTTCTGATTATAGTGTGATACATCTCCCCATAATGCTATTCTGCCTGCTACATTTGCACCTGATTTCTGAAGTGCCTCAAGTTTAAGTGGATTATTTGTTATTAATGTGACTGGTCGTTGTCTAAGAGATTTTAGTACTCTTATCGCCTCTTCATAGCTTCTTGAGTCATCTGCAAACCCTAATCCTTTATTTGCCTCAACTGTATCTAACCCTTCCTCTTGAAGAAGGTAAGCAAGTGCTTTACTAAACAATCCTATTCCTCTTCCCTCATGATTGGCTAAATAGAAAAGCGCTCCAGTACCGTGCTCTTTTATCATTCTTAACGATTGTTTTAATTGATAGCCGCAATCACATCTTTTACTTCCAAAAATATCACCTGTATGACAAATGCTGTGCATCCGAATAAGTGCTGAATCTTCCATTTCAAAATCACCATACACCAATACACTAGATTGCTGCTGTTTTGCTAATTGGAGAGTTGGTAATCGCTTTACTAATGTTTCAAAAGAAGAATTTTGTTCCCCCACTATATTCAGCCAGCAGTACCATTTAAAAAATACAGTTTCATCATCTAACTGCACAGGCAAGTTAATCGGTCCTACGATATATGTCATTCCCTTTTCATAAGGTACTATTTTTGTTTTATCTTTTAAGCTTTCTAGAGGAATCTCCTTTATGGCTTCTATCATCATTTATCTCCCCTTTTTTAAACAACTTACTTATTGTAAGTTAGTATACTTTTGGAGATAAACCCCGTCAACTATTCTGATTAGCCATGATCGTCCATTTCAGCTGACTCCATACTTTCCACTTAATATAGGCAAAATACTGTTTTTTCATAAAGATATGGGTAAAATAGGTATTAGAGGTGATCATGATGGAACATATAAAAACAGACAACCAATTTCAGGAACTTATCAATAGTGATAAACCTGTTGTCCTAAAATTTTTCACAGACTGGTGTCCTGATTGCAAACGTATGGATATGTTTTTACCAACTGTTTTCGAAGAGGTTGGAGATGTATCTATGTATGAGATTAACAAAGACGAACTTCCGGAAATTGCTGAAAAATATGATGTGATGGGGATTCCTAGTTTATTAGTCTTTAAAAAAGGCGAAAAGCTTGCACACCTTCATAGTGCTAACGCGAAAACTCCGGATCAAGTAATTGAGTTTTTATCAGAATCTCTAAAATAAGGACTGACTAATAAGGGTAGACTCCTAAACACAATGATTAAGTGCAAAGAGCCTACCCTTATTTATACCATAACACGATTTAATCATTTTGTTCCGTTCTTCATCCAACCATTTTAACTTCTCTTTATCAATTAAAAACATACATATACTTAAAGGTTTAACTTCATTTTTCCGCTACTCTGCTTTTGATTTTTTGCACTTTAAAAGGGAGTTATTCATTTCTATTGTTTTTTATTTGGTTTATACCCCATTGTTGCTTTAACTGCTTCCCGCCAGCCTTTATAAAGCTCATTTCTTTGATCATCTTTCATAACAGGCTTATACGATTGATCTACCTTCCACTGCATCGCAATTTCCTCACGGTTCTGCCAAAAACCAACGGCTAGTCCTGCTAGATAAGCGGCACCTAATGCAGTCGTTTCATTGATAACAGGACGCTCAACGGGGACGTTTAAGATATCACTTTGAAAATGCATGAGCATATTATTTTTTACAGCCCCACCATCTACACGAAGTTTCTTAAGCTGAATGCCAGAGTCTGCTTCCATCGCCTTTAGAACATCTTTCGTTTGATAAGCAAGAGATTCAAGTGTCGCACGGATAAAATGCTCTTTTGTCGTTCCACGTGTCAAACCCAAAATGGCTCCTCTTGCCTCACTATCCCAATATGGGGTACCTAATCCTACAAATGCAGGTACAACATATACCCCATCGGTTGAATCAACTTTTTCTGCATACTTTTCAGAAGCAGATGCATTGTCAATCATTCTCAAGCCATCACGCAGCCATTGGATAGCTGAGCCTGCTACAAAAATACTACCCTCTAGTGCATATTCTACTTTCCCATCAATTCCCCAAGCAATTGTTGTTAATAATCCATTTTCCGATGGTACTGCCTTTTCTCCTGTATTCATTAGCATAAAGCAGCCTGTACCGTAAGTATTTTTTGCCATTCCCTTCTCATAGCAAGCCTGCCCAAACAATGCCGCATGCTGATCCCCTGCAACTCCTGCAATTTGGACTCTTTCTCCAAAGAAATGATAATCAACTGTTTCCGTATACACTTCTGAAGAAGAACAAACTTCAGGTAACATTGATTTAGGTACATCTAATATTTCCAATAACTCATCATCCCATTGTAAATCATAAATATTATACATCAGTGTTCTCGATGCATTTGTATAATCGGTCACATGCCTTGCACCACCGGAAAGCTTCCAGATTAACCACGAATCAATTGTGCCAAAAAGCAATCGGCCTTCATTTGCTTTTTGTCTTGCTCCTTCAACATGATCTAGAATCCATTTTACTTTTGTTCCTGAAAAATAAGGGTCAATTAATAAGCCCGTTTTTTTCCTAAATACATCATTATACCCGCTTTCTTTTAATTTTTCACAAATATCAGATGTTTGCCTTGATTGCCACACAATGGCATTGTAAACAGGCATTCCTGTTTCTCTATCCCAAACAACCGTTGTCTCACGTTGGTTTGTAATTCCAATGCCTGCTATTTCCTTAGGAGATATATTTATTTTTGCTAATACTTCAGCAATCACCGCTAATACTGAACTCCATATTTCTAAGGCATTATGCTCTACCCAACCTGGCTGAGGGAAATATTGCGGAAATTCTCTTTGAGCGACTTCGACGATATCTCCATTTTTATTAAATAATATAGCCCTTGAGCTTGTTGTCCCCTGATCTAAAGATAGAATATATTTCTTTTCCATACTTAATCCTCCTCATCCCTATGATTTATCCCTTACATTACTTCTTGATTTTTTTATCAAATCCTTTAATTAAAAAAGAGACAGTTCTTATGTCGGTAGGTTTATACCTATGAAACATAAGCTGTCTCTTAAAAACTTATCAATTTTTCATTTACACTCTGTACATATATTAAACGTTTAATCCTGTAGTAATATTTAATCCCTCTTTTATGGATTTTAGCGTTACTTCATTTGACCATTCTGGTTTATCAGGATAAGCGAAAACTGAATTTGTTACAATTCCATCAAATTTCATTTCTCTTAATTTCCGATAGAGTGCTTTAAAGTTTACTTCCCCTTCACCAGGGTTCAAATGCTGATGAATCGTTACGTTTGCATTAGGAGGATTTACAATATATCGTAAGCCAAATGCAGCTTTATGGTTCAGAGTATCTGCAATTAGAACATGTGCGAGTAAATCTCCTGCTTCTTCTAAATGCTTTTCAACATCGCCAATACCATCATCATAAAAGAAAGCATGTGCAACAGAATAAACTAGCTTAATCCAATCTTTATCTAGTGCACGAATCATCCGAATAGCTTCTGTATTCAACTCAATAAAATCGTTAGGATGAGATTGTAAATTAAGATTAATACCCTCTTTTTCAAATAGCGGCATTAACTCTTCCATTGATTTAACAAAAGCTGCTTCACTTTCGACCGGACGGCTTTTATCACCGGCAAATTCACTGTTCATTAAATCAACACCTAATTCAGAAGTGATTTCAATACAGCGCTTCCAGTTTCTCACTGCTGCCTGACGTTCTTCTTCAATAGGTGAAGACCATTGTTGAACAGGAAGGACTGAAGAGATTTTCACGCCTGCATCTAAACAATATCTTTTTAAATCTCTAATAAGCTGCTTATCAACCTTTGGGTATTCATAAAACCAAATAAAGTCTTTACGCGGTGATAGCTCTACATATTCATACCCTAATCTAGCAACTGCATCGATCGTATCTTTTAAATTTGTATTATCACGATAATGTGACGGATCATATGCTAAACGCAATGTAAACATCTCCTTTTTCGGCTATTTAAATTAAACTGTTTTGGATATCATCTTAATTTGCACAATCTAACTACTAATTTTAAGCCCCTTATTTGGCCCAACATCCCTTTTTTCAGTCCATAATAAAGTGAAGAAACTAGCTGCAAAGCCTAAAATACCTGTAAAATAGAAACCTGCTGAAATCCCAAACTCCGAATTAAGAACTCCTGCCAGAAGCGGACCGGCAAACATACCAATCGCATATAAAGCCTGGTAGACTCCCATTGCTGTGGCTCGTTTATTAGGATCGATTGTTTCAATTGCCATACTTAATAACAAAGGAAAGATTAAACCAAGTGCAAACCCGTTAAAACTTTGGATCACCATCAACAACACCTTTGATTCTATAAATGGTGTTAGAAATGTAAAAAAGGCTGTTCCTAAAAACGCAATCTTTAAGGAATTCCATTTTCCTAGAAAAGGTATGATCAATTTTCCCATAAATAATGTAGCAATAGCATGAGGAATCATAAAAGAAAAGACAATATAGCTTATATCACCTGTAACATAGCCAATATCCACTACATATGCCGGGATAAATCCAAACATGGTTGTAAAGATAATGCTATGAGCTAGAATCGATAGGAAAGAGACTTTTAAAATCATAGGCTCATTCATAACCGCGATTAGATCTCTGAAGCGAATAGGTTCTGTTTTAGCAACTTCTTTTGATTCAGGAATAAAAAGTGAAAGAATTGCTCCTAGAAAGCTTATACCCGCACCGATCCAGAAGGGTGCTTTCCATCCCCATTCACCCACAATAAAACCGCTTACAGTCATTCCTAAAAGCTGTGCTAATACGACAACAAAGGATATACTACTCATTGCTCGATGAACTTCTCTATCAGTAAAGTAGCTTGAGTATAACACTGTAAACACAACCCAGGTTGCTGCTGCAATCCCGGCAAGAGAACGGCTTAAAAGAACCCATCCCAAACTGTCTGTTACTGCAAAAACAAAGCAACTTACTGCTCCTATTACTAAACCAAAGACTATAAAAGGTTTTCTAAGCTTAATAAGATCTGAATAGATACCTATTGGCAACCTGCATACAAATTGCATAAATCCATAGCTTCCAAGAACAACTCCTATGAAAATATATTCACTCCCCATTAACTCCATATAGGGAGTTAAAACAGGAAGGTAGATAAAATGCGGAAACCAAAGGGTAAACGAAGCAAATAGAAAGATACAGTTATGATGAACGGAATTTAAATTATTCAAAGGTTCACTCCGTCTTTTAATAGAAGGGTTTTTAAAAGGAGCAGCCCTCTTATTATATGAAATCAATTACTTCATTTTAGCCACTGCTCCTTACAACCGTTTACTCTATTACCAGCGTGCGGTTACCATCTTTTTACGTGTATAGAATTCAACACCATCTGTTCCATTTGCATGAAGGTCACCATAAAATGATTTCTTCCAGCCAGAGAATGGGAAGAACGCCATCGGTGCAGGGACACCTAAGTTAACCCCTAACATACCCGCATCAATTGTTTCACGGAATTGACGTACATTGCTTCCATTTGTTGTATAAATACACGCTCCGTTTGCAAAATCTGATTCATTAGTTAGAGCAATAGCTTCTTCTAATGTGTTCACACGAACAACCGATAACACTGGAGCAAAGATCTCTTCTTTCCAGATTGTCATTTCTGTATTTACATGATCAAAAATTGTAGGTCCTACAAAATAGCCATTGCCTGATGCCTCAGCATCTTTACGACCATCGCGTACTAATGTAGCTCCTTCTTTTTCTCCAAGTTCAATGTATTTTTCTGTTCTTTCTTTATGTGTGTCACGAATAACAGGTCCTAGGAATACCCCTTCATCTAGGCCATTTCCAATTGTGATATTGTTGACAGCACCCACTAGTTTTTCCATAAATGGCTCTGCAACCTCTCCAACAGCAACAACAACTGCAGCTGCCATACATCTTTCACCAGCTGAACCGTAAGCTGCATTCATAATTTGGTTAACAGCAAGGTCCAGGTCGGCATCAGGCATTACAATTGAGTGGTTTTTTGCACCAGCAAGTGCCTGAACACGTTTCCCGTGATTTGAAGCTGTTTTATAAACATATTCGGCAACTGGTTGAGATCCTACAAATGAAATTCCTTTTACCTGAGGATGCTCAAGTAAACCATTTACAACGTCATGTGCACCATGAACAATGTTTAAAACACCTTCTGGTAAACCAGCTTCTGTAAATAACTCTGCAAGGCGATTCGCAAGCAATGGAGTACGCTCAGATGGCTTTAATACGAATGTGTTACCACAAGCGATTGCTAATGGGAACATCCAGCAAGGCACCATCATCGGGAAGTTAAATGGTGTAATTCCGCCAACTACACCAATTGGGTATCGATACATACCTGATTCAACATTTGTCGCGATATCTGGAAGCTGTTTACCCATCATTAAAGTAGGAGCACCTGCCGCAAACTCAACACATTCAATACCACGTTGGACTTCACCGTATGCTTCGTTGTAGCTTTTACCGTTTTCCAACGTTACTAGGCGAGCTAGTTCATCCCAATTCTCTACAAGCAACTGTTGATACTTAAATAGAATTCTTGCTCTACGCGGAACAGCTGTCGTGCTCCATGTTTTGAAAGCTTCTGCTGCTACCTCTACTGCATGGTCAACATCTTCACGGCTAGAAATAGGTACATGAGCAAGTGTTTCACCAGTTGCCGGATTTGGAACAACCTCTGTCTTACCAGAACTAGATTCAACCCATTTACCACCGATGTAGTTTTTCAAATTTTCCACTGTTACTGTGTTTGACATAATCCATTCTCCTCCCTTAAATACATCCTATTATTATGCAATTTAACCTTTCTTATTACCTATTACTCTCTTAAAGGCCAAAAAGCTTATTCACTAGTAAAGATAACAATACTGAAATCGATTTCAATTATCTTTATAAAAATCATTCCCTACAAGACCCATTTTAAATGATGAAAGTTGATTTGTAAACGCTTTTCCCTCATTTTTATAAATTAATATTCCATCTACAAACTCAATAAATTCAATGATTTTTCATATATCATATAAAATAACACCTATCTTTTCATTATTGATTTTCTTTTTAGGAATATGGTTTTAACAGAGATCGGTGTTAGAAATCGATTTCAGCAGGGTTTTATAAATATATAGATCAAACCAACTCTGCTTCTGCTTCCACCTGAGACTTCCACTCTGAACAAGTCGATTCCCTAATCATTAACTTATCTTTCAAAACAATTTGTTTCTTAGGCAATTCACCATTAATTAACCTTATTAATAATTCCATCGCTTTTTTTCCAATTTCATACTTAGGTTGATCTACTGTTGTCAAATTCGGCTCAATGATCGAGGACATTTTAATGTTATCAAATCCAACAATTGCTAAATCATCAGTCCTCTTTCCTTTGCAGCTTTTATTGCTCCCATTGCCATATCATCATTAAAAGCAAAAACAGCTGTTGGCGGCTCTTCTAGTGCTAACAACTTCAGCATTTGTTGATAACCGGATTCGAAGCTAGAATCACCCTCTTGTATATAAACAGATTCTACCTCTAAATTATGGCTTAACATAGCCTGTTGAAAGCCTCGTAAACGGTCCCGACTTAAAACAACATTTATACTGCCTGTTATATGGGCGATTTTAGTGTGCCCTAAGTTAATTAAGTGTTCGGTTGCTTTTATCGCGCTGCTAATATTGTCAATTGAAACAGTCGGTATATTCAATCCATCAATATATTCACACGCTAAAACGATCGGATAATTCTTAGAGATTTCTTCTAGACTTTTCTTATTTAATCTAGCTGTTAAAAGCACCATACCATCTGCTTGTTTTTGAAGCAGTAAGTTTACATACTCCTTCTCACGTTCCACAGTATCCTCAGTATCACCTAATATCACCTGGTAACCATGCTCTATAGCTACATGCTCGATTCCCCTTAATACTTTCGAAAAAAATGCACTTGTTATATCAGGGACAACGACTAGAATGATCTTTGTTTCCTGAGTTCTAAACTGCCTAGCCACAAGGTGAGGCTTATAATTAACTTGTTTAATTACCTCCATTACTTTTTTTCTCGTCTTAACACTAACCAATTCTGGATGACTAAGAACTCTAGATACAGTTGCAGGGGATACATTTGCTAACTTTGCAACATCACTCATTTTCATCTTGATCTCTCACCTTCAACTTATAAATTCAATTTTAAAAGTATAATGTTCTTAATACCAAAATGAAAAACAAAGATGATGCTGAAAACGATTTCATTTTGGTGCGCACGTAAATATCCCCCATTTCAGAAAATGATCTATTTTAGAAATCGATTACATTCTATTATATTCTATAGTAAATGAAGATCTATTTTTTGTAAACTTCATTTTCTTATTTGTTAAGATTGCCCTGGTCGGAAAACAATCCATGTCTTCCAACCAAGGTTATTTCGCTCTTTACCTTCTCTTAGAAGATTCCCTAATAATTAATTCATCCCTCATGACAAACTTTTTCTTCTGAAGAGGTTCCCCATTAATTATTTTCAATAAAAGCTCCATTGCCTTCTTCCCTATTTCATATTTAGGTTGATTAATTGTCGTTAAGTTCGGTTCAATAATAGAAGCCATATTAATATTATCAAATCCAACTATAGCTATATCATCAGGAATTGAAAGTTGGCTATCTTTTGCTGCTTTCATAGCCCCTATCGCTACTTCATCATTAAAGGCAAAGACAGCTGTAGGAGGAGTTTCCAGTGCCAATAGCTTCATCATTTGATCATATCCTGACTCATAGCTAGCATCGCTCTCCTGGATAAAGGAAGAATCTATTTCTAAATCATAACTCATCATAGCTTGTTGAAACCCTCTTAACCTGTCTCGACTTAATATGACATTCATGGACCCTGTGATATGTGCAATTTTTGTATGGCCCAGCTTAATTAAATGTTCAGTCGCCTTTCTAGCACTACTAATATTATCGATTGAGACTGTAGGGACATTTAACCCGTCTACATACTCACATGCCAAAACCATTGGAAAATGCTCTGATATTTCCTCCAATTTTGACTTATCTTGTCTTGCCGTTAATAGCACCATACCATCAGCTTGCTTTTGAAGTAATAAATTTATATATTCTTGCTCCCGCTTAATCTCATTTTCAGTATCACCTAATATTACTTGATAGCCATGTTGAACAGCTACATGCTCAATCCCGCGCAAAACCCTGGAAAAGAAAGCGCTTGTAATGTCAGGCACGACGACAAGAATAATTTTCGTTTCCTTTGTTCTGAATTGTCTTGCAACAATATGGGGCTTATAATTGACTTTATTAATAACATCCAGCACTTTTTCCCTAGTTTCTTTACTAACTAAGTCTGGATTACTTAATACTCTTGATACTGTTGCAGGTGAAACGTTCGCTAGTTTTGCAACATCACTCATTTTCATAAAATTACTCACTCACCTTCACTCTACACAATGTAGCACAAACAAACTGTCGGGAATAAATATCCCTTATACTTCCTTCATTTATTATACTACTCACTTACAAAATCCAATTGCAAATTTTGCCCACCATCTACTATTTTACCATGTAAATAATTTCAAGAGCACTTTTTATCATTGAGTTTGTAACAAAAGCGCAAGCGCCTTGATCAGCTCTTACAATTAAGCTACAAATGAATGATTCTCACAGTATAAAAAAGAAGCTGACTCATCTAAGAATCAGCTTGTCTATTAAAAACTGTTGATTTTTGGAAAGATCAGAGAACGTTCCAAAACCTTTTTATTTTGAAGAAAGTTCTAAATTAAGATATCTTGAAAAAACCTCTAGCGTTGTTTCTTTTGCTATTTTTATCGCTTCTTCCGGATCTAATTGATAATACTCAGGTCTGAAAATCTCTACTGATGCTGGACCTGAATATCCTTTTTCATTTAAAATTGTGAGAATACTCTCCAAATCAATTGCACCTAAACCTGGCCATACACGATCTTCATCAGTTAAGAACCCTATTGGAAAATCCTCTGTATCATCAATATGGAAGATAAAAATCTTAGAGCCATCAGCCTTTTTAAGGTCCTCTAAATCAGACCCCATAGCATGGAAATGGAAAGCATCTAATACTAACCCCACATTTTCACGATCAACCGCTTCAACAATATCATAAGCTTGATCAAATGTATTAACCGTACATTGAGGGTGACCAA
This sequence comes from Metabacillus sp. RB-C-LZQ-3-1, assembly GCF_058315175.1. Lineage (NCBI taxonomy): Bacteria > Bacillati > Bacillota > Bacilli > Caryophanales > Bacillaceae > Metabacillus > Metabacillus sp. RB-C-LZQ-3-1. The sequence continues at coordinate 19,095 of NZ_JBZFLI010000022.1, read as the reverse complement.
CAAATTCTAAGGCGATCTTCACTCCATAAGGTTCTGCAAGATCGGAAAGTTCTTTCAATACTTCTATACAGCTATCTTTAATTTCTGTTTTTAAGATTTTCTTTTCCGTTACAAGAGGAACGGCTACGACGTATTGAGCACCAATTTTTCCTGCTACCTCAAGCATATTTTTAAATTCAGTAATGATTTCGTTATATCCAGCTTCATCGCGGTTATTAAAGAAAACAAGTGCATTTAACGCCAGAGGCTTAATATGATTTGATTTAAAAAAGTTAGCTAAATCTTCAATAGAGTGATTTTGCAGGTATTCTGGCAACTTATCCATCGTGCGGATCTCGATAAAATCATAACCATGCTTTTCACAATACTCTAAATCCTTTACAAGATTCGAATTTTCTAATGTTGTAGCTTGATTGAAACACAGTTTCATAGTTTATCTCTCCCTTAATTAAGCATTAATTGCTTCTGATTGTTTACTATAAAAAGCAGGTTTTTCTTTTAAAACAACGTCCTCTTTTTCACCTGAATTTTGCGCTTTAATGGCAGCATCCGCAGTTACAGCTGCAATATACCCATCCCAAGAAGTTGGACCATTTGGCTCCCCAGTTTTCTTGATTGAATCCATGAAATCTTGAAGCTCTTTATCGTAAGCATCAATAAAACGATCCTTCCAATCCATTAGGATATTCGTGCCAAAAGTGGCATTCTTACGGAATGAGATACTTTGGAATTCAGGTAAACTGACAATTCCTTCTTCTCCTATGACTTCACATTGGATATCATATCCGTATTTACAGTTAACATTAATTTCTGCAGTAATAACAATTCCACCCTTTGTTTCGAGCGTAACAATTTGCGGATCTTTAAGATTTTCATGTGCATGGACAGATTTCTTAGGGTAAGTAACCTGAACTGATTTATAATCATCATTAACTAACCAATGTAATACATCGATTTCGTGAATTAATGTATCATGAATAGCCATATCTGTTGTGTAGTTCTCTCCAACTTCTGGATTTCTATGTGCTGCACGAATCATTAAAGGTTCTCCAATAAAATTGTTCTCAATTGCCTCTTTTAATTGCACATATCCACTGTCATAACGACGCATAAATCCTACCTGTACAAGGCGCTTTCCATGTTTCATTTCCGCTTCAACAATTCTCATACAACCTTCCGCAGTAGTTGCTAGAGGCTTTTCAACAAATACATATTTCTCCGCTTCGATAGCTGCCAGTACACTAGCTTCGTGGGCTGGTCCCCAGCTTGTTACAAGAACAGCATCAACATTATCAGCAGCAAGAAGTGCTTTATCATCTTGATATACAATTGCGTTAAGTCCAAAACTTATTACAGCATCCTCTGCAGATGCTTGATTAACATCTGTTACTGCAACGATTTCTCCACCTGCTAGCTTATTGCTAATACGTTTAATATGCTCTCTGCCTATTGCACCCGTTCCTATAACTCCGAATCTAATTGTCATGACTTTTCCCTCCATTGGTTTTCATTTTGTACATCATGCTATTAAGTCAACGCTTTCATTCACCTTTACATCACAAGGCAATAGAGGCCTAAACCTCTATGCCTGAGTTAAAATACTTTTGTTTCTGTCTTTATTTTTAGAAGCTTTTCATCAATATATTTTCTAGTAAGCAAAGCATATTCTAACGGATGGGCAATTGCGGGGTCTTGTTCTGCTTCAATAACAATCCACCCTTTATAATTGTGGTCAAGCAGAAATTGATAAACCTCTGTGAAATCAATACAACCGTCACCCGGAACTGTAAACATCCCATTTAAGAATGATTGTAAAAATGATTCTCCTTTGTCTCTGCATTGGTTCAATACATCTGGGCGTGAATCTTTAAAGTGTACATGTTTTATACGACCAATGTGCTTTTTTAGAAGCCCCATATAATCTCCATCTGATACAAAGATATGACCAGTATCATAAAGTAAATGAACATGGTTAGGGTTTGTATTATCCATAAGTCGATCAATTTCTTCTAATGTTTGAACCCCTGTCCCCATATGATGATGGAAGACTAATTTTAAATGATATTGTTCTGCAATCTTTCCAAGCTCATTTAGTCCCTCGCATAAAAGATTCCATTCTTGATCAGTGAAATATGGTTTTTCTGCAAAAACATTTTTTCCTGTTCCTTGAATGCTGTATGTTTGCTCAGAAACAACAGCCACACTTGCATTTACCTCTTGAAGGTAAGCACAATGCTGATGAAATTCCTTGGAGGCAGCTTCTAGACCATCTCGGATAATAAAGCTACTAAACCACTTCCCAGCAATTTTTAAGTTTCGTAGTTTCAGTTCTTTATTTAATATCTTCGGCTCCGGGAAAAAGCCCCCTACTTCCGTTCCTTGAAATCCAGCAACAACAATATCACTTAAAAGATGTGATAATGTATTGTCCTTCCCGATCTCTGGTATATCATCATTACGCCATCCGATAGGAGCAATTCCCCACAGAATATGCTGATCACTCATCTTTTTCACCCTCTATTAATATTGCTTCGCATTTTGAAGTTTTTGTTGTTTAAACTCATAGGAATTTTGGACACCCTCTTGATTTGATATCTCTGGTACACCCAAATTCCACCAGCTGCCATCATAGCCATCTGTCATTGTTTTTGGTAAGACCTTCATTTCAATTAAAGTTGACCGGTCTTGTTTCTTAGCATCCTCAAGAGCTGCTTTTAATTCTTCAACTGTATTGGCACGATATGCTTTTGCTCCATAACCTTCAGCTACTTTAGCATAATCTATGTTTAAAATTCGATTGTCCTCTGTTCTGAATTCACAGAAATAACTGCCGTTACCAAAATCCATTTGCAGGTTGTTAATACAACCATAACCTGAATTATCAAATAGAAGAACATTAATCTTTTTATTGTATTGAATGGCTGTAATAAACTCTGAGTGTAACATAAGGAAGCTTCCGTCACCGACAATTGTATATACTTCCTTGTTTGGTTCAGCTAGTTTTAACCCTAGTGTTCCTGACACTTCATACCCCATGCAAGAATAACCATACTCTAAATGATAGGTGTTCGGTACTTCTGAGTGCCATAGACGTTGAAGGTCTCCCGGCAGTGAACCAGCGGCACATATGATAATGCTGTCTGGGTTAATTGTTTCATTAATAGTCAGTAATGCAGTTGTTTGTGGTAATTCTGTATTTAACGCATCCGCATATTCATTTAATACTTCTTGAGAGAAGTGATTTTTTATTTCCGGATCAAAATTCTCTCGATTAAATGTTACTTTACTTAATCGATCACGCTCAGCCATCCACTCTTCTTGTAACTCTGCAATACTATTGCCAAAATCACTCTTATATCCTTCTAACATCGGGATTAGTGCTTCGATCGTTGATTTAGCATCTGCTACAACCGGGAAGGCATCTAACTTATACGCTTGCATTCTACTAACATTTATATTTAAAAATTTCGTTGTTTCAAAATTAAAGATTGTTTTAGAAGATGTAGCAAAATCTGTAAATCTTGTCCCTACACCAATAATTAGATCCGCTTGTTGTGCTGCTTTATTTGCTGCTAAGGTTCCAGTAATCCCCAGTCCGCCTAGGTTGTTTTTAAATGATGATTCAACAGTTGATTTACCAGCTTGAGTTTCTACTAATGGAATATCATATCTTTCAGAAATTTCAATTAGTGCTTCTCTTGCTTCTGAATACTTCGCTCCACCGCCAACAACAATGACTGGTTTTTTACTTTCCTTTATTAGCTTTACAGCACCATCTAATTCACGTTGATTAGGAAGTCGACGGTCAATATAATGAACTCTCTTTTCAAAGAACTTCACATCATAATCAAATGCTTCCCCTTCAATGTCCTGCGAAATACAGATTGTAGCTGGGCCAGCCTTTGCTGGATCTGTCAATACTTCAAAAGCACGAATTAAACTGGACATTAACTGTTCTGGACGGGTGATACGGTCCCAATACCTGGATAAAGGTTGAAGGGCATCATTAGTTGTGATGGCGATGCTGTGTTCTTGCTCTACTTGTTGTAAAACCGGATCCGGCTGGCGTGTTGCATATGTGTCTGCCGGAAGCAATAAGATTGGTATATTATTAGCAAGCGCCGTACCTGCAGCAGTAACTAAGTTTGCTGAACCAGGACCACTTGAAGTGGTAACTGCGTAAATCTTCTTTCGTAACATTTGTTTACTATAAGCAATAGCTGCATGAGCCATACCTTGCTCATTTTTACCTTGGATAATGTTTAAATTTCCCGGATTCTGTTCAAGTGCTTCACCAAATCCTAAAACGTTTCCATGACCAAAGATATTAAAAATTCCTTCCACAAAAGGATGTTCCTCACCATCAATTGAAACATATTGTTGTTGTATAAATTTAATTAACGCCTGTGCTGTTGTTAAGCGAATTGTTTCCACCTTTATTTCACCCCTGCCCTACTGAAATTGTTTCATTTTTTTCAATCAAAGCTTCAATTTCTTCTACTGTAGGCATTGCTTCTGATGAGCTATGCTTACTTACGACAATCGAAGCAGATGCGCTTCCATATTTTAATGCTGTTTCAATATCCTTCCCTGTAATTAATGCGTATAAGAAAGCTGAAGCATAAGAATCCCCTGCACCAAATGTTTTCAGAACTTTTGTTTTGTATGCTTTTCCTCTATATATATCACCTGTTTTTGCATAAGCATAAGACCCTTCTACACCATGCTTGATGACAATTAATTCAGGAGAGTGCTTAAATAAATAGTTAACAGTATCTTCATTTTTACCTTCCGATGTCCTGTTTTCAAGAGCATCATATTCGTCACGAGTTCCAATCACAACATCTGATTGCTCTGCAACTAATGAATAGTAAACAGCTGTCTCCTCTAAGTTTTCCCATGAGTATGGACGATAGTCTAACTCAAAAACTACTTTGACATCATACTTTTTAGCTAGACTGACTGCTTTTAGAATTGCTTCACGTGATGGGCTCTTCGAAAGTGCTGTTCCCGATACAAGCAGAATCTTTGATCTCTTAATATAGTCTTCATTTACTTCAGATGGAGCTAAATAAAGATCTGCCACATCTTGACGATACATGAGAATACTGCATTCCTCAGGACTTTTAATCTCTGTAAAGGCTAACCCTGTTTTGTGACCTTCTTGATCTACAACAAAGTTAGACGTATCAATTCCAACTTCTCTCATATATTTTTCGATAAAACGCCCATGCTGGTCATCGGCAAGCTTTCCAATGAAACCTGCTTTCAGGCCTAGTTTAGAACTTCCAATTGCAATGTTTGCTGGAGATCCTCCTACATATTTTGAAAATGTCATCGTCTCTTCCATTGGGCGATTATATTCCACCGCATTTAAATCGATACACGCTCGGCCAATCGCGATAATATCAAACTTTCTATCAGTATTGAAATTTAATTTCATGTTCATCCCATCTCCTTTTTATCGATTAATAATCCATTCATGGTCAGGATCGTTATGAAATTTCCATATTCGAGTTGGTCCTGCCATAACGTTTAAATAGTAAGAAGTATAGCCTTCAGGTACTCCAACTGGATGATAGCCAACTGGTACTATCACCATGTCTCCGTTTTCAACAGTCATTGTTTCATCTAACGAGCGATCATCTGTATAAACACGTTGGAACACAAAGCCTTGAGGAGGATTCATTTCATGATAATACGTTTCTTCTAAAAAAGATTCCTCCGGCAAATTGTCCTGATCATGCTTATGTGGAGGATAACTTGACCAGTTTCCGCTTTCTGTGAAAACCTCCACAACTAGTAAACTATTAGCTGACGGATCAGAATCAGGAAGAATATTATGCACCATTCGTTTATTGTTACCTTTTCCCCTATGCTCCACACCATTTTCGGTAGCACATATAAGCCTAGTTGGTAATTGTTTATTTGAAGGTGAATAACATAAAGCAACTCGGGCATTACTTACAGCTTCAATTTCGAAGGATTTGTCATTTGAGATATATACGCTATCCGTTGGCTTCTTTTCGAATACAGACTCGCGTGTACCAATTTCCTCAAATGTCTCATCTTGATCAGAAACGTTAATTTGTCCCGTAACAGCTACGATACAGCATTCTTGTTTCCCTAATGTTTCTGTATATCTTGCACCTGGAACTAAATCAATCATCTTAAAACCAACATATTCTAATGCTGAGTTATCGGATGTAACATTATGTACAAGCGTAACACCCTTTTCCAATTCATTCTGATTTGGTTTACGTAGTAAGTTACTCATACTTATCCTCCTTATTTACAGATGTATTAGTATTTTTCATTATCTTTCATTTTTATTGAAATCGATTTCATTTCTCGTTAAATTATGAAAGATAAATCTTTTACAACATTCACTTTTTTTACTGATTCTTCCTAAAGAATAATATTATAAGCGTTTTCAGTCAATACTTTTTACTTTTTTGTTTGAGTGGCAGCTTATAATTTAGAAACAGTTATACTTTGCACTGCAATCGATTTCATTTATATGCATAATATCTTACTTCATAACACTTCAAATAGAAAATGTTAAATTGATATTTTTATATTAGCATTATTATAAAACGCTTTCAAGTTAAGTTTTATTTTTTCTATAATTCCCCCTTAAATCATAGTGCGAAAATCTTTTTTATTTGGTTCCAATCAATTTTGCATCATGCAAGATCTTTAATTTTAAATTTCAGGTTGATCCCTGGCGCTATCCTAATTTAAGAACCTAATGGTTTTGTAATGGATGACATAAAAGTTAACCAAAAGTTGATCATTATATGTAGTTGAATTTTATATTAACCTGTTAAATACAGAAATACCACTATATAATTTTAATTTTATTTACTCATTATAATCCCTTAAATTATAAGGATATTTATAAAATCGACCTAGCAGTATAGGAAAAAGTTTTTAAAAACGCATTGACTGAAAGCGCTTTTAATATTATGATCATTACAAGAACTTAACTAAGAAATACTCATAATATAATCAAATATGTTGTAAAGGAGATAATCAGATGGATCAATCCCAAAAATCATTTCTTTTTAAAATCATCTTTGTCTCAACATTTGGCGGGCTATTGTTTGGTTACGATACTGGTGTGATCAACGGCGCTTTACCATTTATGTCATAGGCACTTGGCCTTACCTCATTTACTGAGGGTCTTGTAACAAGTTCACTACTTTTGGGAGCTGCTATTGGTGCTCTATTTGGTGGTAGATTGTCAGATTACAATGGACGTCGCAACAATATTCTATTACTTGCAGTAATCTTTTTCTTTGCCACTCTTGGATGTACACTAGCTCCAAATGTAACTGCAATGGTTATTTTCCGCTTTCTACTCGGATTAGCTGTTGGAGGAGCTTCAGTTACAGTACCTAGTTACCTGGCAGAAATGTCTCCGGCTAATAGCAGAGGCCGAATGGTAACACAAAATGAACTTATGATCGTATCTGGACAATTGTTGGCATTTGTAATCAATGCAATTCTCGGGAATACAATGGGTCATCATGATCACGTATGGCGTTATATGTTAATTATTGCCGCACTCCCTGCCATCTTCTTATTCTTTGGAATGCTTAAGTTACCTGAAAGTCCTCGTTGGCTTGTATCAAAACAAAAGAATAATGAGGCACTTTTAGTATTAAATAAGATTAGAGAAGAAAAACAAGCGAAAAATGAGCTAAATGAAATCAAGTCACTACATGAAAGAGAGAATAATAGTAACAAAGCAACCTTAAAGGATATGACAGTTCCTTGGGTACGACGTATTGTATTTATAGGAATTGGAATTGCAGTTGTACAGCAAATTACAGGTGTAAACTCTATTATGTACTACGGTACTGAAATTCTTAAAAATGCCGGTTTTGAAACTGGTGCAGCTCTTATTGGTAATATTGCAAATGGTGTTATATCCGTTCTGGCGACTTTCGTTGGTATATGGCTGCTTGGTAAAGTTGGACGTCGTCCAATGCTCTTAACAGGGTTATTAGGTACGACAACGGCACTTCTTCTTATCGGTATTTTTTCATTAACACTTGAAGGCTCCGCTGCTTTACCTTATGTAGTCCTATCACTTACTGTTACATTTCTTGCTTTCCAACAAGGTGCTATCTCACCTGTAACATGGTTAATGCTATCTGAAATATTCCCTACTCGCCTAAGAGGTCTTGGAATGGGTGTTACAGTTTTATGCTTATGGTTGGTAAACTTCTTAGTTGGACTAACGTTTCCAGTATTACTAGCATCAATCGGTCTATCTACGACATTCTTTGTTTTCGTTGTTCTTGGAATCTTCGCTATAGCATTTGTTCAAAAATTCCTACCTGAAACAAAAGGGCTGTCTCTTGAGCAAATAGAACAATATTTCCGTAATCATGACAAGAAAGATGAAAGTGAACCATTAACTAAAATAGCTAAATAGATCTGGAATTTTAAGCGCTTTAAATAAAGCGCTTTTTTATTGCAGCTCCAATATACAAAATTAGCGTTCCACTGCCCATCCCACACAATCCCTTATCCCACAAGGGCTCACGTCCTATTCACCCTTTCACTCCGAATCAGAACAAAAGCGCAAGCGCCTTGAAAAGCCTAAGGCAAATAAGACTTATTTAGAAAAATATCTATTAAAGCGGTGGATTTTCCACGCCAAAATGAATCCAATCTTCTTTCGGTGGTCCGTAAACTCCGAAAGGTTTTATACCTGCTTGACGCAAAAGAACAGTAATTTGTCCACGATGATGAACAATGTGCTTGATTAATCCCATTAAGATTGAAGCATTTGATTCTTTTCTTCCAAACGCAACTTGTATTTGTTTCAAAGATTCGTCTGTCCATTGCCCCTCAATAACTTCGGTTGCGAGGGAACTTATCATTTTAAAAGTCTCAGCTATTTCTTTAGCTGAGGTTGGAACATTTTCTGCATTTTCTACTCCATCTATTTCCAACCCAAAATCTGCTAAATACTCTGGAATAGTAGTCGTTAAATGCCACGCAATCCTACCCAAAGTACGGCCTTCTGGATAAACTTGTTGTTTTAATGATTCATCAGTCAAACCCTCTAATACTTTTTGAGTTAATGTGGCTTCCTTGTTCCATTCTTTAATAAAGTCTAAAACTGTTGTATACATATTTAATTCCTCCAAAAAGTAATTTAATTGTTAATTTTTTCAAATTATAATTATACATTATTAACATTTTACCCTTTTAGGACTCCCCCCTTACTCTTTATCTAATTGTGATTATATATTATAATGGTGACAATTTATGTCACTGTTATTTATTGGAGGTTTACATGTCTAAAGCAAAAAGATTAAATGAAATGATTATGATGGTTAATCGAAAAAAAAGATTCACTGTTAGGGAATTGGCACAAGAATTCGGAGTCTCAAAAAGAACCATTTTGAGAGATTTGCAAGAATTAAGCGAGATGGGTGTACCATTATATTCTGAGGCAGGTCCTCATTGTGGTTATCAAGTCATAAATGAAAGAGTTCTCCCTCCAATTGCTTTTAGCGAAGATGAAGCTATTTCTATTTTTTTTGCCATTCATACATTAAGACATTATATTTCACTTCCTTTTGATACAGAGTATGAATCTATAAAAAGGAAATTTTATTTTAATCTTTCTGGAGATATAAGAGATGCGATAGACAAAATGAAGGATCGGGTTGATTTTGTCTCAGTTTACCAACAGGAAGAAATCCCTTTTTTAAAACAATTATTAGAGACATCAATCGAACAGGATGTTATCCTAATAGATTATGAAACAAACGGCAAAACCACCACTAGAAGTATTCAACCGATTGGTATTTATGCAAATGAAGGAAAGTGGTATTGTCCATCTTACTGTTTTTTTAGAAAAGATTATCGAGTTTTCAGATGTGATCGTATAAAATCTGTAAAACGTGATGAAAGAAATGACCCTATTGATTTATCGAATATTAATTTAAAGAATCGTTTTTCAATTCTTAATCAGAATAAGGATACCATGGAAATATATGTAGAGTTAACTAAAACAGGAGTAGAAAAGTTTCAATCTGTTAATTGGCCAAATATTTATTTGGGAAAAAGGGAAGATGGATCAGGTTTTATAAAAGGGGTCATTGCAAGACATGATATTAATTTTTTATCGAATTTCTTTATCGGATATGGAGAAAATGCAATTATTAAGGAGCCTTTTGAATTAATTAATAGTACAAAAGAAATATTATACAAAGTCTTAAATCAATATAACTAAATTCTTAAATTACTCCTACTATAAAACACATATATCTTCCAAATCAAATCAGGATTTTTCCTATTCCTCTATTCACAAAAATTTGTAATCAGAATCCACTTTATCAGACAGAACAAGTCTCTACTATTTTCATTTCTTCATTTTATCAATACCCTACTCCTTTTTTCCATAAAAAAGGAATAGAACCGGGAAAACCTTCGGATTTGGAACGTAATTTTTGTTTAAGAACCCTTAATTTTATCTAAGACCGGGATCCTTTTTTGGAGACAATACCTTCCTTCTAATTTAATTCAGCATCACTTATTTTATGCTGATAGTATAAAAAAACCAGTATTAACAAGGGGTTGTTAATACTGGTTCACAATTTTCCCAAAATATGTTCCTAATTATTCAACTGTCACACTCTTTGCCAGGTTACGTGGCTTATCAACATCACAACCACGATGTAATGCTGCATAGTAAGAGATCAACTGTAATGGCACTACCGCAACTAATGGTGCTAGCTCTTCATGAATGCTTGGAAGAACAAAACGATCGTCTTCTTCTTCAAGACCTTTCATTGAGATGATACATGGGTTAGCTCCACGAGCAACAACCTCTTTTACATTACCGCGAATGCTTAGGTTTACATGTTCTTGTGTTGCTAAAGCGATGATTGGTGTACCGTTCTCGATAAGAGCGATTGTACCGTGCTTTAACTCTCCACCTGCAAATCCTTCCGCTTGGATGTAAGAGATTTCTTTAAGCTTTAATGCACCTTCTAAGCCTACATAGTAGTCTACAGAGCGGCCGATAAAGAATGCATTACGTGTTGTTGCAAAAAATTCTTTTGCGATTGCTTCCATTTCCTCTTTTTGATCACAAAGAACTTCCATTGCATTAGCTACAATACCTAGTTCTTTTGTTAAATCAAATTCTAAAGAACGGCCTTTTGCTTCTGCTGCAACAGCTGCAAGGATAGATAGTACAGCTAACTGTGCAGTATAAGCTTTAGTAGAAGCTACAGCAATTTCAGGACCTGCATGTAAAAGAAGTGTGTAGTCTGCTTCACGAGATAGCGTTGACCCTGGTACATTTGTAATCGTTAATGCTTTATGACCTAGTTCTTTAATTTGAACTAATACTGAACGGCTATCCGCTGTTTCTCCACTTTGCGAGATGAAAATAAAGAGTGGATTTGGCGATAGCAATGGCATATTATATGAGAACTCACTTGCAATATGGACTTCTACAGGAATCTTCGCCCAGTTTTCAATGAACTGTTTTCCAATTAATCCTGCATGGTAGCTAGTACCCGCTGCAATGATATAAATACGGTCAGCACTATTTACTGCCTCGACGATATCAGTATCAACTGTAATGCCTCCATCCTCATTGCGGTATTTTGCAATAATTTTTCTAGTAACTAATGGTTGTTCATCGATTTCTTTTAACATGTAGTGAGGATATGTGCCCTTTTCAATATCACTTGCATCAAGCTCTGCTTTGTAAGGAGCACGTTCAATTACATTTCCTTCTAAATCTTTAATTGTCACAGTTTCGCGTTCAACGAAAACCATTTCTTTATCCATAATTTCCACGTATTGGTCTGTTACTTGAAGCATTGCCATCGCATCTGATGCAATAACATTGAAGCTTCCATCACCTAAACCAACTAGTAGTGGACTTTTATTTTTCGCAACATAAATCATATCAGGATTTTGCTCATCTAATAATGCAATCGCATAAGAGCCTTTTAAGATTGATAACGTTTGACGGAACGCTTCCTCAACCTCTAATCCTTCTCTTACAAATTTCTCTATTACTTGAACGATGACTTCAGTATCTGTATCACTCTTTAAGTTAACACCTTGCAAATGCTCACGTTTTAAAATGGAGTAGTTTTCAATTACACCATTGTGAACAAGTGTAAATCTTGATGATGTACTTTGATGCGGGTGTGCATTCACTTGGCTTGGAACACCGTGTGTTGCCCATCTTGTATGCCCAATCCCTGTTGAAGCTTCAACTTTTTCATCTACGATTTCACGTAATTTTGCAATACGTCCTTTTTCTTTAAAAATATGAACCCCATCTTGATTCATTGCAGCAATTCCTGCAGAGTCATATCCACGATACTCTAATTTTTCAAGACCCTTTAATAAAATTTCCTTCGAGTCCTGTTGACCAATATAACCTACAATTCCGCACATACTTTTTTCCTCCCATAGTGTGAAACTAGGGACAGGAGCCAATAATAATACTTTATGGAGACATCACTGTCCCCTCACACATGTTTTTATTTTTTTGGAAGGCTATACTTTTCCCTTTGTTCAAAAAGTTACCTCTTTGGTTTAAGGAAAAGCTTACGGCTGTAACCATACCAGCCGGGAGGCATCCGCCGAAATTTCGATAACCTCCATCCTCGTCAACTAAGCTGTTAGACGTCCAAGCTTAGTTCAGGCGCTTTAGGTGAATACAAAAAAATAATCTCCTATTACTCCTTCCTTTTAGTATAGGTAAAACAACAAAATTAATGATACAACAGATGAAAATAAATCGTCAATCAATTTTTTTACCATCCTACCTTTCAAAATGAATGGTATACGTTATGTATATGAAGCTTAAGCTCTACATGTTAACAACAGTTACCCTATTTAGAGTATCTTAATAGTAAAAAAGACGGGAGTTATCCCGCCTCTTATTCCATACCCATTTCTTCCTTAACAACTGCAACAATTCGTTCTACATATTCACGGCATTGCTCTTCCGTTGGTGCTTCTGCCATTACACGGACAAGTGGCTCTGTTCCTGAAGGACGAACTAAAATACGTCCGTTTCCACCCATCTCTTGTTCAACCGCTGCGATTACTTCACTTACTTTTTCATTTTCTGTTACTTTGTGTTTATCTGTTACCTTTACATTAATAAGCAGTTGTGGGTACTTTTTCATTTCGTTTGCAAGCTCAGACAATTTTTTGCCTGTGAGTTTCATAATATTTACCAGCTGCAAGCCAGTTAATAAGCCATCACCAGTCGTATTATAATCTAAAAAGATGATATGACCTGATTGCTCTCCACCTAGATTATAGTCATTTCTCTTCATCTCTTCTACAACATAGCGGTCACCGACAGCAGTTGGGATACTTTTAATGTTGTGCTCTTCAAGAGCTTTATAGAAGCCTAAATTACTCATTACGGTTGAGACAACTGTGTTTTTCTTTAATCGTCCTTCACCCTCTAAATGTTTTGCACATATGTACATAATTTGGTCGCCATCAACAATTTCCCCGTTTTCGTCTACTGCTATCAAACGGTCACCATCTCCATCAAATGCTAAACCGATATCAGCATTTTTCTCCTTTAAGAAGGCAGCTAATGCTTCGGGGTGTGTAGATCCTACTCCATCATTAATGTTTAAACCATTTGGAGAAGTTCCCATTGTTGAAACATCTGCATCTAGATCAGCAAAAAGATGTGTAGCAAGGGATGATGTTGCACCATGGGCACAGTCTAATGCCACATGTATACCAGTAAAGTCTTCATCCACTGTTTGTTTTAAAAATTGCAGGTACTTTTGACCACCTTCAAAGTAGTCATTTACTTGTCCTAAATTTTTCCCTACTGGCCTTGGTAATGTATCCTCTTCTTCATCCATTAATCTCTCGATCTCAAGCTCTTGCTCATCTGATAATTTGAATCCATCTGGACCGAAGTATTTAATACCATTGTCTTCAACTGGATTATGAGATGCTGAGATCATTACCCCAGCCTCTGCTCCAAGTGCTTTCGTTAGGAAAGCAACACCTGGTGTTGAAATCACACCTAGTCGCATTACCTCAGCTCCAATTGACAATAAGCCTGCAACTAAAGCTCCTTCAAGCATATGACCAGAAATACGAGTGTCACGACCAATAAGGACTTTTGGCCTTTCCTTATCTTTCGTTAATACATATCCTCCAAATCGGCCAATTTTAAAAGCCAACTCAGGTGTTAATTCGCTATTCGCAACTCCTCGTACTCCATCTGTACCAAAATACTTTCCCATAGGTTTCGCTCCTTTATTTAATCCGCCTTAAGAGGCAGAAGAAATTCTCACTTTTATTTTTTCTTGTTCTAGTGACCAAGTAATATTTTGTGGACTATTAACTTGAACTTGTACCTCATGTTCACCATCACTTAAGTTTGAAAGGTTTATATAAAGCTCAATATCATCAGAAGTAATCTCATTTATTACACTTGGGGCACCATAGATTTTCACATCTATTTCTCCGATATCAGGATCTAGAAAATCAAATACCTTTCCTTCTGCCATACCAACTTCTTCAATTTTCTTATTAGAAAATGATTTTTCCTCTTGCTCGTCAACATCTACGTCAATTTTTATCGTTTCCGGACTTACCTTTTCAATTCCTTCAGGTATAGGAACATCTACTTCTAGTACAGTGTCTTTTTCAATTTCAGATAAATCCACCGTTACTCCATCTATAAATTCATAACTATCTAGCACATCCAATGGTCCATAAACCGTAATTTCCTTAGGTTCAGTTTCCATACTTAAAATGCTGAGTCCTTTTTTAAGCTCTCCTTCCCGTACCACTTTAAAAGGCAGGGTTTTACTTGGACTTTTAATAGGAACCGTGACATCCACTACAGATGGCTCCACCTCAACCGGCAATATATTTCCATCACTATCATAAATTGTAATTCTAGACTCTTTATTTATGGTTTCCTTTGCCGCTTCCAAGTTAATGGTTGCTTGTACCTTTGAAATGCGATCAATAATTTCTTTTGATGCAGTAACACGAACGCTATTTGGACTTACAATTGGTTGATCAGGTGTATAGCCTTTTTCTAACTTATCTTCATTGATATATTCCACTTCAACCGGAAAATCCTTTGATATCTTTTCTTCAATTGAAACGGTAATGACAGACGGACTTATGCTTGCTTTTAAATCACTTGATAAATTTTTGATTTTTAGATTCACGCGATGTGATCCGATTGATAGACTAGTTAACTCTGCATAGACTTCAAAATCCTTTTGCTGTCTAGCCTTTATTAACGAGCCTGTAGGGCCCTCTAAGGTTACATTCACCGTTTCCGGAACCCCTGTTACCACCAAATCTTCTTCATCAAAATACGTCACAACTGGTATATCTGTAACAACCGCTGTATCTAATGAAGAAGAGCTTAATGGTGTTGATGGTTTATTTGCCTGAGTACCTGTTTCAATATTTACAGATGCGTAAAGCATTAAAGCTAAAAACAGAGCAATGACTCTCATTACCCAGTGATTATTCATCAACTTATCCATCTTTTTTCCCCCTCCAGTGCCAGCGGTTTGAGGAAACAGCTTTTGGTTGGGTATTTAGTTCACTTTGGAGAATTTCTCTCAGTTCATCTTGAGTTAAATCTCTATGTAGTTCACTATTTCTTGCAACAGAAACATTACCTGTTTCTTCAGACACAATAATTGTTAAACTATCTGTTACTTCACTAATACCTAATGCTGCTCTGTGTCTCGTCCCTAGTTCCTTAGAAATAAAAGGGCTCTCTGATAAAGGAAGATAACAAGCAGCTGCTGCTACCTGATTTTTCTGTATGATAACTGCACCATCGTGTAGTGGTGTATTAGGAATAAACAAGTTAATCAAAAGTTCAGAAGAAATTCTTGAATTTAATGAAATGCCTGTTTCAATATAATCGCTCATACCTGTTTCTTTTTCAATTGACATAAGTGCACCAATACGGCGTTTGGCCATGTAATCTGTAGCTTTTACAATCGCTTCTACAGTGATTTCAGGATCTTCTTCTCCTGGCAAACCACTTCTAGAAAACAGCCGACCTCTTCCCAGCTGCTCCAAAGCCCTGCGAAGCTCTGGTTGGAATATGATAATAATTGCTAAGAATCCCCATGTTAAGGCTTGATCCATTAACCATTGCAATGTACTTAAACCAAGATATTGACTTAACATACGGACAACAATAATAACCGTTATCCCTTTTAACAACTGAACAGCTTTTGTTCCCCTTACAACCATAATTAATTTATATATAACGTACCATACAAGGAGAATATCAATAGCTATACCGAGGTAATGCAATATTGGTATGTCATTCAATATTGATGTAACCTCATACCCCATTCACTTGTCCTCCATGAGTAAACTCTATTTTCATTTTTCTTTGATAACTATCCTATTATATCATTTTATATAGACCTATGTAAAAAGGTCACCATATTGATGACCCTTTTCCTTACTTAACTACATCTACTACGTCCTCAGATATCGTTTTAATGTGATACCATAGCCATTCAAACATTTCATCTACCTCTTCTATTTTACCTGTTACATGCCCTGCAGATGCCATATATCGTTCTCCATTAATAACTGTTACATCGCCATCAATTGTACCTTCTATTTCCAGAGTTCCGTTTTTGACAACAACATCGCCCTTTACTACTTCATCTTTAGGAACAATGACTTTATTATTTTCAACAACAAGATTTTCTTGTTTTGATACGCTGAAGTGCTGGTCCTCATTCCATGCAGAAAATAAGCTTCCCGCCATTAAAAGAAGAAAAAGGGATGCAGCTGTTAAAAGCGGGTGTCCTTTTAACCATCTATTCCATGAAACAGTTCTTTTTTCTTTCGGAAGGCTGTTCATAACTCCTTCAGTAAAATTATGTGGAGCTTCTATATGTGATGTACTCTGAACAAATGCGACTGCTTTCTCAAGTTCATGAAAATGCTGATAACAAGCTTCACAACTATGAAGATGTTCTTTTACAACTTTTTCTTCAGCAGAAGTTAGTTCCTGATCTAAATACTTATGCAAAAGTTGTACATATTCTGAAGAACAGCTCATTGTTTTTCACCTCTTTTATAAATGCCTTAATTGCTTTCTTAATGCTTCTCTACCCCGATGTATACGAGTTTTAACAGTACCTACAGGTATCGTTAAAATTTCACTAATTTCATTTAGTGACAACTCATCAATATACTTCAAAACAATGACAGATCGATATTTATCAGGTAATTTTAATATTTCATTTTGAATGGTTTGCTGTAATTCTAAAGTCTCAAGCTCATCCTCAGGTAACGATACATCTGCTGCTACTTGAGAATACATATTTAAACCATCCGTACCAGAAACCTCTGCATCTAAATAGAAATCCGGTTTCTTTTTCCTAATTCTATCAATCGAAAGATTCGTTGCGATACGGTATAGCCAAGTTGAGAACTTTTTATTCATATCATACGTATGAATATTAACATATGCTCTAATGAAAGCTTCTTGAGCTATATCCTCTGCTTCATGTGCATTACCTAGCATCCGATAACATAGTTGATAAATTTTATCTTTATAAATATCAACTATTTCAGCAAATGCATTTTGATCGCCCTTTTTAACCTGTTTAATTCTTTTTTTTATCAGTGTCTCCATATTTATCATACCCCCGCACTCTGCGGCTATCTTTTATACGTATTAGAATGCTGCTAAGTTTCATTTTTTTCACATAAATTATTTTAACAAATTTTGGTGGATGTATGGAGAAAACTTTTATTTATTTAGAAGTGCTTCAACTGTTTGTGAAGAATCATCATTTTTTTAACTTCTTATCAATTTAGAGCTGTTAGGTTTATAGAAATTATTATTGCATTAAAAAAGCGATAAACATTGTTTATCGCTTATATGTAATATACATTATATTAAATTTTGGTGGAGCCTAGCGGGATCGAACCGCTGACCTCCTGCGTGCAAAGCAGGCGCTCTCCCAGCTGAGCTAAGGCCCCAGGGTGCCGTTGGAGCGGAAGACGGGATTCGAACCCGCGACCCCCACCTTGGCAAGGTGGTGTTCTACCACTGAACTACTTCCGCAAAATGAGCCATGAAGGACTCGAACCTTCGACCCTCTGATTAAAAGTCAGATGCTCTACCAACTGAGCTAATGGCTCTAATGGCTGGGCTAGCTGGATTCGAACCAACGCATGACGGAGTCAAAGTCCGTTGCCTTACCGCTTGGCTATAGCCCATTGATTATTCATATGAAGAAATGTGTTAATAGTATCACCTTGAAATATTGAGACTATTCACAATTTATTAGAAGAATTTAAATCTATTTTTAAAATGGTGGAGGGGGGCAGATTCGAACTGCCGAACCCTAAGGAGCGGATTTACAGTCCGCCGCGTTTAGCCACTTCGCTACCCCTCCAGTAAGAGAGTGCCGGCGAGAGGACTTGAACCCCCAACCTACTGATTACAAGTCAGTTGCTCTACCAATTGAGCTACACCGGCGTAAAAAATATAAAGTAAATATTAAATTTATCGTACTTACCAGTCACCCAAATCTCAGAGAGATTATTCAAGTAGCAGCTCGATTTGTGTGCTGAAGCTAACCTTCAAAGCATATTCGGTTGTGCTCTACCAATTGAGCTACACCGGTATATTGAATATATGGTGGAGGATGACGGGATCGAACCGCCGACCCCCTGCTTGTAAGGCAGGTGCTCTCCCAGCTGAGCTAATCCTCCGAAGCACAGGATGTGCAAGTGCATGTGTTGCGACAGGAAGTCGCGCATTTAACATGCCTTCCAGAAAAATGGTGACCCATACGGGATTCGAACCCGTGTTACCGCCGTGAAAGGGCGGTGTCTTAACCGCTTGACCAATGGGCCATATACAATGTCCTCTTTAAGCTTCCAACCGGGCTCGAACCGGTGACCTCTTCCTTACCATGGAAGTGCTCTACCAACTGAGCTATGGAAGCAATGGCTCCGCAGGCAGGATTCGAACCTGCGACCGATCGGTTAACAGCCGATAGCTCTACCACTGAGCTACTGCGGAAC
>NZ_JBZFLI010000021.1:0-66547 GCF_058315175.1 Metabacillus sp. RB-C-LZQ-3-1 | reverse complement strand
TCATCGCCGATGGTAGTTGGGGGTTTCCCCCTGTGAGAGTAGGACGTTGCCAGGTAAGTTGAAAAGATCAGTAGAGATACTGGTCTTTTTTGTGTGAAAAAATAAAACCGAAGGTTTTCTAAAAGAACAAAACGATATAAAGAAGGATTACTAGTCAAAGGCTTGTACCTTGAAGAAGCACATTAGGTATTGCAGTATTTTTTATTTGAAAACATTTAAAAGAAAACAGGATAATAAACCTTTCCAGGATGTAAAATACCTTATAAAAATAAAAAAATTTAAATAATTGTGTTTGACAACATTCTACCGCGTATATATATATTAAAATACATTATCTATCTAACTAGGGGAAATGCATATGGACTTGCAGGAATATTTAAATCAAGACACATATACCATGTTTTTTCGTATCTTTATAGCTGCTATTTTGTGTGGAATTATTGGGTTAGAGCGTGAATTTAAGAGTCATCCAGCTGGCTTTAGAACGCATTTACTAGTGGGAATTGGATCATGTCTAATGATGATTTTATCTTTGTATGGATTTGAGGATTATATTAAAATTCATGCTAATAGTCAGTTCGATCCTTCAAGGATTCCTTCTTATGTTATAAGTGGTATAGGATTCCTTGGCGGAGGAACGATATTAGTAAAAGGTGCAACGGTCAGAGGGTTAACTACTGCTGCATCTATTTGGATTGTGGCAGGATTAGGATTAATAATTGGTTCTGGTATGTATATATTAGCTTCATTTACAACAATTATAGTTCTAATGTGTTTAATTTTTCTAAACAAACTAGAAGGGTATATGGATGCGAAAAAAACGCGAAGAAAAATGAAAGTAGTTGTTAATTCAAATCGATCATCAGTAGATGAAGTGATTGAAAAGCTGTTACCTTATAAGATAAAAACAAATAAAATTGTCATGACTTCATGTAAAAAAGACAGAGACGGTAAAGTCACCTTTTACTATCAATTTGACATAGATATTGATTCCACACAGCATAGAATGCTAGAGGAAGTTCTTGTTGAAATTCAAGAAGTAGAAAAAATATTCTAAAGAGGTTTTACAGCCCCCAAATTTGGCAATATTTAAAATGAAACAGAAGAGTTGAAAAATTTTTCTGTTCGTTTTATAGTTAGATTAAAGTCAAATATAGTCAAAGTCAGTGAGGGGGAGGTTGAGTGAGAAATATTTCAGACATTATTGAACAGTACTTAAAAAACGTACTAGACAGTAGTGGAAAAGAAATTGTTGAAATAAAACGCAGTGAAATTGCAGATCGATTTCAATGTGTGCCTTCACAGATAAACTATGTTATCAATACAAGATTTACAATTGAACGGGGTTACGTGGTTGAAAGTAAACGAGGCGGCGGGGGCTATATTCGAATTATTAAGGTTCGCGCTGATAATCAAGCCCACTTGCTAGACCAGATTTTACGTTTAATTAACCAACGACTTTCACAAGCTGCTGCTGAGGATATAATCGGTCGGTTAGTAACCGAGGAAGTAATCTCTTCACGTGAAGCTAAGCTTATGTTAAGTGTTATTGACCGTTCCGTTTTATATATTGATCTTCCCCATCGGGACGAATTGAGAGCAAGAATGGTTAAAGCCATGTTAACTTCTTTGAAATATAAGTGAAAGTAGGGGAGACGAATGATTTGCCAGGAATGTCAAGAAAGGCCGGCAACGTTTCACTTTACGAAAGTGATAAATGGTGAAAAAACAGAAGTTCATATTTGTGAGCATTGTGCAAAAGAAAATAGCGATCTTTTCATGTTTAATACAAATACAGGTTTTTCATTGAACAATTTATTAACAGGTCTTCTAAATATGGATCATGGTCTTGCAAAGTCTGAGGAACAAAATGTTTTTAAAACGGAAGAAGTTCCTCAATGTAATCGATGTAAAATGACCTTTCATCAATTTAAAAAAGTGGGGAGATTTGGATGCTCAAACTGTTATTCTACGTTTAAACATTATATAACTCCAATTCTAAGACGAGTTCATGGTGGAAATACAGTTCACGCAGGGAAAATACCTAAACGAATTGGCGGAGACCTTCATGTTAGGAAAAAGATTGAGCAATTAAAGAGTCAGATTCATAGCTACATTGCACAAGAAGAATTTGAGCAAGCTGCTAAGGTCCGAGATGAGATTAGGTTACTTGAAAAGAAATTAAGCAGCTTTAATGAGGAGGGATCATAACATGTCACTCCAAAACTTTATGAATAAAGCTATGAGTGCTTGGATGAGTCAAGAAGGTCCTGATTCGGATATCGTTTTAAGCAGTCGTATTCGTTTAGCGAGGAATATTGAACAATATAAATTCCCAACCCTTTCTACAAACGAAGAATTACAGGAAGTTCTAAATTTCTTTGAACACTCATATGCAAATAAAACATTCCAAAACATCGGTCAGTTAGAGCTATTAAAAATGAATGACCTACAACCAATTCAAAAGAGGGTGTTAGTAGAAAAGCATTTGATTAGCCCTAATTTAGCTGACCATTCTATTTTTGGCGGGTGTTTACTTTCTGAAAATGAAGAAGTTAGTATTATGCTAAATGAAGAAGATCATATTCGCATTCAGTGCTTGTTTCCTGGATTTCAACTTGTTGAAGCTTTGAATATGGCTAGTCAATTGGATGATTGGATTGAAGAGAAAGTTGATTATGCTTTTGATGAACAAAGAGGTTATTTAACGAGTTGCCCAACAAATGTAGGAACGGGATTAAGAGCCTCAGTGATGATGCACCTGCCGGCCTTGGTCCTTACTCAAAAAATTAATCGAATTATTCCAGCAATTAATCAATTAGGGTTAGTTGTTAGAGGAATTTATGGCGAGGGTAGCGAAGCTATAGGAAATCTCTTTCAAATCTCGAATCAAATTACACTTGGTAAATCTGAAAAAGATATTGTAGAAGATTTAATTAGTGTTGTTCAGCAATTGATTGATCAAGAGAGATCAACTCGTGAAGCCCTTTATCAGTCCTCTAATACTCAACTTGAAGACAGGGTTTATCGTTCCTTTGGAATCTTAGCATATAGCCGAATTATTGAGTCAAATGAAACAGCAAAATGTTTGTCTGATGTTCGACTAGGAATTGATTTGGGTATTATTAAAGATATATCTAGAACGATTCTAAATGAACTTATGATTTTAACTCAACCAGGATTTTTACAGCAGTATTTTGGCGGACCATTACGTCCTAATGAAAGAGATATTCGACGGGCAGCACTCATTAGAGAGCGGCTAAATCTAGAAATGGATCGTAATAAACGGATGGAGGATGATGAATCATGATGTTTGGAAGATTTACTGAGCGTGCTCAAAAGGTATTAGCATTAGCACAAGAAGAAGCAGTTCGTTTAGGCCATAATAATATTGGAACAGAACATATTCTTTTAGGTCTTGTTAGCGAAGGAGAAGGAATTGCAGCTAAAGCTTTATTAGCGCTGGGATTAGGGCCTGATAAAATTCAAAAAGAAGTTGAGGGCTTAATCGGAAGAGGTCAAGATGCATCACAAACAATCCACTATACACCAAGGGCAAAAAAGGTTATCGAGCTATCGATGGATGAAGCTAGAAAACTGGGTCATTCCTATGTTGGAACAGAACATATTCTTCTTGGTCTTATCCGTGAGGGAGAAGGAGTTGCAGCAAGAGTACTTAATAACTTAGGTGTAAGCTTAAATAAAGCAAGACAGCAGGTTCTCCAACTACTAGGAAGTAACGAATCTTCGGCAAATCATCAAGGTGGGGGTATAACAAATGCAAATACCCCAACACTAGATAGTTTAGCACGAGATTTAACAGCAATTGCTAGAGAAGGCAGCTTAGACCCGGTGATTGGCAGAAGTAAAGAAATTCAACGTGTGATTGAAGTGTTAAGCAGACGTACGAAGAATAATCCTGTATTAATCGGTGAGCCTGGTGTAGGTAAAACAGCAATTGCTGAAGGTTTAGCTCAACAGATTGTACAAAATGAAGTACCAGAAATCTTAAGAGATAAGCGTGTTATGACTTTAGATATGGGTACTGTTGTAGCGGGAACAAAATACCGCGGAGAGTTTGAAGATCGTCTAAAAAAGGTGATGGATGAAATCCGTCAAGCGGGAAATATTATCCTCTTCATAGATGAATTACACACATTAATTGGTGCTGGTGGAGCTGAGGGTGCCATTGATGCTTCAAATATTTTAAAACCTTCATTAGCAAGAGGTGAGTTGCAGTGTATCGGTGCAACAACACTTGATGAATATAGAAAATATATAGAAAAGGATGCAGCGTTAGAACGTAGATTCCAGCCAATTCAAGTTGATGAGCCGTCTGTTGATGAAAGTATACAGATTTTAAAAGGATTACGTGATCGTTATGAGGCCCATCACAGAGTTTCTATTACAGATGAGGCAATCAATGCTGCTGTAAAATTATCAGATCGTTATATTTCAGACCGCTTTTTACCAGACAAAGCAATTGACCTAATTGATGAAGCAGGTTCAAAAGTACGTTTACGATCTTTTACTACACCACCAAATTTAAAAGAGCTAGAATTAAAACTTGAAGAAATTCGCAAGGAGAAAGATGCTTCTGTTCAGAGTCAGGAGTTTGAAAAAGCAGCTTCATTGCGTGACACAGAACAGCGACTACGCGAACAATTAGAGGAAACCAAGAAAACATGGAAGGAAAAACAGGGTCAAGAAAACACAGAGGTAACAGTTGAAGACATTGCAATGGTTGTTTCAAGCTGGACTGGTGTCCCTGTTTCAAAATTAGCTCAAACAGAAACAGATAAACTTCTTAACATGGAGAATATTCTTCATTCTAGAGTTGTTGGTCAGGAAGAAGCTGTTGTAGCTGTTGCAAAGGCGGTACGACGTGCCCGCGCTGGATTAAAAGATCCTAAGCGTCCAATTGGTTCTTTCATTTTCTTAGGACCTACTGGAGTCGGGAAAACCGAACTTGCAAGAGCTTTAGCCGAGTCGATCTTCGGTGATGAAGATGCTATGATTCGTATTGATATGTCAGAATATATGGAGAAACACTCTACTTCTCGACTTGTTGGTTCACCTCCAGGATATGTTGGGTATGATGAAGGTGGGCAATTAACTGAGAAAGTGAGAAGAAAACCATATTCAGTTGTCCTATTAGATGAAATTGAAAAAGCACATCCAGATGTATTTAATATCCTGCTTCAAGTGTTAGAAGATGGACGATTAACAGATTCTAAAGGTCGTACCGTAGACTTTAGAAATACGATCTTAATTATGACATCAAATGTTGGGGCAAGTGAGTTAAAACGCAATAAATACGTAGGGTTTAATGTACAAGATGAAACACAGAATTACAAAGATATGAAGGATAAAGTCATGAATGAACTGAAACGTGCGTTTAGACCTGAGTTTATTAACCGTATCGATGAAATTATCGTGTTCCATTCTTTAGAAAAGAAACATTTAAAAGAAATTGTTTCGTTAATGTCAGACCAATTAACAAAACGCTTAAAAGAACAAGATCTGTCATTAGAGCTAACGGAGGCTGCTAAAGAGAAGATTGCAGATGAAGGTATCGATCTAGAGTATGGGGCAAGACCATTGCGTCGTTCTATTCAAAAGAACGTTGAAGACCGCCTATCTGAGGAATTATTAAAAGGAACGATCAATAAAGGTCAAAAAATTATCTTAGATGTTGAAAACGGCGAGTTTGTTGTAAAAACAGATGAAAAAGAAGAAGTAAAAACAAATTAACATTTTAAAAGGTTGAGGCATACTACCTATTGTGTGCCTCACTTTCTTTTCAGCAAAACGATTCCCACTTACATATTCAGCAGCATGTGATAAAATCTAAAAACAATAGTCATAACATGTACGAGAATCCCCAACCCATTGTTTTCATTTATTAAAGGATAAATATCATAATTGGCTCGTCTACTTGCTAATCTAATAAGAGAGGAATATATGAATGGCTAAAACAAAGGTGAAATTTATTTGTCAAACCTGTGGTTATGAATCACCCAAATGGATGGGGAAATGCCCGGGCTGTGGCGAGTGGAATACGATGACAGAAGAAGTGTTAAAGTCTGCATCACCACGTAGGGCAGTATTTGCTCATTCAAATCAAACCGTACAAAAACCCTCCCCTATTACAACAATTGAAACAACCCAAGAACCAAGAATATTTACAAATTTAAAAGAATTTAACCGTGTGCTAGGCAGCGGAATAGTCAAAGGATCTTTAGTCCTTATTGGCGGAGACCCTGGTATTGGAAAATCAACATTGTTACTACAAGTATCCTCGCAGTTGGCGGATAACGGAAATGATGTTTTATATATTTCAGGTGAGGAATCAGTAAAACAAACGAAATTAAGAGCGGATCGTCTAGGAGTAAAGTCTAACAAATTATTAGTTTTATCTGAAACAGATTTAAGTTTTATTTCAAAAGCGATTGAAGATACCAACCCTTCTTTTGTTGTAGTGGATTCCATCCAAACTGTTTATCATAGCGAAATAAGCTCAGCACCAGGTAGTGTGTCACAGGTAAGGGAATCGACTGCAGAATTAATGAGAATAGCTAAAACAAAAGGTATTGCTATATTCATAGTTGGTCATGTAACAAAAGAAGGTTCAATAGCAGGACCAAGACTATTAGAGCATATGGTTGATACAGTTCTATATTTTGAAGGAGAACGTCATCACACATACCGCATATTACGAGCAGTCAAAAACCGTTTTGGCTCGACAAATGAGATGGGCATTTTTGAAATGAAAGAAGCGGGTTTAGAAGAGGTTCTTAATCCGTCTGAAATATTTCTAGAGGAGCGCTCAAAAGGTGCGGCAGGTTCAACAGTTGTTGCTTCTATGGAAGGTACAAGATCTGTTTTAGTTGAAATTCAAGCACTGATATCTCCAACAAGTTTTGGAAATCCACGAAGAATGGCAACAGGTATCGATCATAATCGGGTACCATTATTAATGGCAGTATTGGAAAAACGGGTAGGTCTTTTACTGCAAAACCAAGATGCTTACTTGAAAGTAGCAGGTGGTGTAAAACTAGATGAACCAGCTATTGATTTAGCTGTTGCTGTGAGTATAGCATCTAGTTTTAAAGATGCACCGCCAAAACCAACGGATGTTATTATTGGTGAGGTAGGTTTAACAGGTGAAGTTCGAAGAGTCTCAAGGATTGAACAGAGAGTGATCGAGGCGGCTAAGCTTGGTTTTAAGCGTGCGATTATTCCAGATGCAAATATTGGAGGATGGACTCCTCCAGAAGATATTGAAATAGTTGGGGTAAAAAATGTAGCAGAGGCTCTCCAAAAAACTTTAGGAGGATCTTAGATGACAGATATAGAAAGTAAGTCAGGTGAAAAAACGTTAAATGAAATTTTACAGTTTGTTGCACCAGGGACACCGATAAGGGAGGGAATCGAAAATGTCCTTCGGGCAAAAACAGGCGGTTTGATTGTTGTTGGTCATAATGAAAAGGTAAAAGAGATTATTGATGGCGGCTTTGCGATCGGATGTCCTTTTTCATCAGCTCATTTATATGAATTAGCAAAAATGGATGGAGCTATTATTTTAAGTGATTCTGGCAACAAAATTTTGTATGCAAATGCCCAGTTGGTCCCTGACTCTTCTATTTATTCCTCAGAAACTGGGATGAGGCACCGGACGGCAGAGCGTGTCGCAAAACAGACTGGTAATTTAGTTATTGCTATTTCCCAGAGAAGAAATGTCATAACGTTGTATCATGGTGAGTTGAGATATGCATTACGAGATATAGGGGTAATATTAACAAAAGCAAATCAGGCTATTCAAACCTTAGAAAAGTACAAAATAGTACTTGATCAGTCAATTTTAACATTAGGTGCATTAGAGCTCGAAGAACTTGTTACATTTAAAGAAGTGCTCCAAGTACTTCATCGTTTTGAGATGGTCTTAAGGATTAAAGATGAAATCAATGACTATGTGAATGAACTAGGAGCTGAGGGGCATTTAATTAGGCTGCAGTTAGCTGAGCTTCTTACAGGGGTAGAAGAGGAGGCTGCACTGTTAATTAAGGACTATGCTCATGGGAGATCTGTTGATCCCTATCCGATTATTCAACAGCTTCAAGATCTATCAAGCTTTGAACTTTTAGAAGATACCGTTTTATTTAAATTGCTTGGTTATTCTTCTTTTACGAATATCGATAGTCCGGTGATTTCAAGAGGGTATCGTATTTTAAATAAAATTCCGAGACTTCCCTCCATCATTATTGAAAATTTAGTGACAACATATAAAAATTTGAAACTTATTATGGGCGCATCCGTAGAACAGTTAGATGAAGTAGAAGGGATAGGTGAGGTTAGGGCAAAAAAAATTAAAGAGGGTTTAAAAAGATTGCAAGATCAACTTCTCATTGATCGCCATATATAAGAATATTTGATGAAAGTTTTCTCTTTTTGGTTTTAATTTCTGTAAAATAGGGTATATTAAAATTGTTTTTATTGTATGTTTTTTGTTTAACATTACAGGCTTGTATCAATCTATTTACAAATTAAGATAACTATTTCACAAGCTTTAGAATTAGGATAAAGTAGTAATAACTCAAAAGGAGGTGAAGGTATGTTAATTAAACGCATAATCCAATTGCTTTTTTTAAGTGTTGGGGGGATGCTAGGAATCCTATTTATACCTCAACTACTTGAATTAATGAATATGCAAGACATACCTTTTATTAACACACCTTATACATTAGCAGTACTAGGTGCAATTGTATTCTTTATTGCAACATTTTGGTTAGTTGATTATGTTGTGAATTGGATTAAAGTATTAGAAGAGGCTGTTGTCAAGGCACCTGTTACAGATGTATTGTTTGGTAGTTTGGGATTAATCTTTGGTCTTATAGTTGCTTTTCTTATTGTTATTCCTTTAAAAGATATCCAATACCAAGTATTTAACACGATTATTCCGATCTTTTTAACGCTTTTACTAGGCTATTTAGGATTTCAGGTTGGTTTTAAGAAGAGAGATGAACTTATTAATTTATTCTCCGTGCCAAATCGTATTGGTAAGAAAAAAGGTGTTTCTGAAGAAGAAGTTGAACATGAGGATAAGAAGTTAAAAATTTTAGACACTAGTGTTATCATTGATGGAAGAATTGCAGATATCTGTCAAACGGGATTTTTGGAAGGAACAATTGTTATTCCTCAATTTGTACTTGAGGAACTTCAGCATATTGCGGACTCTTCTGACGTATTAAAGCGAAATCGTGGTAGAAGAGGTCTGGATATTTTGAATAGAATTCAAAAAGAGCTTTCAATTAATGTAGAAATTTATGAAGGTGACTTTGAAGATATTCAAGAGGTAGATAGTAAGTTAGTTAAATTAGCTAAGCTTACATCTGGTGTTGTCGTGACAAATGACTTTAACTTGAATAAAGTATGTGAACTTCAAAAAGTTGCCGTATTAAATATTAATGATCTAGCAAATGCTGTAAAGCCGGTCGTACTGCCTGGTGAAGAAATGAATGTTCAGGTTATCAAAGATGGGAAAGAACATAACCAAGGTGTTGCCTATTTAGATGATGGTACGATGATTGTTGTTGAAGAAGGCCGAAATTATATTGGAAAGCATATTGATGTGTTAGTAACAAGTGTTCTTCAAACATCAGCAGGAAGAATGATATTTGCTAAGCCTAAACTTTTAGAAAAAGCATTGTAACGGTTTATAGAAAAATGAAAGGGGTCAGGTTCCTAAAGTAGATGGGATCTGGCCCTTTGTTTTACATATAAGGTGTAATCTTTTCTTATACTATCAAAAAGTATAAAATGTTAATGGAGGACAGTATAAGAAAACGATAGATATCACTATAGGTACATGTCAAATAAGACGTATTTTTCTAATGTTGTCAAACTGAATGTTTAAGGAGTAACTTCATGAAATATCATGTGATCATACCTGCTGCGGGACAAGGAAAACGTATGAAGGCAGGGAGAAACAAGCAATTTATCGAATTGAATGAAATACCAATCATTATTCATACCTTAAGAGTATTTGAAGAACATGATCTATGCTATAGTATCATATTGGTTATAAATGAAGCGGAAAAAGCTGATTTTCAATATTTGATTAAGAAGTATCAAATAAATAAAGTTCAGAAGCTTGTAATAGGTGGAAAAGAGAGACAGTATAGCGTTTATAATGGACTAAAGGCAGTAAAAGATGAAGAGCTAGTGCTTGTTCATGATGGAGCAAGACCGTTTGTTACTCATGAAAGCATCGATCATCTGGTGGCTAAGGCAGTTGAAACCGGAGCAGCAACCCTAGCTGTCCCTGTTAAGGATACCATTAAAAAGGTCGAGGATGGCATAGTAGCTGAGACAGTTGAAAGATCGACTCTTTGGTCTGTTCAAACACCACAGGCCTTTCAGTTAAGAATGATTCTTGGGGCGCATGAAAGAGCAATAAATGAGGGATATCTAGGTACAGATGATGCAAGTTTGTTAGAAAGAGTGGGACAACCTGTATCAATTGTAGTTGGGGACTATACAAATATGAAAATCACAACACCAGAAGACCTCTATATCGCAGAGGCTATCTTAACGAGAAATGAGGAGAAGTAATGATAAGAGTTGGGCAAGGATTTGATGTACATCAGTTGGTGGAAGGCCGTCCTTTAATTCTTGGAGGGATTGAAATTCCTTATGAGCAAGGATTATTGGGGCATTCTGATGCGGATGTTTTATTACATACAGTTGCAGATGCATGTCTAGGTGCAATCGCAGAAGGAGATATAGGGAAGCATTTTCCTGATACGGATCCGGCTTTTAAGGATGCTGATTCAGCAAAATTGTTAGAGCATGTGTGGAATCTAGTAAAAGTGCGAGGATATGAATTGGGAAACATTGATTGTACAATTATTGCACAAAAACCGAAGATGGCACCGTATATAGATCAAATGAGAGCACGGATTGCTGAATTGTTAGAAGCCGATATCTCTCAAGTAAATGTTAAGGCGACAACAACAGAGAAATTAGGTTTTACTGGAAGGCAGGAAGGGATTGCTTCACAAGCAACAGTGTTAATTCAAAAGCGTTCATAAACACTAATAATTAACTTTGTGTCTTATGATCATTGGTGATAAAATGATTCTGACCTAACTATGATGTGGACGATAAGCCATTTTATAAAGGCTCTATTCTCTAAAAATTTGTTGTTTTTAATTAGTTCTTTAAAGAAAAAATTTGTTAGGTTGATTGGAACGGTGATGCGAAACTCCCGGAGTTCCAATCAACCCTTTGCAGATACTTATTTCATAGCAACAAAGTTTGAGAAAACAACCTACATAAAAGACTTTTATAGATAATTTTAACGGAGGTAAGAAAAATGACTAATGAAGTGAGAGTGCGTTATGCTCCTAGTCCAACAGGGCATTTACATATTGGTAACGCAAGAACAGCATTATTTAATTATTTATTTGCAAAAAATCAAGGCGGGAAGTTTATTATTCGAATT
This sequence comes from Metabacillus sp. RB-C-LZQ-3-1, assembly GCF_058315175.1. Classification (NCBI taxonomy): domain Bacteria; kingdom Bacillati; phylum Bacillota; class Bacilli; order Caryophanales; family Bacillaceae; genus Metabacillus; species Metabacillus sp. RB-C-LZQ-3-1. The sequence continues at coordinate 55,041 of NZ_JBZFLI010000021.1, read as the reverse complement.
GAGGATACGGATAAAAAGCGTAATATCGTCGGTGGTGAGGAAAGTCAGCTTAAATACTTAAGATGGCTTGGCATAGATTGGGATGAAAGTGTTGATGTAGGTGGAGAATATGGCCCATATCGTCAGTCAGAAAGAAACGACATCTATAAAAAATATTATGAAGAGCTTCTAGAGAAAGGTTTAGCCTATAAGTGTTATTGCACGGAAGAAGAGTTAGAAAAAGAGCGTGAAGAACAAATTGCACGCGGTGAAACACCAAAGTATTCCGGTAAGCATGCAAACCTAACTGTTGAAGAGCAAAAGGAATTAGAAGCAAAGGGCTTAAAGGCAAGCATCCGTTTTAGAGTTCCAGCTAATAAGGAATACCGTTTTTATGATATGGTCAAAGGTGATATTTCTTTTGATTCAGAAGGAATGGGCGATTTTGTTATTGTTAAAAAAGATGGGACACCGACATATAACTTTGCTGTTGCGGTTGATGATCATCTAATGAAAATCTCTCATGTACTTAGAGGAGAAGATCATATTTCGAATACTCCAAAGCAAATGATGATTTATGAAGCTTTTGGCTGGGATATTCCTATTTTTGGTCATATGACTTTGATTGTAAATGAAAGCCGTAAAAAACTGAGTAAGCGTGATGAGTCAATTATTCAGTTTATTGAACAGTATGAAGAATTAGGCTATTTACCAGAAGCATTATTTAATTTTATTTCATTGCTTGGCTGGTCACCAGTTGGGGAAGAAGAAGTGTATACTCAAAAACAGCTTATTGAAATTTTTGATGCAGCTCGTTTATCGAAATCGCCTGCTGTTTTCGATACACAAAAACTAGCATGGATGAATAATCAATATATTAAACAACTTGAGCTAGAAAAACTGATCCCACTAACATTACCGCATCTAGTAAAGGCTGGTAAGATTGCTGAGGATATGGGCGATGAAGAAAGAGAAAGAACGTATCAGTTAATCGCTCTATATCAAGATCAGTTAAACTATGGAGCCGAAATTGTTCAATTAACGGAATTATTCTTTAAAGAAGAGATCAGTTATAATGAGGAAGCAAAACAGGTTCTTGAAGGAGAACAAGTTCCTGAAGTGTTAAAAGCATTTCAGCATGAAATTAAGCATGCGGATGACTTTACAGCTGATACCATTAAAGGCTTAATTAAAGCAGTCCAAAAGGCTACGGGGCAAAAAGGTAAAAATTTATTTATGCCAATTCGTGTTGCAACGACAGGTCAAACACATGGACCAGATTTACCAAAATCCATTGCTGTTTTAGGAAAAGACACTGTTTTAACTAGATTGAAAAATATTATTAGTTAACATTTAGATAAAAATGTAATATAGTATGGTTAAACTATATTTAAAGCGTTGATAAGGAGAGTAGAGATTTATTTCCTTTTTAGAGAGAACCTCCAAGGCTGAAAGAGGTTTAAGAGAAATAATTCTTGAAATGCACCTTTGAGCCTTTTACTAAACGTCTATCTAAGGATTAGTAAGTAAAAGCGGATCGCTCTACGTTACAGAGCTAAAGTTGAGGTAAGAAGGGGAAATTTCTTCTGCCTAAACAGAGTGGAACCGCGCATCAAAGCGTCTCTGTCATTGTACAGAGGCGCTTTTTTATATTTATATTACTTTAAGGGGAATTAGTTATTTTGTTATAACCAAGACGGGATTGGGGGTAAAACTAGTGTTAAAGATGATGAAGGAAGACGTTGAAATTGTATTTGAGCAAGACCCTGCAGCAAGAAGCTATTTTGAAGTCATCTTAACTTATTCAGGGCTGCATGCCATTTGGAGTCATCGTATTGCTCATGCATTATATAAAAAGAAGCTCTTCTTTTTAGCGAGGGCTGTTTCTCAAATAAGCAGATTTTTTACGGGAGTAGAGATTCATCCAGCAGCAAGAATTGGGCGTCGCTTTTTTATCGACCATGGAATGGGTGTTGTGATTGGTGAAACATGTGAAATAGGTGATAATGTTACGGTTTTCCAAGGTGTTACCTTAGGTGGTACTGGTAAGGAAAAAGGAAAGAGACACCCAACCATTAAAGACCATGCCTTAATTGCAACAGGAGCAAAGGTATTAGGGTCCATCACAGTAGGGGCATACTCTAAAATAGGAGCAGGATCTGTTGTACTAAAAGATGTACCTGATCATTCAACTGTTGTAGGGATACCTGGAAGGGTGGTTATTCAAAATGGAAGAAGAGTTGATCAAGACTTAAACCATTGTGATCTTCCGGATCCGGTTGCAGACCGATTTAAAGAATTAGAAATCGAATTAGAAAATTTAAGATATGAAGTACAACACTTAAAGAAAGGAACGAGTGAACATGACAATAAAGTTGTACAATACGCTAACGAGACAAAAAGAAACATTTGAACCCCTTGAAGAAGGGAAAGTGAAAATGTATGTGTGCGGTCCGACTGTCTATAACTATATTCATATAGGGAACGCTAGACCAGCGATTGTGTATGATACTGTAAGAAGATATTTAGAATATCGCGGCTATGAAGTAACATTTATTTCGAATTTTACTGATGTTGACGATAAATTGATAAAAGCGGCAAATGAGCTTGGAGAAGATGTACCGACAATAGCAGATCGGTTTATTGATGCTTATTTTGAGGATGTTTCAGCACTTGGTTGCAAACGCGCGACTATTCACCCCCGTGTAACAGAAAATATGGATATTATTATTGACTTTATTCAAGCATTAATTGATAAAGGATTTGCATACGAAGCTGGTGGAGATGTTTATTATAAAACTAGAGAATTCAAAGAGTACGGAAAACTTTCACATCAGTCAATTGAGGAATTGCGTCTAGGAAACCGTATTGAAGTTGGAGATAAAAAACAAGATGCATTAGATTTTGTTCTCTGGAAAGCAGCAAAAGAAGGCGAAATTTCCTGGGAAAGTCCTTGGGGACATGGAAGACCTGGTTGGCATATCGAGTGTTCTGCTATGGTGAAGAAATATTTAGGGGATACAATAGACATTCATGCAGGTGGTCAGGATTTGACATTCCCGCATCACGAAAATGAAATTGCTCAATCTGAAGCAGTGACGGGAAAGACTTTTGCAAAGTATTGGTTGCATAATGGCTATATCAATATCAATAATGAAAAGATGTCTAAGTCATTAGGAAACTTTGTTTTGGTCCACGATATTATTAAGGAAATTGATCCGCAAATTGTACGATTCTTTATGCTATCTGTACATTACAGACATCCAATTAACTTCTCTCAAGAGTTGCTTGAAAGCACACAGAACGCTTTTGAAAGATTAACAACATCTTATGGGAATCTTAAACATCGTAAAAATAGCAGCAACAATCTAACAGAGAACGATGAAGAATGGCTAAATAAAATCAATACCTATCGCGAGCAATTTATTAAAGAGATGGATGATGATTTTAATACTGCAAACGCGATTTCAGTTTTATTCGACCTATCAAAACAGGCTAATTACTACATGCAGGAGCAAAATACATCAGAAGAGGTTATTCAAGCCTTCCTTGATCAATTTGATAAGCTAGGAAATGTTTTAGGTGTTACATTTGATTCAACAGAACTGCTTGATGAAGAAATTGAGATGATGATTGAACAGCGCATTCAAGCAAGAAAAGACCGTAATTTTGCATTAGCAGATGAAATTCGTGATAAATTGAAAGATTTAAATATCATCTTAGAGGATACTCCTCAAGGAACGAGATGGAAACGTAATTGATTATAGGATGAAATAATAGGGAATAAAGATAAATAGCAAGGAATTGTCAGAGTAAGATTTAATAACCAAAGCGCTTGCGCTTTAGATTTACTAAAAGAAGTATAAATTTTTGTACTTAGTTTTGGTGTCTAGATCCAGCGTCTATCGCCTATCAAACTTCAGGTGATCTCCCTGCGATAAGTCAACATCGGTTCGCTTGCGCTTACCGTGTTTCCTTTGCCCCACTTTAACGGGCAGTATCAAATGACCTAAGGGAGAAACATAGTGTGAGAGTTAACGGCCCGGTAAAAGTCTGGTAAGATTCTCGCTATCCACTAGGATAAAGCCTCTAATGGAAGTCTCGCTTTATCTTTAGTCGATGCTCCTCTTAGTTTGTACGGCGATTGCGCTTTTCTAATACTGCCATGATTTTAAGAAAAGAGGACCAGCATGTTTTTAGATGTTAAGACAATAAAAGACTCTAAGCATTTAAATAGCTTGGCTTTGGCATATATAGGTGATGCTGTTTTTGAGATTTATGTTAGGCATTATCTTTTAGCAAAAGGAACTATTAGGCCAAACCAGCTACATAATCAGGCGAAGAGATTTGTGTCAGCCAAGGCACAGGCAAGTGTTTTGCACCATTTTTATTCACAAGAAATTTTTTCTGAAGAGGAAGTAGCTGTTTTAAGACGTGGAAGAAATGCAAAATCGGGAACGATTCCCAAAAATACAAATGTCCAAACCTATCGTTATAGTACATCCTTTGAAGCTTTAATTGGGTACTTATATTTAGAGAAAAAACACGAACGTCTTGAGGAATTGATTCAGAAATCCTTTGAATTTGTTGACGGTGAAAAGGAGGGTTAACATGAGTGAAGATTTTATTATAGGACGGAATCCTGTGATTGAAGTGCTAAAATCATCGCGAGATATTAATAAAATTTGGGTAGCTGAAAACTCATTAAAAGGACAAGCACAGCAGATTACAAAGTTAGCGAAAGAAAGAGGAATCACCATTAACTTTGTTCCCAAAAAGAAAATCGACCAGATGGTTGAAGGGAATCATCAAGGTGTTGTTGCACAAGTTGCTGCTTATGAGTATGTTCATGTTGATGATATCTTGAAAGTAGCGGAAGAACGGGGAGAATCACCATTTCTGTTGCTTTTAGATGAAATAGAAGATCCTCACAATTTAGGGTCTATTATGAGAACAGCAGATGCTGTTGGTGCACATGGGATTGTAATTCCAAAGCGAAGAGCTGTAGGGCTCACAGCAACCGTTGCAAAATCATCAACAGGGGCAATTGAACACATACCTGTTGCTAGAGTTACAAATATGGCAAGAACCATTGATGAGTTAAAAGGTAAAGGAGTTTGGATAGTCGGGACAGATGCAAAAGGGGCAGATGACTATCGGAACCTTGATGGTAAGATGTCCTTGGCCTTGATTATAGGCAGTGAGGGAAAAGGAATTGGTCGATTAATTAAGGAAAAATGTGATTTTCTTATTAAGATGCCGATGGTTGGCCATGTAACATCACTAAACGCATCAGTAGCAGCTAGTCTTTTAATGTATGAGGTATACAGAAAGCGATATCCTTTAGGGGAGTAGTGTGAAATGGATATCCTATTAGTGGATGGATATAACATTATAGGTGCTTGGCCTGACTTACAGAAGCTTAAGAAAAATGGATTGGCCGAAGCGCGTGATCTATTGATTGAAAAAATGGCTGAGTACCAAGCATATACAGGCTTTAGAGTTATTATCGTTTTTGATGCCCATATGGTAAAGGGGATCGAGAAAAAACAAAAGAATCACCGGGTTGAGGTCATTTTTACCCGAGAAAACGAAACAGCGGATGAAAGAATCGAAAAGCTGGCCATTTCATTAAGTAATATCAAGACACAGGTTCATGTAGCAACATCTGATTTTACTGAACAATGGGCAATATTTGGTCAGGGAGCATTGAGGAAATCCGCAAGGGAACTATTAAATGAAATGAATTCGATTGAAAATAGAATTCAACATAAAGTGAAGAAAATAGAGGAGAAACGACCTTCGTCAAAAATCGCCATTCCTGAGGATGTTATGGAAAAACTGGAGAAATGGCGCAGGGGCGATTTATAGTTAGTTGACGCTTACAAAATTAATACTGTATAATATTGTTATCTTGCGTGCGGTCGGGGGGATCGGCTTGAATTCACCAATCAACAAGGATAAAGTCAACAAGGAAGAATTAGAATTATTGGAAGACGAACAAATAGTTGAACTTGTTCACGAAGGGGAAAGTGAGGCACTTGACTTTTTAATTACAAAATATCGCAATTTTGTTCGAGCGAAGGCAAGATCTTATTTTTTAATCGGAGCTGATAGAGAGGATATTATCCAAGAAGGAATGATTGGCTTATACAAAGCAATTCGTGACTTTAAGGAGGACAAGCTCACTTCATTTAAAGCATTTGCCGAATTATGTATTACAAGGCAAATTATTACCGCAATCAAAACTGCAACTCGCCAAAAACATATTCCACTAAATTCCTATGTTTCATTGGACAAGCCAATATATGACGAAGAATCCGATCGGACACTTATGGATGTTATTACCGGTGCAAAAGTAATGGATCCAGAAGAACTCATTATTAATCAAGAAGAATTTGATGATATTGAGGTAAAAATGGGAGAATTATTAAGTGATCTCGAGCGAAAAGTTTTAGTTCTTTACTTAGATGGCAGATCTTATCATGAAATTTCAGAAGAATTGGATCGCCATGTGAAATCGATTGATAATGCACTCCAGCGAGTAAAGAGAAAGCTAGAGCGTTATTTAGAATTAAGAGAAATTAGTTTATAAACAAGAGATAGATTGATTTTATCGTTTATTGACGAAAAAATTTTACTATGATACAGTTTTAAAGAATATTATGTTGCGGTAGGTGACGACATGCGAAAGAAAATCATTATGGCATGTACATCGTGTGGAAGTCGAAACTATACTACGATGAAAAACACAACTAGTTCAAATGACCGATTAGACGTCAAGAAATTTTGCAAGGTATGTAATTCGCATACAAACCACCGTGAGACAAAATAGCCCTTATTTTATTTCTTACACGAAGTTTCCCTATTATTCCTGGAGGTAGCTCAATGCAACGTTTAATTAGTTTTTTCCGAGATGTTACTCGTGAAATGAAAAAGGTTAGTTGGCCTAAAGGTAAAGAGCTAACAAAGTATACAATTACGGTTGTTTCAACTGTGACGTTTGTAGCAGTGTTCTTTGCGGTTATTGACCTAGGTATTTCTTCTTTAATTCGTTTGTTTTTTGAATAACAAATGGAAAATCGTGCTATAATAGAAAATATTAAACTTTGTCTGCAAAACCCGTTAAACGGGTTTTTTCATTGTATAAAAAATAATAAATTTGTTTAACTTTGTAAAAGTGTTGGATATCTAGCTCCAGCGCTTTTGGACTAGTGAAATAGATTGTTGATTAACCTATTGTGGGGAGGGAAGGACAAATTGTCCTGAAGCTATGGAAAAGAATTGGTATGTAGTGCACACTTATTCAGGCTATGAAAATAAAGTAAAAGCAAATCTTGAGAAGCGTGTAGAATCGATGGGTATGGAAGATAAAATCTTTCGCGTAGTTGTACCTGAAGAGGAAGAAACAGATATAAAGGACGGCAAGAAAAAAGTTGTAAAGAAAAAGGTATTCCCTGGTTATGTCTTAGTTGAAATTGTCATGACAGATGACTCTTGGTACGTTGTGAGAAATACACCAGGTGTAACAGGGTTTGTTGGATCTGCTGGCCATGGTTCAAAACCAACACCACTTTTACCGGACGAAGTTAATTTTATTTTAAAACGCATGGGTATGGATGAGCGTCGTGTGGAAATTGATTTTGAATTAAATGAAACTGTCAAAGTCACTGAAGGTCCATTTGCTAACTATACAGGCTCAATTGAAGAAATTGATCATGACAAAAATAAATTAAAAGTTCTTGTTAATATGTTTGGTCGTGAAACACCGGTAGAATTAGATTTTGCGCAAGTTACGAAATTATGATGTAAAAAAACTTGAAATCATTTACGAAAAGTGGTAATATTTCATAGGTCAGTATGTCTCAAAGGTTTGAGATGTAATTATGATCAGAAATATTCATTTCTGAATGTATAAGGGTAGGTAAACTCGATGTGAGTTGCCCTAATTTTACCATTCTTAATGAATGGCTAGATGAGTGGGAGGGTTATAACCCATTTACCACATCACGGACTTAAGGAGGTGTGTCTCGTGGCTAAAAAAGTAATTAAAATTGTAAAATTGCAAATTCCTGCAGCTAAAGCTAATCCAGCTCCACCAGTTGGTCCTGCATTAGGTCAAGCTGGTGTTAATATCATGGGATTCTGTAAAGAGTTTAACGCTCGTACAGCTGATCAAGCTGGTTTAATCATTCCAGTTGAAATCACGGTATTCGAGGACCGTTCATTTACATTTATTACGAAAACTCCACCTGCTGCTGTATTACTTAAGAAAGCAGCTGGAATTGAGTCTGGTTCTGGTGAACCAAACCGTAATAAAGTAGCGACTGTTAAACGTGACAAAGTACGTGAAATCGCTGAAACAAAAATGCCTGACTTAAACGCAGCAAGCGTTGAAGCGGCAATGCGTATGGTTGAAGGTACTGCACGTAGTATGGGTATCGTTATCGAAGACTAATATTTAGTTAGTCTAGGATGTTTTAGGGGGTTGCGAGTTTGCTTAAAAACAAGTTCGCAACCTTTATTCGTGGGAGGTTATTCCGCTAAAACCACTAAGGAGGAAATAAAAATGGCTAAAAAAGGTAAAAAGTTTTTAGAAGCTGCTAAACTTGTTGACCGTTCTAAGTTCTATCCGGTACAAGAGGCAATCGAACTAGTTAAAAAGACTAGTGTAGCTAAATTTGATGCGACTGTAGAAGTTGCGTTCCGTTTAGGAGTAGATCCAAAGAAAGCAGATCAACAAATCCGTGGAGCAGTAGTACTTCCAAATGGTACTGGTAAAACTCAACGTGTTTTAGTATTTGCTAAAGGTGAAAAAGCGAAAGAAGCTGAAGCAGCTGGTGCTGATTATGTAGGAGATGCTGATTACATCAATAAAATCCAACAAGGTTGGTTTGAATTTGACGTAATCGTTGCTACGCCTGACATGATGGGTGAAGTTGGTAAATTAGGTCGCGTATTAGGACCAAAAGGTTTAATGCCAAACCCTAAAACTGGAACAGTTACTTTTGATGTAACAAAAGCAGTTAATGAAATCAAAGCTGGTAAAGTTGAATACCGTCTTGATAAAGCTGGTATCATCCATGTGCCAATCGGAAAAGTTTCATTTGAAGATAGCAAACTAGTTGAGAACTTCACAACAGTTTATGAAACTTTATTAAAAGCTAAGCCATCTGCAGCTAAAGGTACTTACATGAAGAGCGTAAATGCTACTTCTACTATGGGACCTGGAGTAAAAGTAGATTCTTCAAGCTTCGTTGTAAAATAATAACTATTGACTTCGTAAAGAAGTTTATATATAATAATCAATGTTGTTTAAATGAATATCGCTATACCGTAGACAGTAGGTGCATTTAGCTTAAATATCCTACCGAGGTGTATTTACGAATAAAGCATGTTTTGCTTATTGTATATACAAAACCTCCATGTCTAACGTGGAGGTTTTTCAATGACCATCACCGAACGGTACTAGTGTTACATGAATCTACAGGAGGTGTAACAATGAGTGCAATTATCGAACAAAAGAAACAGATAGTAGAAGAAATTTCTACCAAGTTCCGTGAAAGTAAATCTACGATCGTTGTAGATTACCGTGGATTAACTGTTGGTGAAGTAACTGAATTACGTAAGCAATTACGTGACGCAGGAATCGACTTCAAAGTTTACAAAAATACAATGACTCGCCGTGCTGTTGAGCAAGCTGAGCTTACTGGTCTTAACGATGTTTTAACTGGACCTAACGCGATTGCTTTCAGTAACGATGACGTTGTTGCTCCAGCAAAAATCATTAATGATTTTGCTAAAAAGCATGAAGCTCTTGAAATTAAAGCTGGTGTTATCGAAGGTAATGTTGCGTCTGTTGAAGAAGTGAAAGCTCTTGCTGAACTTCCATCACGCGAAGGCTTACTTTCTATGTTGCTTAGCGTTCTTCAAGCTCCTATTCGCAACTTTGCACTTGCTACAAAAGCAGTTGCAGATCAAAAAGAAGAACAAGGTGCTTAATTCGAACGAACTTGTATGTGCTTGACAATAAACTATTAATTGGAAAAACAAGGAGGAAATTATAATGACTCAAGAACAAATCATTGAAGCAGTTAAGAATATGACTGTTTTAGAATTAAACGACTTAGTTAAAGCAATCGAAGAAGAGTTTGGTGTAACTGCTGCAGCTCCTGTAGCTGTTGCTGGTGCTGCTGGTGGCGAAGCTGCTGCAGAACAAACTGAATTTGACGTAGTACTTGCAAGTGCTGGCGGACAAAAAATCAAAGTTATCAAAGTGGTACGTGAAGCTACTGGCTTAGGCTTAAAAGAAGCTAAAGAATTAGTAGACAACGCTCCAAAACCACTTAAAGAAGGCGTTTCTAAAGAAGAAGCTGAAGAATTAAAAGCTAAACTTGAAGAAGTTGGAGCTTCTGTAGAAGTTAAGTAATTCATATAAATGTATAAAAAGCTCGCCGACAAAGGCGGGCTTTTTATATATCAAAAAATACATTGTATAAAATGAAGCTGTTATGTAAATCCTATAATTTTGAAAGAGGAGGAACTAGCATGAGTGATCATTATTATTCAGAAAAACCTACTGTACAAAGTGAACGAAAGACTTGGTCGTTTACGTTAAAAGGTCACCTCTTTACATTTCAAAGTGATCGTGGGGTGTTCTCTAAAAATGAAGTAGATTTTGGTTCCCGTCTTTTAATAGAATCATTTAATCTTCCTGAAATTGAAGGAGATATTTTAGATGTTGGATGTGGATACGGTCCAATTGGTCTTGCGATTGCAAAACATTTTAACAGGCATGTAGATATGATTGATATTAATGAGCGTGCAGTAGAACTAGCAAAAGATAATGCTGAATTAAATAAAATTGAAGATGTTTCGATTTTTCAAAGTAATCTATTTGAGAATGTACAAGATATCCAAAGGTATGCTGCGATATTGACAAACCCGCCCATACGTGCCGGGAAAAAGGTTGTCCATCAGATTTTTGAGAAAAGTTTTGATCATTTATCTGATAAAGGGGAGTTGTGGGTTGTGATCCAAAAGAAGCAAGGAGCTCCCTCGGCAGTAGATAAGTTGAATGAAATGTTTTCAGAGGTAGATGTAGTAGACAAGAAAAAAGGCTATTATATCATTAAAGCTAAAAAATGTTGACTCTAAATTTCTGTTGTGTTAGTATTATAAAATGCCAATATATAATTTCCATAACTATCTATTTTTTGAGGAAAATGATGTATAAAGGATAGTTTTTTGGAGATACTTATAAAATCAAAAGTACGTTTTAAATTGTGGTTTTCTTACTAGAAACCCTTTTTATTTTTTGTTTTTTCCTTGCGTCTGTACTAGAATTTCCTATGTTTTTATTTCAGATTTTTTATTGGTAGTATATTAAGATATTATGTGTAAAGAGAATGATCATATGTGAGTTCTCTTATTCGTCTGTCTAAAAAAAGGTATACATATGGTACGACGCAAAACCTATTACGCTTGATTTGAGGGGTGAATGAGTTGACAGGTCAACTAGTTCAGTATGGACGACACCGCCAACGTAGAAGTTATGCACGCATTAGTGAAGTGTTAGAATTACCAAATCTTATTGAGATTCAAACCTCTTCCTATCAGTGGTTTCTTGATGAGGGCTTAAGAGAAATGTTTCAAGATATTTCTCCTATTGAGGATTTCACTGGTAACCTCTCGCTAGAGTTTATTGATTATAGCTTGGGAGATCCTAAGTATCCTGTAGAGGAATCAAAAGAGCGCGATGTTACCTATTCTGCGCCATTACGTGTGAAGGTGCGTTTGATTAACAAGGAAACTGGTGAAGTAAAAGATCAGGATGTCTTTATGGGAGATTTCCCTCTCATGACTGAAACAGGAACATTTGTGATTAATGGAGCAGAGCGCGTTATCGTGTCTCAGCTTGTCCGTTCACCAAGTGTTTATTACAGTGGTAAAGTCGATAAAAATGGTAAAAAAGGCTTTACTGCAACTGTTATCCCAAACCGTGGAGCTTGGTTAGAATATGAAACAGATGCAAAAGATGTTGTTTATGTACGTATTGATCGTACGCGTAAATTACCAGTAACTGTTCTTTTACGTGCTCTTGGGTTTGGCTCTGATCAAGAAATCATCGATTTACTAGGTGAAAATGAGTACTTACGTAATACTCTTGATAAAGATAATACGGAAAGTACGGAGAAGGCATTGCTTGAAATCTATGAGCGTCTTCGTCCAGGTGAGCCACCAACTGTGGATAATGCCAAGAGTTTATTAGATTCAAGATTTTTTGATCCAAAGCGCTATGATCTAGCGAATGTTGGTCGTTATAAAATTAATAAAAAGCTTCATATTAAGAATCGCCTTTTCAACCAAAGATTAGCTGAAACACTGGTAGATCCTGAAACAGGTGAAATTATTGCAGAAAAAGGCGCGATGATTGATAGAAGAACGCTTGATCGTATTCTTCCAAACCTAGAAAATGGTGTAGGATTTAAGAAAGAACAACCATCAGGCGGGGTTATTGAAGAAGAGGTAACGATCCAATCTATCAAGATTTATGCACCAAATGACCCAGATGGTGAAAAGGTCATTAATGTACTAGGTAATGCTTACGTAGAAGAGGCTGTTAAAAACATCACAGTTGCTGATATTTTAGCTTCAATTAGTTACTTCTTTAACCTATTACATGGTGTAGGTGATACGGATGATATCGATCACCTAGGGAATCGTCGATTACGTTCTGTTGGTGAGCTTTTACAAAACCAATTTAGAATTGGTTTATCAAGAATGGAACGTGTTGTTCGTGAAAGAATGTCTATTCAAGATACAAATACGATTACGCCGCAGCAATTAATTAATATTCGCCCGGTTATTGCGTCTATTAAAGAATTCTTTGGTAGCTCTCAATTATCTCAGTTCATGGATCAAACAAATCCTTTAGCTGAGTTAACTCATAAACGTCGTTTATCAGCACTTGGACCAGGTGGTTTAACTCGTGAGCGCGCAGGATTTGAGGTTCGTGACGTTCACTATTCTCACTATGGTCGTATGTGTCCGATTGAGACTCCAGAGGGCCCGAATATCGGCTTAATCAACTCACTTTCTTCATATGCAAAAGTTAACCGTTTTGGTTTCATTGAAACTCCTTACCGTAGAGTTGATCCTGAAACTGGAAAGGTAACGTCTAGAATCGATTATCTAACTGCTGATGAAGAGGATAACTATGTTGTTGCCCAAGCAAACGCAAGATTAGCAGATGATGGATCATTTATTGATGATGATATCGTTGCTCGTTTCCGTGGGGAAAATACAGTTGTCAATAAAGATCGAATTGATTACATGGATGTATCTCCAAAGCAAGTAGTTTCTGCTGCGACTGCTTGTATTCCGTTCTTAGAAAACGATGACTCAAACCGTGCGTTAATGGGTGCGAACATGCAACGTCAAGCAGTTCCGCTAATGAATCCTGAAGCTCCAATCGTTGGAACAGGTATGGAATATGTTTCTGGTAAAGACTCAGGAGCAGCTGTTATCTGTAAATACCCTGGTGTTGTTGAGCGTGTGGAAGCAAAAAACGTGTGGGTTCGTCGTTATGAAGAAGTGGATGGTCAAAAGGTAAAAGGTAATTTAGATAAATATAGCTTATTGAAGTTTGTTCGTTCTAACCAAGGTACTTGTTACAACCAACGCCCGATCGTTAGTGAAGGTGATGAAGTTGTAAAAGGTGAAATCCTTGCGGACGGTCCATCTATGGAAAAAGGAGAACTTGCGCTAGGAAGAAACGTAATGGTTGCCTTCATGACATGGGATGGTTATAACTACGAGGATGCTATCATCATGAGTGAAAGACTTGTAAAAGATGATGTATACACTTCTATACACATCGAAGAATATGAGTCAGAGTCTCGTGATACAAAATTAGGACCTGAAGAAATTACACGCGATATCCCGAACGTTGGGGAGGATGCGCTAAGAAACTTAGATGAGCGCGGAATTATTCGTATTGGTGCAGAAGTAAAAGATGGAGATCTGCTTGTAGGTAAGGTTACTCCTAAAGGTGTAACTGAGCTAACAGCAGAGGAAAGACTTTTACATGCAATCTTCGGAGAAAAGGCTCGAGAAGTACGTGATACATCATTACGCGTACCACATGGCGGAGAAGGAATCATCTTAGATGTTAAAGTCTTTAACCGTGAAGATGGTGATGAATTACCACCAGGTGTTAACCAATTAGTCCGTGTATATATCGTCCAAAAGCGTAAAATCTCAGAAGGAGATAAGATGGCGGGACGACATGGTAACAAAGGGGTTATCTCAAGAATTCTTCCTGAAGAAGATATGCCATATTTACCAGATGGAACACCAGTGGATATCATGTTAAATCCATTAGGGGTACCTTCTCGTATGAATATCGGTCAGGTGTTAGAATTGCATTTAGGTATGGCTGCTCGTCGATTAGGTATTCATGTTGCATCACCTGTATTTGATGGTGCGCGTGAAGAAGATGTATGGTCAACATTAGAAGAAGCTGGTATGGCACGAGATGCTAAAACAGTGCTATATGATGGTCGTACAGGTGAGCCGTTTGATAATCGTGTTTCTGTAGGTATTATGTACATGATCAAACTTGCTCACATGGTTGACGATAAATTACATGCTCGTTCAACTGGACCTTATTCATTAGTTACACAACAACCATTAGGTGGTAAAGCACAGTTCGGTGGTCAACGTTTCGGTGAAATGGAGGTTTGGGCACTTGAGGCATATGGTGCTGCATACACATTACAAGAGATTTTGACTGTAAAATCGGATGATGTTGTTGGTCGTGTGAAAACATATGAAGCCATCGTAAAAGGTGAGAATGTACCAGAACCAGGTGTTCCAGAGTCATTCAAAGTATTAATAAAAGAACTTCAAAGTTTAGGTATGGATGTTAAAATGCTTTCAAGTGATGAGCAAGAAATTGAAATGAGAGACCTTGATGATGATGACGATACACAACAAGCTGAAGGTCTTTCTGTCAATGAACAAGTAGAACCTGAGCCAGAAGTTGAAGAATTAGAAAAAGATACTGTAGCGAAAGAATAATTTAGTGAAAAAGCCTAACATGATGTAAATGAATGAACGGAGAGGTAATCATCCGCTCCGTTCATAAAATTTCATCTCTAGGTACATACATTTTTTCGTTTATAATAGCATTCTAAAACTTAATAAATTGTACTTAAATTAGGGTATAACCTGAAGACGAAAAGGGAGGTAGGCCCCTTGATAGATGTAAATAATTTTGAATATATGAGCATCGGCTTGGCTTCACCTGACAAGATTCGTTCTTGGTCCTTTGGTGAAGTTAAGAAACCAGAAACAATCAATTACCGTACATTGAAACCTGAGAAAGATGGTCTGTTTTGCGAACGTATTTTTGGACCAACAAAAGATTGGGAATGTCATTGCGGTAAATATAAAAGAGTTCGTTACAAAGGTGTAGTTTGTGATCGCTGTGGAGTAGAAGTAACTCGTGCAAAAGTTCGTCGTGAAAGAATGGGACACATTGAGCTAGCAGCTCCTGTATCTCATATTTGGTACTTTAAAGGAATTCCTAGCCGTATGGGATTAGTGTTAGATATGTCTCCGCGTGCTCTAGAGGAAGTCATTTATTTTGCTTCTTACGTTACGACTGAAACGGGAGATACTCCATTAGAGAAGAAACAACTGTTATCTGAAAAAGAATATAGAGCTTACCGTGAGAAGTATGGTAATACTTTCCAAGCATCAATGGGTGCTGAAGCTATTAAAAAACTTTTATCAGATATTGATCTTGATAAAGAAGTTGATACGTTAAAAGAAGAATTAAAAACAGCTCAAGGACAACGTAGAACACGTGCGATCAAGCGATTAGAAGTGCTTGAAGCTTTCCGTAACTCAGGAAATGATCCGTCATGGATGATCCTTGATGTACTACCTGTTATACCACCTGAATTACGTCCTATGGTGCAACTTGATGGTGGGCGTTTTGCAACTTCTGATTTAAATGATTTATACAGACGTGTTATTAACCGTAATAACCGTTTAAAACGTTTATTAGATCTTGGAGCTCCTAGCATTATTGTTCAGAATGAAAAGCGTATGCTTCAGGAAGCAGTAGATGCTCTAATTGATAATGGTCGTCGCGGTCGTCCTGTAACAGGACCAGGAAACCGTCCATTAAAATCACTGTCCCATATGCTTAAAGGGAAGCAAGGGCGTTTCCGTCAAAATCTATTAGGTAAACGTGTCGACTATTCAGGACGTTCTGTTATCGTTGTTGGTCCAAATTTAAAAATGTACCAATGCGGATTACCAAAAGAGATGGCTCTTGAATTATTTAAGCCATTTGTTATGAAGGAACTCGTTGAAAAAGGATTAGCACATAACATAAAAAGTGCTAAACGAAAAATTGAGAGAGTTCAACCAGAAGTTTGGGATGTATTGGAATCTGTTATTAAAGAACATCCAGTACTGCTTAACCGCGCCCCTACTCTGCATAGATTAGGTATTCAAGCATTTGAACCTACACTTGTAGAAGGTCGTGCAATCCGCCTTCACCCTCTTGTATGTACTGCTTATAACGCAGACTTTGATGGTGACCAAATGGCCGTTCACGTACCGCTTTCTGCTGAGGCTCAAGCTGAAGCACGTATTTTAATGCTTGCTGCACAAAACATCCTTAACCCTAAGGATGGAAAACCGGTTGTTACACCTTCACAGGATATGGTATTAGGTAACTATTACTTAACACTTGAGCGTGCTGGCGCGATTGGTGAAGGAATGATCTTTAAAGATACAGATGAAGCATTGCTTGCTTATCAGAACGGGTATGTTCACTTACATACACGCGTAGCTGTTCATGCATCTTCATTAAACAAGCAAACATTTACAGAAGAACAAAATAAAATGCTTCTTGTTACAACAGTTGGTAAGTTAATTTTCAATGAAATTTTACCTGAATCATTCCCTTACATGAATGAGCCAACTAAAGAAAACATTGAGGAGAAAACTCCTGAAAAGTATTTTATTGATCCAACTGTTAATGTGAAAGAACATATCTCAACCCTAGAAGAAATACCTCCATTCAAAAAAGGTATTCTAGGTAAGATTATCGCCGAGATCTTTAAGAAGTTCCATATTACTGAGACTTCAAAAATGCTTGATCGCATGAAGAATCTTGGATTTAGATATTCAACAAAAGCAGGTATTACTGTTGGTGTATCTGATATCATCGTTTTAAAAGAAAAACAAGAAATCATTAGTGAAGCACAAACTAAAGTAGACAATGTGTTAAAGCAGTTCCGAAGAGGTTTAATTACTGAAGACGAGCGCTATGAACGTGTTATCTCCATTTGGAGTGCAGCTAAGGATACAATCCAAGGAAAGCTAATGGCATCCCTTGATAAACGTAACCCAATCTTTATGATGAGTGACTCAGGTGCCCGTGGTAATGCATCTAACTTTACTCAGCTTGCTGGTATGCGTGGTCTAATGGCCAACCCGGCTGGACGTATTATTGAGTTACCAATCAAATCTAGTTTCCGTGAAGGATTAACGGTATTAGAGTACTTCATCTCTACACATGGTGCCCGTAAAGGTCTTGCGGATACTGCGCTTAAGACAGCTGACTCAGGTTACCTAACTCGCCGACTTGTTGATGTTGCACAAGATGTTATTATTCGTGATGATGATTGTGGAACAGATCGTGGTATTTTAGCAGAGGCAATCAGAGAAGGCACAGAAATTATCGAAAAGCTTGATGAGCGTCTAATCGGCCGTTATTGCCGTAAGGCTGTTAAGCATCCTGAAACAGGTGCTGTAATCGTAGACGAAAATGAATTAATAACAGAAGATATTGCTGTTGAAATTATCAATGCGGGTATTGATAAGGTTTGGATTCGCTCTGCATTTACATGTAACACTAGACATGGTGTTTGTAAAAAATGTTACGGTAGAAACCTTGCAACTGGTAGCGAAGTAGAAGTTGGAGAAGCAGTTGGTATTATCGCTGCGCAATCTATCGGTGAACCAGGTACACAGTTAACAATGCGTACATTCCATACTGGTGGGGTTGCCGGAGATGATATCACTCAAGGTTTACCTCGTATCCAGGAGCTTTTTGAAGCTAGAAATCCTAAAGGTCAAGCGATCATTTCTGAAATTAATGGTGTTGTAGCTGAAATCAATGAGGTTCGTGATAAACAGCAAGAGATTGTCATTCAAGGTGAAGTAGAATCTCGCTCTTATACAGCACCGTATAATGCAAGACTAAAAGTTACTCAAGGTGATAAGATTGAGAGTGGTCAAGTCTTAACAGAAGGTTCAATTGATCCTAAAGAACTATTAAAAGTAAAAGATCTTCAAGCTGTTCAACAATATTTGCTACGTGAAGTTCAAAAAGTATACCGTATGCAAGGGGTAGAAATTGGGGATAAACACGTAGAGGTTATGGTACGTCAAATGCTTCGCAAAGTTCGAGTTATGGACGCAGGAGATACAGACGTACTACCAGGTACATTACTAGATGTTCATCAATTTACTGATGCTAATAAACAAGTTCTGTTAGATGGTAAACGTCCTGCAACAGGCCGTCCAGTGTTACTTGGTATTACAAAAGCATCACTAGAAACAGATTCTTTCTTATCTGCAGCATCATTCCAAGAAACAACACGTGTTCTTACAGATGCAGCAATTAAAGGAAAACGTGATGAATTACTAGGATTAAAAGAAAATGTTATCATTGGTAAACTTGTCCCTGCAGGAACTGGTATGCCGAGATATCGTCAGGCAGAACCAATTGCGAAGGTAGAACAAACTGAGGAAGTTGTTTCTGTCGATTAATATATCTAACATAGCTCACAAGAGGGTTTTCCCTCTGTGAGCTATACTAAATGAATGATCAGACGAATCATGCAGAAAAAGGTAAAAAAAGTTTTTTTAATGCGTGTTGACATCTATCATCTTCAATGTTACTATATTCAAGGTGCTCAATCTTAAACCTGTTGCTTTGGAGGATATTTGATTATGTCTTATGATAAAGTATCACAGGCAAACGAAATCATTGTTGGTACTAAGCAATCAGTTAAAGCTCTCTTAAACAATAATGTTAAGGAAATAGTAATTGCTGAAGACGCTGATGAACGAGTTGTTCAAAAAGTCGTTCAAACAGCAGAGCAACAGCAAGTACCCTTAATTAAAGTTGAATCTATGAAAAAGCTTGGGAAAGCTTGCGGAATAGAAGTAGGAGCTGCAGCTGTAGCTATAATCCGGTGAAAAAAGATGTTTTTGCAAGATTATTTTTGCAGAAACTTTGTTTTTGCCTAAATATGAACCACCTGGATGTGTGGTATTAAGTTATGAAGGGAGGAAAACGATAATGCCTACTATTAATCAATTAGTGCGTAAAGGTCGCGTAAGCAAAATAGAGAAATCTAAATCACCTGCATTAAACAAAGGTTACAACAGCTTCAAAAAAGAGCAAACAAACGTATCATCACCTCAAAAACGTGGTGTATGTACTCGTGTTGGTACGATGACGCCAAAGAAACCAAACTCAGCGCTTCGTAAATATGCTCGTGTTCGTTTAACAAACGGAATTGAAGTTACAGCATACATTCCTGGTATTGGCCACAACCTACAAGAGCACAGTGTTGTTCTTATCCGTGGAGGACGTGTAAAAGACTTACCGGGGGTACGTTATCACATCGTTCGTGGTGCGTTAGATACTGCTGGTGTTGATGGTCGTATGCAAGGCCGTTCAAAATACGGTACAAAACGTCCTAAAGCAGCAAAGAAATAATCAATAAGAAATATGAAAATATAAAATTAAAATGAAGGGAGGACATAACATGCCACGTAAAGGTCCTGTAGCAAAAAGAGATGTACTACCAGATCCAATTTACAATTCAAAGCTTGTTACTCGTTTAGTAAACAGAATTATGATCGACGGAAAAAGAGGTAAAGCACAATCTGTACTTTACAATGCATTCGATCTAATTAAAGAACGTACTGGCAATGAGCCTATGGAAGTGTTTGAACAAGCACTTAAAAACATCATGCCAGTTCTTGAAGTTAAAGCTCGCCGTGTAGGTGGTGCTAACTACCAAGTACCAGTAGAAGTTCGTCCAGACCGTCGTACTACACTTGGTCTTCGTTGGTTAGTAAATTACGCACGTCTTCGTGGAGAAAAAACGATGGAAGAGCGTTTAGCTAACGAAATCCTTGACGCTGCTAACAACACTGGTGCAGCAGTTAAGAAACGTGAAGATACTCACAAAATGGCTGAAGCAAATAAAGCATTTGCTCACTATCGTTGGTAATCAATATACCCTAAATACACTAAAATTCCTATAAGGAAGGAGAAATTACCCAATGGCAAGAGAGTTCTCCTTAGCAAATACTCGTAATATTGGGATCATGGCTCACATTGATGCTGGTAAAACAACAACAACTGAGCGTGTTCTTTATTACACTGGTCGTATTCATAAAATTGGTGAAACTCATGAAGGTGCATCTCAGATGGACTGGATGGAGCAAGAACAAGAACGTGGAATTACGATCACTTCTGCTGCGACAACTGCACAGTGGAAAGGCCACCGTGTAAACATCATCGATACTCCAGGACACGTAGACTTCACAGTTGAGGTTGAACGTTCACTTCGAGTACTTGATGGTGCAGTAGCAGTTCTTGATGCTCAATCAGGTGTTGAACCTCAAACAGAAACAGTTTGGCGTCAAGCTACAACTTATGGAGTACCACGTGTTGTGTTCGTTAATAAAATGGACAAAATCGGTGCGGACTTCCTATACTCTGTTAAAACTTTGCATGAACGCCTTCAAGCGAATGCTCACCCAATCCAATTACCAATTGGTGCGGAAGATCAATTTGAAGGAATCATTGACTTAGTTGAAATGACTGCTACGTTCTATGGTAATGATTTAGGTACTGACATTGAAGTTAGAGACATTCCTGAAGAATACCAAGACCAAGCGAACGAATACCGTGAAAGCTTAGTTGAAGCAGTAGCTGAACTTGATGAAGATCTAATGGAAAGATACCTTGGTGGTGAAGAAATCACAAACGAAGAGCTTAAAGCAGCGATTCGTAAAGGTACTGTTAACGTTGATTTTTATCCAGTAATCTGCGGATCTGCTTTCAAAAACAAAGGTGTTCAAAAAATGCTAGATGCTGTTATCGATTATCTTCCATCTCCATTAGACGTACCAGCGATCAAAGGTACTGTTCCTGACACAGATGAAGAAGTTACTCGTGAATCTAGCGATGAGGGTCCATTTGCTGCATTAGCATTTAAAGTAATGACAGACCCTTATGTTGGTAAACTTACATTCTTCCGTGTATACTCTGGTACATTAAGTTCTGGATCATACATCCAAAACTCTACTAAAGGTAAACGTGAACGTGTAGGTCGTATCCTTCAAATGCACGCAAACAGCCGTGAAGAAATCTCTGAAGTATACGCTGGAGATATTGCAGCAGCTGTAGGTTTGAAAGATACAACTACTGGTGATACTCTATGTGACGACAAAAACCTTGTTATCCTAGAGTCAATGGAATTCCCAGAGCCAGTTATCCAACTTTCTGTTGAACCAAAATCTAAAGCAGACCAAGATAAAATGACAACTGCTTTACAAAAGCTTCAAGAGGAAGATCCAACATTTAGAGCTCATACTGATCAAGAAACTGGTCAAACGATCATTGCTGGTATGGGTGAGCTTCACTTAGATATTCTTGTTGATCGTATGAAACGTGAATTCAAAGTAGAAGCTAATGTAGGTGCTCCGCAGGTTGCTTATCGTGAAACATTCCGCCAGGGTGCAAAAGTTGAAGGTAAATTCGCTCGTCAATCTGGTGGTCGTGGACAATTTGGACACGTGTGGATCGAGTTTGAACCAAATGAAGAAGGTAAAGGTTTTGAGTTCGAAAACAAAATCGTTGGTGGTGTTGTACCACGTGAATATGTACCTGCTGTTCAAGCTGGTCTTGAAGATGCAATGCAAAACGGTGTATTAGCTGGATATCCATTAGTTGATGTTAAAGCTGCATTAGTTGACGGATCTTACCATGATGTTGACTCAAGTGAAATGGCGTTTAAAGTTGCTGCTTCATTAGCACTTAAAAACGCTGTATCAAAATGTAACCCAGTAATTCTAGAGCCTGTTATGAAAGTTGAAGTAGTAGTGCCTGAAGAGTACATGGGTGATATCATGGGTCAAGTAACGGCACGTCGTGGACGCGTTGAAGGTATGGAAGCTCGTGGTAATGCACAAGTTGTTCGTGCAATGATTCCACTTTCTGAAATGTTCGGTTATGCTACTGCATTACGTTCAAGTACTCAAGGTCGTGGTGTGTTCACTATGCACTTTGATCACTATGAAGAAGTGCCAAAATCAGTTTCAGAAGAAATTATCAAAAAAAATAAAGGTGAGTAATTGATTTTTACCCCTTTTATGAAGTATAACTACTTATGTGAGAACAGAGAGTGATGAATTCACTTTCTGTTACATATATCCTAAAAACTATAATCTCTAAGGAGGATTTTTAGAATGGCTAAAGAAAAATTCGACCGTTCCAAAACGCATGCTAATATCGGTACAATCGGACACGTTGACCATGGTAAAACAACTTTAACAGCTGCAATCACAACTGTACTTGCTAAGCGCAGTGGTAAAGGTGCAGCTATGGCATATGATATGATTGACGCTGCTCCTGAAGAGCGTGAGCGTGGAATCACAATCTCAACTGCACACGTTGAGTACGAAACTGATACTCGTCACTATGCACACGTTGACTGCCCAGGACATGCTGACTATGTTAAAAACATGATCACTGGTGCTGCACAAATGGATGGTGGGATCCTAGTAGTATCTGCTGCTGACGGCCCAATGCCACAGACTCGTGAGCACATCCTATTATCTCGTCAAGTAGGTGTACCTTACCTTGTTGTATTCTTAAACAAATGTGACATGGTAGATGACGAAGAATTATTAGAACTAGTTGAAATGGAAGTTCGTGACTTACTTTCTGAGTACGATTTCCCTGGCGATGATGTTCCTGTAATCAAAGGTTCTGCTCTAAAAGCTCTTGAAGGAGATGCTGAGTGGGAAGAGAAAATCATCGAGCTTATGAACGCTGTAGATGAGTACATCCCAACTCCAGAGCGTGACACTGACAAACCATTCATGATGCCGGTTGAGGATGTATTCTCAATCACTGGCCGTGGTACTGTTGCTACAGGTCGTGTTGAGCGTGGACAAGTTAAAGTTGGTGACGTAATCGACATCATCGGTTTAACTGAAGAGCCAAAATCAACTACTGTAACAGGTGTTGAAATGTTCCGTAAGCTTCTTGACTATGCTGAAGCTGGGGACAACATCGGTGCACTTCTTCGTGGGGTTGCTCGTGATGATATCCAACGTGGTCAAGTACTTGCTAAACCAGGTACAATCACTCCACACACTAAGTTCAAAGCTGAAGTTTACGTATTATCTAAAGAAGAAGGTGGACGTCACACTCCATTCTTCACAAACTACCGTCCTCAGTTCTACTTCCGTACAACTGATGTAACTGGTATCTGCCAACTTCCTGAAGGTGTAGAAATGGTTATGCCTGGGGATAACGTAGAAATGTCTGTTGAGCTTATCGCTCCTATCGCGATTGAAGAAGGAACTAAATTCTCAATCCGTGAAGGTGGACGTACTGTAGGCGCAGGCGTTGTTGCTACAATCCAAGAATAATCCTTTACGATATAAAAAGGTGAGCTAAAAAGCTCACCTTTTTTGTGTTAAAAAATAATGAAGTTTACGCTTAACACTTCTATATAATATTGATAGATTTATTTATGGCAGTTTTGCAGTGCTATCATTTTTTTGTAGTTAATAAACTTAGGACAATTAATTCTTAATCATTTGTAGATTCGAATTGAATTTTATAAGTTGATTTTTTACAGATTAAACCAAGTCTGTTGATCTTGATATTCATATATATTCTATGTATAATATGAAAAGTGCGTAAGAAACTAGTTATTTCAAAGTTTTTCTTGCATCTATTATAGGATTTATGTATAATAGACAATGTTGGTCTTTGACTGCGATGAAGCAGGAGGTTGCCGATACACACGGCCGCTTTGCCATGGCGTGTGTAGGGAAAATTCTTGCGGAGAAAATGTCTATTTTGAAAGTAGGCGAAAAGGAGGGAAAATAATGGCAAAACAAAAGATTCGTATTCGTTTAAAAGCATATGATCACAGAATTCTTGATCAATCTGCGGAGAAAATTGTAGAAACTGCAAAACGTTCTGGTGCAAATGTATCTGGTCCAATTCCATTACCAACTGAAAGATCAGTATACACAATCCTACGTGCGGTTCATAAATACAAAGATTCTCGTGAGCAATTCGAAATGCGTACGCATAAGCGTTTAATTGATATCATCAGCCCAACACCACAAACTGTTGATGCATTAATGCGTTTGGACTTACCGTCTGGTGTTGACATTGAAATCAAATTATAATTCTTAAAATAAATAAGAAAAGATATTAGGAGGTGTGACTCATGACCAAAGGAATCTTAGGAAGAAAAATTGGTATGACGCAAGTATTTGCAGAAAACGGTGATCTAATTCCGGTAACTGTTATCGAAGCTACTCCAAACGTTGTTCTTCAAAAGAAAACTGTTGAAACTGATGGATACAATGCAGTTCAATTAGGTTTTGAAGACAAACGCGAAAAGCTATCTAACAAACCAGAAAAAGGCCACGTTGCGAAAGCTAATACTGCACCTAAGCGCTTCGTTAAAGAACTTCGTGAAGCAAGCTTAGAGCAAATCGAAGTTGGTCAAGAAGTCAAAGTAGATATTTTCACAGCAGGTGAAACAGTAGATGTAACAGGAATTTCTAAAGGGAAAGGTTTCCAAGGCGCTATTAAACGTCACGGACAATCTCGTGGACCTATGTCACACGGTTCTCGTTACCATCGTCGCCCGGGTTCAATGGGACCTGTAGCACCTAACCGTGTATTCAAAAACAAATTATTACCTGGTCGTATGGGTGGAGAACGTATCACTGTTCAAAACTTAGAGATAGTTAAAGTAGATGCAGAACGCAACCTACTATTAATCAAAGGTAACGTTCCAGGACCTAAAAAAGCCCTAATCACTGTGAAAAGCGCAGTTAAATCTAAATAATTTCACTAGGAAAGGAGGAATTGGGTAATGCCGAAAGTAGCATTATTAAACCAAGCTGGATCTAATGTTGGAGAAATCGAACTTAATGATTCTGTATTTGGTATTGAACCTAATCAGCATGTATTATTTGAAGCGGTTATCATGCAAAGAGCTTCCTTACGTCAAGGAACTCACAAAGTAAAAAATCGTTCTGAAGTAGCAGGCGGAGGTCGTAAACCTTGGCGTCAAAAGGGTACTGGTCGTGCTCGTCAAGGATCTATCCGTTCTCCACAATGGCGCGGTGGTGGTATTGTATTTGGACCAACTCCACGTTCATACGCTTATAAATTACCTAAAAAAGTTCGCCGTTTAGCTATCAAATCAGCTTTATCATCTAAAGTAGTTGACAACAACATCGTTGTATTAGAAGACTTAGCACTTAACGCACCAAAAACAAAAGAAATGGCTTCTGTATTAAAAGGTCTTTCTGTTGAGAAAAAAGCGTTAATTGTTACAGCTGACAACAACGAAAATGTTGCATTATCAGCACGTAATATCCCAGGAGTAACTGTTGTTACTGCTAATGGTGTAAACGTACTTGATGTACTTAACCATGATAAATTGATTATGACGAAAGCAGCGGTGCAAAAAGTAGAGGAGGTGCTTGCATAATGAAAGATCCTCGTGATATTATTAAGCGCCCCGTAATCACTGAACGTTCAACTGATCTAATGTCAGAGAAAAAATACACGTTTGAAGTTGATGTTAAGGCTAATAAAACTGAGGTTAAAGATGCGATCGAATCAATCTTTGGCGTAAAAGTTGAAAAAGTAAACATCATGAACTATAAAGGTAAATTCAAACGCGTTGGTCGTTACAGCGGATTAACTAACCGTCGTCGTAAAGCGATCATCAAGCTAACAGCTGATAGCAAAGAAATCGAATTATTCGAAGTTTAATTTTAATAGAAAAGGAGGGATATCGATATGGCGATTAAAAAATATAAACCAACCTCAAATGGTCGTCGTGGAATGACAGTATCTGATTTTGCTGAAATTACGACAGACCAACCGGAAAAGTCGTTACTTGCACCTCTTCACAAAAAGGGTGGACGTAATAACCAAGGTAAATTAACAGTTCGTCACCAAGGTGGTGGACACAAACGCCAATATCGTGTGATTGATTTCAAACGCGACAAAGATGGTATACCAGGACGCGTTGCTACAATCGAGTACGATCCAAATCGTTCTGCAAACATCGCACTTATCAACTATGTTGATGGTGAAAAAAGATACATCCTTGCACCTAAGAACTTACAAGTAGGTCTAGAAGTTATGTCTGGTCCTGAAGCAGATATCAAAGTAGGGAATGCACTTCCATTACAAAATATTCCTGTAGGTACAGTGGTACACAATATCGAATTAAAACCTGGTAAAGGTGGTCAATTAGTTCGTTCTGCAGGTACATCTGCTCAAGTATTAGGTAAAGAAGGTAAATACGTTCTTGTACGTTTAAACTCTGGTGAAGTTCGTATGATTCTTGCTACTTGCCGTGCTACAGTAGGTCAAGTAGGTAACGAACAACATGAACTTATCAACATTGGTAAAGCAGGTCGTTCTCGCTGGTTAGGTAAACGCCCAACTGTTCGTGGATCTGTAATGAACCCTAACGATCACCCACACGGTGGTGGTGAAGGACGCGCTCCTATCGGACGTAAATCACCAATGTCTCCATGGGGTAAACCAACTCTTGGAGCTAAGACTCGTAAGAAGAAAAACAAATCAGATAAGTTTATCGTGCGTCGTCGTAAAAAATAACGTGATTGAACTACGGTTCAATCGAACCGTAGCACGATCGCGAAGGGAGGTACAATCATGGGCCGTAGCTTAAAAAAAGGACCATTTGTTGATGATCATTTAATGAACAAAGTTGAAAAGTTAAATGAAACTGATAAAAAGCAAGTTATTAAAACTTGGTCTCGTCGTTCTACAATTTTCCCACAATTTATTGGTCACACTATCGCTGTTTATGATGGGCGTAAACATGTTCCTGTATATGTAACTGAAGACATGGTAGGTCATAAACTAGGTGAGTTCGCACCTACTCGTACTTACAAAGGTCATGCTAGTGATGACAAAAAAACAAGACGTTAATGAGAGGAGGCATTTAAATGCAACAATCTAAAGCTGTCGCAAGAACAGTTCGTATTGCTCCTCGTAAAGCTCGTTTAGTTCTAGATCTTATTCGAGGTAAGCAAGTAGGTGAAGCAGTGGCGATTTTAAATCACACACCAAAGGCTGCTTCTCCAATCATAGAGAAAGTATTAAAATCAGCAGTGGCAAACGCTGAGCATAACTATGAAATGGACATTAATAGCTTAGTTGTATCTGAAGCTTATGCAAACGAAGGTCCAACTCTTAAACGTTTCCGTCCACGTGCTATGGGTCGTGCAAGTGCAATTAACAAACGCACAAGTCACATCACAATCATTTTAACAGAAAAGAAGGAGGGATAATCCGTGGGTCAAAAGGTAAATCCAGTCGGTCTTCGTATTGGAGTTATTCGTGATTGGGAGTCTAAATGGTTCGCTGGTAAAGACTACTCAACTCTATTACATGAAGACATCAAAATTCGTGAATATGTTACTAAACGTCTTAGTGATGCATCTGTTTCTAAAATCGAGATCGAGCGTGCAGCTAACCGTGTAAATATTACAATCCACACTGCTAAGCCAGGTATGGTAATCGGTAAAGGTGGTACGGAAGTTGAAGCACTTCGTAAAGCTCTTAACCAATTAACTGGTAAAAGAGTTCACATCAACATTTTAGAAATTAAAAAAGCTGATTTAGATGCTAAATTAGTTGCTGAAAATATTGCACGTCAATTAGAAAACCGTATTTCTTTCCGTCGTGCTCAAAAACAAACAATCCAACGTGCTATGCGTGCTGGTGCACAAGGTATCAAAACACAAGTATCTGGTCGTCTAGGCGGAGCAGATATCGCACGTGCAGAGCATTATAGCGAAGGAACAGTTCCACTACACACACTTCGTGCTGATATCGATTATGGAACAGCTGAAGCTGATACAACTTACGGTAAATTAGGCGTAAAAGTTTGGATCTATCGTGGAGAGGTTCTTCCTACTAAGAAGAAAACTGAGGAAGGAGGAAATTAATTATGTTATTGCCAAAACGCGTAAAATATCGCAGAGAGCACCGTGGAAAAATGCGCGGTCGCGCTAAAGGCGGTACTGAAGTACACTTCGGTGAGTACGGGATTCAAGCTTTAGAAGCTTCATGGATCACAAACCGCCAAATTGAAGCTGCTCGTATCGCGATGACACGTTATATGAAACGTGGCGGAAAAGTTTGGATTAAAATCTTCCCTTCTAAGCCTTATACTGCAAAACCTCTAGAGGTTCGTATGGGATCTGGTAAAGGTGCTCCAGAAGGTTGGGTAGCAGTTGTAAAACCAGGTAAAGTAATGTTTGAAATCTCAGGTGTTTCTGAAGAGGTAGCACGTGAAGCATTACGTTTAGCTTCTCATAAATTACCGATCAAAACGAAATTCGTAAAACGTGAAGAAATTGGTGGTGAATCAAATGAAAGCTAATGAAATCCGTGACCTAACCACTGCTGAAATTGAACAAAAAGTAAAATCTCTTAAAGAAGAGTTATTCAACCTTCGCTTTCAATTAGCGACAGGACAATTAGAAAACACTGCTCGCATCCGTGAAGTTCGTAAATCGATCGCTCGTATGAAAACTGTTATCCGTGAAAGAGAGCTCGCTGCTAATAATCGTTAATAAGAGAGGAGGTTTACCGAATGAGTGAACGTAACCAACGTAAAGTGTATACTGGTCGTGTTGTTTCTGACAAAATGGATAAAACTATCACAGTTCTTGTTGAAACATACAAAACACATCCACTATACGGTAAACGTGTAAAATACTCTAAGAAATTCAAAGCTCATGATGAAAACAACCAAGCTAAAACTGGCGATATCGTTAAGATCATGGAAACTCGTCCATTATCTGCTACAAAACGTTTCCGTTTAGTAGAAGTTGTTGAAGAAGCTATCATTATTTAATATTGTTCGGATAGTTAATTCCGAAGGGAGGTAACATAAGTGATCCAACAAGAATCTCGTTTAAAAGTTGCTGACAACTCTGGTGCTCGTGAAGTATTAACAATCAAAGTATTAGGTGGTTCTGGTCGTAAAACTGCTAATATCGGTGATGTTATTGTTTGTACGGTAAAACAAGCAACACCAGGTGGCGTTGTCAAAAAAGGTGATGTTGTTAAAGCAGTAATCGTTCGTACGAAGAGTGGTGCTCGTCGTTCAGATGGTTCTTACATCAAATTTGACGAAAATGCATGTGTTATCATTCGTGATGACAAAGGCCCTCGTGGTACTCGTATTTTCGGACCAGTTGCTCGTGAACTACGCGAAAACAACTTCATGAAAATCGTTTCTTTAGCTCCAGAAGTTCTATAATAAATTTCGATTGCCTTACTAAGGAGGTGCAACGAGGATGCATGTTAAAAAAGGTGATAAAGTAATGGTTATCTCTGGTAAGGATAAAGGTAAACAAGGTGTTGTTCTTGCTTCTTATCCTAAAAAAGATCGTGTTCTTGTAGAAGGTATTAACATCGTGAAAAAACACGCTAAACCTTCTCAAGCTAATCCACAAGGTGGAATCTTAAACCAAGAGGCACCTATCCATGTATCAAATGTTATGCCACTTGATCCTAAATCTGGTGAACCAACTCGTGTTGGTTATAAAGTGGTTGACGGTAAAAAGGTACGTGTAGCAAAAAAATCTGGTGAAACTTTAGATAAATAGTAAATCAGGAAGGGAGGTATATAGATGAACCGCCTTAAAGAAAAGTATCAAAACGAAATCACTCCTTCATTAATGAAGAAGTTCTCATATAAATCAGTAATGCAAGCTCCAAAAATTGAGAAAATCGTTATCAACATGGGTGTTGGTGATGCAGTTTCAAACTCAAAAGCTTTAGATGTAGCTGTAGAAGAGTTAACTCAAATCACTGGTCAAAAACCTGTTGTAACAAAAGCAAAAAAATCAATCGCAGGCTTCCGTCTTCGTGAAGGTATGCCAATCGGTGCAAAAGTTACACTTCGCGGTGAGCGTATGTACCAATTCTTAGATAAATTAATCTCTGTTTCATTACCACGTGTTCGTGACTTCCGTGGTGTATCAAAAAAATCTTTTGATGGCCGTGGAAACTACACTCTTGGTGTGAAAGAGCAATTAATCTTCCCTGAGATTGATTATGATAAAGTAAACAAAGTTCGTGGTATGGATATCGTTATCGTAACAACTGCGAATACTGATGAAGAAGCACGCGAACTATTAACTCAGTTCGGAATGCCGTTTCAAAAATAATCGCTAGTAAAGGGAGGCGAAATTGTGGCTAAAAAATCAATGATTGCTAAGCAAAAACGCACGCAAAAATTTAAAGTACAAGAGTACACTCGTTGCGAACGCTGCGGACGTCCACACTCTGTACTACGCAAATTTAAGCTTTGCCGTATTTGTTTCCGTGAACTTGCTTATAAAGGTCAAATTCCAGGCGTGAAAAAAGCTAGCTGGTAAAACCGTAAAACGGGAAGGAGGTTATTTAGTAATGGTTATGACAGATCCTATTGCAGATATGCTTACTCGCATTCGTAATGCGAATATGGTACGTCACGAAAAACTTGAGTTTCCTGCATCTACAATCAAAAAGGAAATTGCAGAAATTCTTAAACGTGAAGGTTTCGTACGTGATGTTGAATATGTAGAAGATAACAAACAAGGTATCATTCGTATTTTCTTAAAATACGGTGCAAACAATGAGCGTGTAATCACTGGTCTTAAAAGAATTAGTAAACCAGGTCTACGCGTTTACGCAAAAGCTGGAGAAGTACCACGTGTACTTAACGGATTAGGTATTGCGATCGTTTCAACTTCTCAAGGTGTTTTGACTGACAAAGAAGCTCGTGCAAAACAAACTGGTGGAGAAGTATTAGCATACGTTTGGTAATAAGTTCAAAAAAGAATGGAGGTGTAATGAATGTCTCGTATTGGTAAGAAATTACTTGAAATCCCTGCTGGTGTTACAATTAACATCGCTGATGATAATACTGTAACAGTTAAAGGACCTAAAGGTGAATTAAGTCGTACATTCAACCCTGATATGAAAATCGTTATTGAAGATAATGTATTAACTGTTACTCGTCCTTCAGATGCGAAGGAACACCGTGCATTACACGGTACAACTCGTAGTCTATTAGGTAACATGGTTGAAGGTGTTTCTAAAGGATTTGAAAGAGGTTTAGAACTTATCGGTGTAGGTTACCGTGCATCAAAATCTGGAAACAAATTAGTTCTTAACGTTGGTTACTCACACCCTGTTGAAATCACACCTGAATCTGGTATTGAAATTGAAGTACCTTCACAAACAAAAGTTCTTGTAAAAGGAACTGATAAAGAACGTGTTGGTGCAATTGCAGCTAATATTCGTGACGTTCGTCCACCAGAGCCTTATAAAGGTAAAGGTATTCGCTATGAAGGTGAACATGTACGTCGTAAAGAAGGTAAAACTGCGAAGTAATATCGCCTAGATGATAAGAAAGGAGTGACCTAAATGATTACTAAAGCTGATAAAAATGCTGTACGTAAAAAGAGACACGCTCGTGTTCGTGCCAAATTAACAGGCACTGCTGTACGTCCTCGTTTAAACGTATATCGTTCAAACCAACACATTTATGCTCAAGTAATTGATGATACTAACTCAGTTACTTTAGTAAGTGCATCTACTTTAGATAAAGAACTAAACTTAGATACTAAGAGCAATGTTGACGCTGCTTCTAAGGTAGGAGAATTAGTAGCTAAACGTGCTATCGATAAAGGTGTAAAAACTGTAGTATTTGATCGCGGTGGATATCTATACCATGGTCGTATTAAGGCTCTAGCTGAAGCTGCTCGTGAGGCTGGACTTGAATTTTAATCGCAAAAGGAGGGACATAAAGAATGCGTCGTATTGATCCAAACAAATTAGAGCTTGAAGAACGCGTTGTTACTGTAAACCGCGTTGCTAAAGTTGTTAAAGGTGGTCGTCGTTTCCGCTTTGCAGCACTAGTTGTTGTAGGTGATAAAAACGGTCATGTAGGTTTTGGTACTGGTAAAGCTCAAGAGGTACCAGAAGCGATCCGTAAAGCAATTGAGGATGCTAAGAAAAACTTAATCGAGGTACCTATGGTAGGTACAACGATTCCTCACCAAGTTATCGGTCAGTTTGGTGCTGGGAACATCCTTTTAAAACCTGCATCTGAAGGTACTGGAGTTATCGCGGGAGGACCTGTTCGTGCGGTACTTGAGTTAGCAGGTGTAGCAGATATTCTTTCAAAATCTTTAGGTTCAAATACTCCAATTAACATGATTCGTGCAACAATTTCTGGATTAAAAGAACTAAAGAGTGCTGAAGAAGTTGCGAAGTTACGTGGAAAAACGGTAGAAGAACTGTTAGGATAAGGAGGGAAAACAATGGCGAATAAGTTAGAAATTACCCTCACTCGCAGTGTAATTGGTCGTCCTGAAGACCAACGTATTACTGTTAAAACACTTGGCCTTAAAAAGTTGCATCAAACTGTAGTCCAAGAAGATAATCCTGCGATTCGCGGTATGATTAATAAAGTTGCTCACTTAGTTACAGTTAAAGAACAATAATTGAAACATAAATAAATAAGGAGGTGTCCCGATGAAACTTCATGAGTTGAAACCAGCAGAAGGTTCACGTAAAACACGTAATCGTGTAGGTCGTGGTATCGGTTCTGGTAACGGTAAAACAGCTGGTAAAGGTCATAAAGGACAAAATGCTCGTTCTGGTGGTGGAGTTCGTCCAGGATTCGAAGGTGGTCAAACTCCTTTGTTCCAACGCTTACCTAAACGTGGATTTACAAACATTAACCGCAAGGACTATGCAATTGTAAATCTTGATGTCCTAAACCGTTTTGAAGATGGCACAGAGGTTACTCCAGAATTCTTACTTGAATCAGGTGTTGTAAGTAACGTAAAATCTGGTGTTAAAATCCTTGGTAACGGTCAGTTAGAGAAAAAACTTACTGTAAAAGCTAACAAGTTCTCAGCTTCTGCTAAAGAAGCTATTGAATCTGCTGGCGGTACAGCTGAGGTGATCTAATGTTTAAAACAATCTCCAATTTTATGCGCGTGGGTGATATTAGAAGTAAGATCATATTCACCCTTTTAATGTTAGTTGTATTTCGTATTGGAACGTTCATTCCTGTGCCGAATGTTAATGCTGATGTATTAAGGGCTCAGGATGAACTAAATGTATTCGGAATTCTTAACACCTTCGGTGGTGGTGCACTTTATAACTTCTCTATTCTTGCAATGGGGATTATGCCGTACATCACAGCTTCGATCATCGTCCAGCTACTACAGATGGATGTTGTGCCGAAGTTTACCGAATGGTCAAAACAAGGTGAAGTTGGGCGACGGAAACTTGCTCAATTTACAAGATACTTTACAATAATATTAGGTTTCATCCAGGCGTTAGGTATGTCCTATGGATTTAATACCCAGTCAGGTGGGATGTTAATTCAAAATCCAGGTATTGGAACATACTTATTAATTGCGATTGTCTTAACTGCTGGTACAGCATTCTTGATGTGGTTAGGAGAACAAATCACTTCAAAAGGTGTTGGAAATGGTATTTCCATTATCATCTTTGCTGGGATTGTTGCAGGAATTCCCTCAACTGTTAACCAAATTTATGCACAACAATTTGAAGATGCAGGTGACCAACTATTTATAAAAATCGTAACGGTTGCCATTCTAATATTAGCAATTTTAGCCGTTGTGGTTGGAGTAATCTTTATTCAACAAGCACTTCGTAAAATACCAATTCAATATGCAAAAGGATCCAGTAACAAGAATATGGGTGGAGGACATACAACTCATCTCCCATTAAAAGTGAATCCTGCTGGTGTAATTCCTGTTATTTTTGCAGTGTCGTTTATTATTACACCACCAACAATTGCAGCATTCTTTGGTCCAAACGATGTGACTGATTGGATACAGAAAACCTTTGACTACACACAGCCTGTAGGTATGATTATCTACATCGCTTTAATAATTGCTTTCACATATTTCTATACATTTGTTCAAGTAAATCCTGAACAAATGGCTGAAAACTTGAAGAAACAAGGCGGATATATTCCTGGAATACGTCCGGGTAAGAGTACTCAGGAATATGTTACAAAGGTATTATATCGTTTAACTTTTGTTGGTTCTCTTTTCTTAGCAGCTATAGCTGTTCTTCCTGTTTTCTTTATTGAATTTGCTGATCTACCACAATCTGCACAGATTGGTGGAACAAGTTTACTTATCGTTGTTGGGGTTGCCCTAGAAACGATGAAACAACTTGAAAGTCAGTTAGTGAAACGTCATTATAAAGGCTTTATTAAATAATGAGGATATGGGAAAACCTTCCCATTCCCTCTAAATAGAGACTGAGGGGGGAATACAAATGAATCTAGTATTGATGGGTCTTCCAGGTGCTGGTAAAGGTACTCAAGCTGAACGTATTGTAGAAAAATACAACATCCCTCATATCTCTACAGGAGATATGTTCAGAGCTGCTATGAAAGAAGAAACAGAACTAGGTCTACAAGCAAAATCTTTCATCGACAAAGGTGAATTGGTACCTGATGAAGTAACAATTGGTATTGTTCGCGAGCGTTTAGGCAAGAATGATTGTCAAAAAGGTTTTCTTTTAGATGGTTTTCCTAGAACAGTAGCTCAGGCAGATGCGCTTGAGGGAATTCTATCAGAGCTTAACAAACAGATTGATTACGTTATTAACATCCAAGTTAACAAAGATATCTTAATGGAGCGTTTAACAGGTCGTCGAATCTGTAAACAGTGTGGTGCAACTTACCACTTAGTATTTAACCCGCCTGCTAATGAAGGCAAGTGTGATAAATGCGGTGGAGAGCTATACCAACGTGCAGATGATAACGAAGAAACAGTTGCTAATCGTTTAGAAGTTAACCTTCAACAAACTCAACCTCTATTAGACTTCTATAACGAAAAAGGTTATTTAAGAAATATAGATGGTGAGCAAGATATTAACAAGGTTTTTAATGATGTTGATCAACTGGTTGGAGGACTAGGTGCATG
Source organism: Metabacillus sp. RB-C-LZQ-3-1 (assembly GCF_058315175.1). Lineage (NCBI taxonomy): Bacteria > Bacillati > Bacillota > Bacilli > Caryophanales > Bacillaceae > Metabacillus > Metabacillus sp. RB-C-LZQ-3-1. The sequence continues at coordinate 19,653 of NZ_JBZFLI010000021.1, read as the reverse complement.
ATCATTTGTAAGACTCAGCGTGAACTTGATATTATGCGTGAAGCTGGCCGTATTGTTGCTTTGACTCATAAAGAGTTAAAAAAACATATTAAACCTGGCATTACAACAAAAGAATTGGATGCAATTGCCGAAAAGTTTATTCGTGCAAATGATGCAATTCCTTCTTTTAAAGGGTATAATGGTTTCCGCGGAAGCATATGTGCTTCAGTTAATGAAGAACTTGTTCACGGGATACCGGGTGACCGCGTATTAAATGAAGGGGATATCATTAGTATCGACATTGGTGCGAAATACAATGGATACCATGGTGACTCTGCTTGGACATATGCTGTTGGCGAAATTTCCGAAGAAGCTCAAAGACTGTTAGATGTAACAGAAGAATCATTATTTAGAGGCTTAGAGGAAGCAAAGTCAGGAGTTAGATTGTCTAATATCTCTCATGCTATTCAAACATTTGTTGAACAACATGGTTTTTCAGTTGTTCGGGAATATGTTGGTCATGGAGTCGGGCAAGATTTACATGAAGATCCTCAAATTCCGCATTATGGTCCACCGAACAAAGGACCTAGATTAAAACCAGGTATGGTATTAGCGATTGAACCTATGGTTAATGCAGGTACTCGATATGTTAAAACGTTGGCAGATGATTGGACTGTTGTTACAGTGGATGGTAAGTATTGTGCTCATTTTGAGCATACAATTGCTATTACTGAAAATGGATTTGAGATTCTGACAAAAGAGTAAATGAAGGTGACATTGCTTATTATGATCGGGACTTCCATTTCTGGTGTAAGTGCTTGTCTAGCACTGATTGGATGAGCTATTGATTACGCCTATTGATACGGAATTCGTTTTGTTGACGGAGAAAAACGAAGGTTTCTCTCTCTGATTTAAGGGATGTTCATCATCAAGAATTACTAATTAGCGTATCTCCAGAAGTTCAGACAGTATAATGGAAACATGTCGTGTGACAAATGGAAGTTTGTCGATGAGCAAGTTACTGATTTGAAGAAGGGAGAACAGTTCAATGGCGAAAGATGATGTAATTGAAGTTGAAGGAACTGTTGTTGAAACATTACCAAATGCAATGTTTAAGGTAGAACTAGAGAACGGTCATACGGTTTTAGCGCATGTATCCGGAAAGATTCGCATGCATTTTATTCGTATTTTACCAGGAGACAAAGTTACGGTAGAATTATCTCCATATGATTTAACTCGTGGCAGAATTACGTACCGTTTTAAATAATTTAGCACTCCGTACTACTAAGGAGGTATTAAAATCATGAAAGTCAGACCATCTGTTAAACCGATTTGTGAAAAATGTAAAGTCATTCGCAGAAAAGGCAAAGTCATGGTTATTTGTGAGAATCCTAAACATAAGCAAAAACAAGGTTAATATATAAGGAGGTGCAAGCATAATGGCTCGTATTGCAGGTGTTGATATTCCTCGCGACAAACGTGTTGTGATTTCATTAACATATATTTTCGGGATCGGACGCTCTACTGCTCAGAAAGTGTTAGCTGAAGCTGGTGTTTCTGAAGATACTCGTGTACGTGATTTAACAGAAGAAGAGTTAGGAAAAATTCGTGATGTAATCGATAAGCTTAAAGTTGAAGGTGACCTTCGTCGTGAAGTTTCTCTTAACATTAAACGTTTAATCGAGATCGGTTCATTCCGTGGTATCCGTCACCGTCGTGGCTTACCAGTTCGCGGACAAAACACGAAAAACAATGCTCGTACACGTAAAGGACCACGTCGTACTGTAGCAAACAAGAAAAAATAAGGTAAAAGGAGGTTAACCAATAATGGCACGTAAAACGAACACTCGTAAACGTCGTGTGAAAAAGAATATTGAAAGTGGAGTTGCACATATTCGTTCAACTTTTAACAACACGATCGTTACTATTACTGACACTCATGGTAATGCAATTTCTTGGTCAAGTGCTGGTGCGTTAGGTTTTAGAGGTTCTCGTAAATCTACTCCTTTCGCTGCACAAATGGCTGCAGAAACAGCTGCAAAAGCATCTATGGAACACGGCTTAAAAACTCTAGAAGTTACAGTTAAAGGACCAGGTGCAGGACGTGAAGCTGCAATCCGTTCACTACAAGCTGCAGGTCTTGAAGTAACTGCAATTAGAGACGTTACTCCAGTTCCACATAATGGATGCCGTCCACCAAAACGTCGTCGTGTGTAAATTTTCTGTATAGATTTTGTATCCCTGTCAATAATGGGTTATGATACAGTATATAAGTTCTAGCAGAATTCACTCTGTTGTTGTGCACATTCGGGAACTTTTGAATGGGGAATTTCGGTTAGACGTTTAGTACTTTGTTTTGTCTAGCCGGGGTTTCGACGTTTTGAAGGAGGGTTTATAGATGATAGAAATTGAAAAACCAAAAATCGAAACGGTTGAAATCAGCGATGATGCCAAGTATGGTAAATTCGTCGTCGAGCCACTTGAGCGTGGATATGGTACAACTTTGGGTAACTCCTTACGTCGTATTCTTTTATCCTCACTCCCTGGTGCCGCTGTAACATCGATCCAAATAGATGGCGTACTTCATGAGTTTTCAACGATCGAAGGTGTTGTTGAAGATGTTACTTCGATTATCTTAAACATTAAAAAGCTTGCTCTTAAAATCTATTCAGATGAAGAAAAGACGCTAGAAATTGATGTTCAAGGCGAAGGTAGTGTAACTGCATCAGATATTACTCATGATAGTGATGTAGAAATTCTGAATCCAGATCTTCATATTGCTACTCTTGCTTCAGATGCAAGCTTCAGAATGAGGCTTACAGCTAAGCGTGGACGTGGTTACACACCAGCTGATTCAAACAAAAGAGAAGACCAGCCAATTGGTGTTATTCCAATCGATTCGATTTATACTCCAGTTGCACGTGTTTCTTACCAAGTGGAGAAAACTCGTGTAGGTCAAGTAGCTAACTATGATAAGCTAACTCTTGATGTATGGACAGATGGTAGTACTGGGCCAAAAGAGGCGATTGCTCTTGGTTCAAAGATCCTTACTGAACACTTAAATATTTTTGTAGGGCTAACAGATGAAGCTCAAAATGCAGAAATAATGGTGGAAAAAGAAGAGGATCAGAAAGAAAAAGTTCTAGAGATGACGATTGAAGAGTTAGACCTATCTGTTCGTTCTTACAACTGTTTAAAACGTGCTGGTATTAATACCGTACAAGAGCTTGCTCATAAAACAGAAGAAGACATGATGAAGGTTCGAAATCTAGGTCGTAAATCTTTAGAAGAAGTTAAGGCGAAATTAGAAGAACTAGGTTTAGGTCTTCGAAAAGACGACTGATGACTAGTTTGTAACAAAACTAGCGTTTTCGTATGCTATTATTAGAAAATAGCTTTTAGCCTATAAATCCATGAATAACATTCATTATACAATGAAGGAGGGGACATCTCATGTCATACAGAAAATTAGGCCGTACTAGTGCTGGTCGTAAAGCTATGCTTCGTGACTTAACTACTGATCTAATCATTAGTGAACGTATCGAAACAACAGAGGCTCGTGCGAAAGAATTACGCTCTACTGTTGAAAAGATGATTACACTAGGTAAACGCGGAGACCTTCATGCACGTCGCTTAGCTGCAGCATATGTACGTAACGAAGTTGCTGAGGTTGTATCTGTTACAACTGAAGAAGGTAAAGAAAAGGACAAACCAAAATATGCTTTAGAAAAACTTTTCAGTGATATCGCTCCACGTTACGAAGACCGTCAAGGTGGTTACACTCGTATTATGAAACTTGGACCTCGTCGCGGAGACGGTGCTCCAATGGTCATCATTGAATTAGTTTAATATATGTATCACAAGGGCGTGACAGTTTCATAACTGGATCAATGCCCTTTTTTTATATGATCATATATATATTGGATTAGAGTCAGTTCAAGGCGCTTGTGCTTTTGTTATTAGCAAGAAAGATTAGGAGAGACGAGTGATGAGTGAGACAATCATCAATGTGGAAAATATTACATTTCATTATGACCAAACGACCGCTCCTGCATTAGATGATGTTTCTATCCACGTTAATAAGGGAGAATGGCTTGCAATCGTTGGACATAATGGGTCTGGAAAATCCACATTAGCAAGAATCTTAAATGGATTATATATACCTGATAAGGGGAAGATTCAGGTTTGCGGTATTGAATTAACAAAAGATACAGTTTGGGATATACGCAAGCATGTGGGAATGGTATTTCAGAATCCAGATAATCAATTTGTTGGAACAACTGTAAGAGATGATGTAGCATTTGGTTTAGAGAATAATGGCGTTTCTAGAGACGTAATGGTCAAAAAAATTGATTGGGCAACAAAGAAGGTAAAAATGGATCAATTTCTAGAACATGAGCCACATCATCTTTCAGGTGGCCAAAAGCAGCGAGTTGCGATTGCTAGTGTCATTGCTGTTCAGCCTGATATTATTATCTTGGATGAAGCAACTTCAATGTTAGATCCAATCGGCAGAGAAGAAGTTATTCATACGGTTAGGGAACTTAATGAACATAGTGAGTTAACAGTTATATCCATTACCCATGATTTAGAAGAGGCTTCAAAGGCAGATAGAATCATTGTGATGAATGGTGGAAAAAAGTTTGCAGAAGGCACTCCTGATGAGATTTTTAAATTAGATGATCAATTGGTGAGGATTGGCTTAGATTTACCATTTCCATTGCAATTAAGCAAAAGACTAAAAGAAGCAGGTATTCCGATAAAGGATAATCATTTAACTGAAGAAGGGTTGGTGAATGAGCTATGGACATTACATTCAAAAATGTAGAGCATCGGTATCAAGCTCGTACACCATTTGAAAAATTGGCCCTTTATGATGTGAATTTATCCATTAAAAACGGATCTTACGTTTCTATTATTGGGCACACCGGTTCTGGTAAATCAACAATACTACAACATTTAAATGGATTGTTAAAGCCAACGGAAGGTTCTATTCACATTGGGGAACACGTCATTGAAGCTGGTAAAAAACAAAAGAATTTAAAAGAAGTAAGAAGGTTAGTAGGAATTGTTTTTCAGTTTCCAGAGCATCAGCTATTTGAGGAAACAGTTGAGAAGGATATTGCGTTTGGACCAATGAACTTTGGTGTAAATGAGAAGGAAGCATATGAAAGAGCAAGGGAGTCATTACATCTTGTTGGTTTACCAGAATCTGTCCTTCAGAAGTCGCCGTTTGACCTAAGTGGCGGACAAATGAGAAGGGTAGCTATTGCTGGTGTTATAGCGATGGGTCCTGATGTGCTTGTATTGGATGAACCGACAGCAGGACTAGATCCTAAAGGACGTAAAGAAATGATGGATTTATTTTATCGACTCAAAGAGGAAAGAAATCTTACAATCATACTGGTTACTCATAGTATGGAAGATGCTGCAAAATACTCTGATGAAATGATTGTGATGCATAAAGGCACAGTTGCTATGAGGGGAACGCCTAAAGAGGTCTATAGCCAAGGAGAAAAGCTTGCTTCTTTTGGCTTAGATTTACCTGAAACTGTCAAGTTTCAACAAAAGTTAAAGGCTAAAGGTATGGCTTTCGATGAAATTCCTCTCACTCTTGATGAGGCTGTAATACAAATTAAAGGTCTTATGAAAGAGGTGGAACATCTATGATGGATAGTATGATTATCGGTAAGTATGTACCGGGTGATTCTCCTGTTCATCGAATGGATCCTAGGGCAAAGTTAATTATGATATTTGCTTTTGTCTTTATCGTCTTTTTTGCCAATAACATATTTACGTATATCCTTTTGGGGCTTTACACCTTCCTCATTGTATTTATGACAAAATTACCGATCCGATTTTTAATTAGAGGACTTAAACCTGTTTTATGGATTATTCTGTTTACTTTCTTTCTGCATCTGATTGTGACAAAAGAAGGAAATGTACTATTGGATCTAGGGTTCTTTAAAATATATGAAGAAGGGTTAATCCAGGGGATTTATATATCCCTTCGTTTCCTCTATTTAATTTTAATCACTACAATCTTGACGTTAACGACAACACCTATTGAAATAACAGATGGGATGGAGAGTCTCTTAGGACCTCTAAAAAAAGTGGGGCTACCTGTACATGAGCTTGCTCTGATGATGTCAATTTCATTAAGATTTATTCCAACTTTAATGGAAGAAACAGATAAAATCCTAAAGGCACAAATGGCAAGGGGCGTAGACTTCACAGGAGGGCCTATAAAGGACAGATTTAAGTCAATAGTACCTTTACTCGTCCCATTGTTTATTAGCGCATTTAAGCGTGCAGAAGAGCTCGCTACAGCGATGGAGGCTCGTGGATATAGAGGTGGAGAAGGAAGAACAAAGCTTCGACAATTACAATGGGGACTTGCAGACACAACATTTCTTGTGTTTTTGGTCATGCTAGGGCTGGCGTTACTATATTTACGAACGTAGGAGTAAGAAGATGAGGGTTAAATGTATTGTATCCTATGATGGTACACATTTTAGTGGCTATCAAGTACAACCGAATAAAAGGACAGTACAGAGTGAAATAGAAGCTGCGCTAAAGAAGCTTCATAGAGGCCAATCAATTAGAATACATGCGTCAGGCAGAACCGACGCTTATGTACATGCAGTAGGGCAGGTTATTCACTTTGATACTACATTAACAATTCCTCCTGAGAAGTGGCCATATGCACTAAATAGTCTCTTGCCAAATGATATAGTCGTTTTGGAAGCTGAGCATGTCGCAGATCAATTCCATGCACGATTTGATGCAATAAAAAAGGAATATCGTTATAAACTATCAACTCAAAAAATGATAGATGTTTTTAAAAGAGATTACACCTATCATTTTCCGTATAAATTAGATCTTGATTCAATGAGGCAAGCCTGTCTCCACCTCTGCGGTACACATGATTTTACTAGTTTTTGTGTAGCGAAAACAGAAGTAGAAGATAAGGTTAGAACCATTTACTCGATAGAAATAGTGGAAAAAGGAACCGACCTTATTTTTTGTTTTACAGGGAATGGTTTCCTTTATAATATGGTTCGAATTTTAATGGGAACTTTATTAGAAGTAGGACAAGGCAAAAAAACACCTGATCAAATCCCTTATATTCTTGAAGGGAAAGACAGAAATCTAAGTGGAAAGACAGCACCAGGTCATGGATTATATTTATGGAAAGTTTATTATGACAACTAAACCAGGTGTAACATTCCCTTGACATTAGGTTCTATACGGTATATCATATCTAATGGTATGTATTTCAACCCCACGAATAAGCCCCGGAAACTTATCGTGTTATGAAATAGAATAGGAACCATTTTTATTTTAATATTTAGGAGGAAAACACATATGCGTACAACGTTTATGGCAAACGCTGCAAATATCGAACGTAAATGGTACGTAGTAGATGCTGAAGGCAAAACTTTAGGTCGCCTTGCAAGTGAAGTTGCATCTATTCTACGTGGTAAGCACAAACCAACTTACACACCACACGTTGACACTGGAGATCATGTAATTCTAATCAACGCTGAGAAAATCGAATTAACTGGTAAAAAATTAACTGATAAAATTTATTACCGTCACAGCCAATTCCCTGGCGGATTAAAATCAAGAACTGCATTAGAAATGCGCACGAACTATCCTGAGAAAATGCTTGAATTAGCAATCAAAGGTATGCTTCCAAAAGGTTCTTTAGGTCGTCAAATGGCTAAAAAATTACATGTATATGCTGGTAGCGAACATCCACACCAAGCACAACAACCAGAAGTTTACGAACTTCGCGGATAATTATAAGAGGAGGTTATTAATTTGGCACAGGTTCAATATTACGGTACAGGCCGTCGTAAAAGCTCAGTAGCACGTGTACGTTTAGTTCCAGGCGAAGGTCGTATTGTTGTAAATAGTCGTGATATTAAAGAATATATCCCATCAGCAGCACTAATCGAAGATATTAAACAACCATTAAACTTAACTGAAACTGCAGGTAGCTATGATGTACTTGTAAATGTTTCAGGTGGTGGATATGCAGGTCAAGCAGGCGCTATCCGTCATGGTATTTCTCGTGCTTTATTAGAAGCAGATCCAGAATACCGTGCATCACTTAAGCGCGCTGGTCTATTAACTCGTGACGCTCGTATGAAAGAACGTAAAAAATACGGTCTTAAAGGCGCTCGTCGTGCACCTCAGTTCTCAAAACGTTAATTTGGTGCTTCAAAGGCTCTCAACCGACAGGTTGGGGGTCTTTTTTATTGTCTAGGAAATGAAAAAATTCTTGTGGATAAGCTTACGGCATCCAGCTTCAAAGCACGGAATGTGCAAGTGTAGTCAATGCGACAGTACGTAGCGAATTTAACTTCCTCTAGTGTCTAGCCAAAATGAAATGAAGAGAAGACAAGTATTTCTTCTCTTCATTTACATCTTATTTGCCCTAGCCTGTTCAAGGCGCTTGCGCTTTTGTTCTGTTTAGGATATAAAATCTAGGGACTGTAAATAAGCGCAGGACATTCAGCTCCTGCGCCTTGGGCTTCTCTTATGTAAATCTTTTTTTTCGTTTACGGAAAAATGCTGGAATATCCAATGATTCTTCTGGATATTCGAATTCTTGATGATCATTGTGATTTGCTTGTTCAATCTTGATTGGCTCAGATCTTAAGGTCTCAGAATGTATAGGTTGTTCTTGTTGATAGACATTAGAGTTCGTTTCAGTTGTCGGATTATTGGTTGATTTGACTATCGGCGCCTCTTGTTCTGTAAATCCGGTAGCAATCACAGTTACGATAATTTCTTCCTTTAGATTTTCGTTAATGACTGAACCGAAAATCATATTCAATTCCTCGTGTGCTGCAGAGGAAACCATATCGGCTGCCATCTGGACCTCATAAAGACTTAGGTTTCGCCCGCCAGTAATATTCATAATTACACCTTTAGCTCCATTGATAGATGTTTCCAGTAACGGGCTATTTATAGCTTTTTGTGCAGCTTCAGCAGCGCGGTTTTCACCTGAGGCAATACCAATACCCATTAAGGCGGTTCCTTTATGGGACATGACTGTTTTAACATCAGCAAAATCGAGATTGATTAAGCCTGGTACAGCAATCAAGTCGGAAATTCCCTGAACACCTTGCCGAAGAACACTGTCTGCTTCTCGAAATGCATCAATCATATGTGTTTTTTTATCTACAATCTCTAACAAGCGATCGTTTGGAATAATAATTAAGGTATCAACGGATTCCCTCATTTCATTAATTCCATCTGTAGCATTTGCTGCGCGCTTGGTACCTTCAAATTTAAACGGCCGTGTGACAACTCCAATTGTGAGGGCACCGAGCTTACGAGAGATTTTAGCAATGGCGGGCGCTGCCCCTGTGCCTGTACCACCGCCCATACCTGCAGTAACAAAAACCATGTCTGCACCCTGTAATACTTCTTGGATTTGTTCTTTACTTTCATCCACGGCTCTTTTCCCAATTTCCGGATTTGCCCCTGCTCCTAAACCTCTAGTTAATGTTGTGCCAATTTGCATCTTAATTCCTGCTTTTGATTGATTAAGAGCTTGAGCATCTGTATTAACAGCAATAAATTCTACACCTTCCACTCCGTCTTCGATCATGCGATTTACTGCATTATTTCCTCCGCCACCAACACCGATGACTTTGATCGAGGCGAATTGGTCTATATTTGTATCAAAACCGTACATGAATCATTCCTCCCCATTTTTCTCCTTGAGTTCTAACTGCTTTAGTGAGAGCACAAAGCCTTATTTATATTATTCGAAGTTTTTTGGCGTTTTTGTATAGTAAGGATAGATCTTTATATGGTGTAATAGGGAAAAAATAATGTAACATTGTATAGAAAAACGACGAAATACACTATGATATACGTAATAGGATTAAGGTCACAGGAGAATGGGGGAATAACTTACTCTTTCAAATGATGATCTCTAAACGATATAATAAATAGTATAAGCCTATATCAATCCTCATAAATGATACATCTATTGTATCGGGCGATCTACTCAAAGGAATGAGAAATAGAGCCCAATTGCCATTTAATGAAGATCGATTAAGCGTTATACAACTAAAGGAATTCGCAACTCTAATCAATCTAAAGTGGTGTGCTTGTTAAAATTAGGACAATTAAATTCCTCGTTTAAATGATTCTTCAAGAAAGGGCAAATCGTTTTTGGTATGTTGTATCGCTGGGCGATATAGCTTGTACATACATTTAAAAACCTAGTAATGTAAGAGAAATGGAGGTTTGATATGAGACGCGATATACAACAAAATGAACGTGCTTTTTCTTCCAAGGAAGTGGCAGAAGAAGTAGGGATTGCAACGCCCACTGTTCGAAAGTATGGCCAAATATTAGAGAGAAACGGATATGAGTTTTTAAAAGAAGGAGATCGGCGAATCTTTGTTCAATCGGACATCGAAGCGATCATAGCGTTACGCGATACGAGTAAACCCTTAGACGATACAGCCAAAGACCTTGTGTATCAACAGAAAGAAAAATTGGAATGGCCAAATGGAACAGAGGTATCGATACCCGATACACATGACAATCCCCTCCAAGATTCCGATCAATTAAAAGAGATATTAACGTTTTTAGCCAAGGAACTTGCAGCAACACGTGAAATGAATATCGAATTGACAAATGGAATGTCTCAGCTAAAAACAAAGGTTTCTCAGCTCCAGCAAGATCATCATGCTATAAGTTCTAGTATTGGAAATTCAGCACAAAAAACTCATGTTAAAATTGAAAAATTAACTGAGCACCAAAAGATTCATTACGAAACATTGCTGCAACTAGAAAAACAAAAAAGTGAACTCTTACAAAAAGAAATACAATATATGCGAGAAGAACAGAAAAAAGAATGGCGTGCACAAAATGACTTTAATAAACGTTTAGAAGATACGATACAAAAACCTCAAATCAATTGGAACTTGAGGAGGATTCTCTCCTTATTCCGGAAATAAGGTGTTTTATTAAGGCTCTTTTTGTGTGTCATTTTGTTTTAATTTTTAGTTTTAAATGTTTTAAAGATAGGTCCTAGTTGAGCCCCTATGTAATTACTAGTCATTTAACTATAAGAACTTTCCAAAGTTTAATCAACTAGGTAGAGTATCTCTACCTAGTTGTTATTTATCTTCCAAGTGCTTTTTTTGTTGCAGGACCAACAATACCATCTACAACTAATCCGTGTGCTTTTTGAAATTGTCGGACGGAATGATCTGTGTTCGGTCCGAAAATACCATCTACGCCCTTTGTGTTGTAACCTTGAGTAGTTAGGATTCGTTGGAGTTCTCTTACTTCCGTACCTCGACTGCCTAATTTGAGAATAATAATTGAGTGTACACCTGTATCAGGAGATGATGAATTGGATCCTGTATTTCCACCAAGTGCTCTTCTTGTTTGGGGACCAACAATACCATCTACTGTTAAGTTACGAGCTTTTTGAAATTGGCGCACTGCCTTTTCAGTGGCTGGGCCGAAAATACCATCTATGCCCTTTGTGTTAAAACCGAGAGAAGTTAGTTTTCTTTGAAGCTCTTGGACTGCATGCCCTTTGCTTCCTCTTTTTAATATAGACCCATCTGATATAACTGGAACGTCTTGTGTTTTGGAGTTTGCATTTACTTTATATCCATAAGCTGAGGCAATTGAATGAAAAGATTTATTGGAGCTAGTGATGATGACTGGAGTATTTACTGGTACTTGATCGAATAACCACTCTACTTCATGGTCGTACATACGGATACAGCCGGCACTTACATAGCTGCCAATCGAATTTGGGTTATTATTGCCGTGGATGGCGTAAGTTGTTCCCCATGTTCCTCTGGCATTTAATCCAAGCCATCTGTTGCCTAGCGGATTTCGTGGGTCGCCACCTGGAATATTGTCGGTGTAGTATGGGCGATTCTTAATCTTGTTTACAATTTTAAATCTGCCTTCTGGTGTTAACGATTGACTTCTACCTGTACCCACCTTAAACACTTTTTTCAACTGACTGTTTTCGTAGTATGCAAGTTGATTGTTTGCTTTGTTAATGATGATAAATTTGTTACTTGCTGCAGAACTAGAGGGTACATGTAAACTAAAAAACGTTAGAAATGCCAAAGCAAAAACGATAAACCATTTTTTTATCAACTTATTCCTCCCCCTTTGAAGTTGTATTCAATTTATAAAACGAAGGAAAGATTAATTATGTTTCGAAAGATTACAAATATTTTTCAAAATAATTACAATGTTTTCGGAACTGTTTTGTGGTTGAAAAAGGAATCAGAGGAAGGGAGTTAAACAAAAAATTATAAATTCAAAAAACCACAACACAATTGTTGCGGCTGCAGTCTATACAAACACTTGAGTAAACTTAGTTTTGTTTACTGTCTTTTTATTTATAATGGAAAGCAAGTAATAATAAATTTGAAGTGATTTAGATGCCTTTGAAACATATTTACTTTATCGTGATCCAACGAAATGATACCTCTAGGTCAACCTTGTGCAAAAGGGCCATTTGATTTGTATAATAGATACCGCAATAAAATTCACTTTTCTTTATGGTTTGGTAGAAGGTAAGAAGAATAGGGGCATTCAGAGGAAAAATAGGCAATTATTCGAGTATTAAAAAAGACATCATCAAGATGTCTTTTTTTAATTATTTCTACTATTACTAGCGTCATTATATGGTTCTTCGGTTTCTTTGCTTTTTTCATCGTGTGTTGGATGTGCTCCTGGGTCTTGTCTAGGTAAGTCTTCGTGGAAATTTCGGTCCTCATATGCAAAGTTACTATAGTATTGTTGTCCATGTTTCCATGGGGTTTCCTTATTCTTAACAGGTTCTGTTTTTCCTTCTGGTGAACCGAAGGGACCCTCTGGATATTCCTCTGCCGTTAAAAATGTTCTTTGTGTCTCGACATTTGAAAAATCAGTATATTGTTCATCGTTGTTTTCCAAAAATCATTACTCCTTTTTTGAAAATATCTGTCTCTTAGGATTTATTTTTCCGCCAACAGTCTTCTATCATTTGATTAATCAACCAGAAAGATAAACCGTATCATTAAAAGTAGTATGTGGATTTTATTCTATTTTATTAGTAGCTTAGATTGAAAGGAGGAAATATTCTCCTCTTTAATCCTAAAGAGAACGTAAAGCCTCATCTATTCCCTTATACCCACTCATATCCTCTGTGTCAGGTTCATCTGTTTCAATGGTCCATCCATCATTGCTGGGTGTCAACTGACCATTCTCATTTTTTAAGAAAGGAGTATGTACCATATAGGTTTTTCCTTCTTTTCTTATTGTGTATCCCATATGATATTGGTTCTTTTGTCCTTGCTCTTCGAATACACCAATATCCTCTATACCATATTTATCCACCAATGGTTGGAATGCTTGTTGAAGGTTTCTTACGACTTCATTTCGATTAGTATATTCCATGTTTTTATCGTCCTTTCTTTTGTTTATTCTTAATATGTCTGTCATGCTGTATTTTCATCATGAAAATTAGAAATTAAAATAGTTTCCTTTCCCATTTTCGAATGATTGACGTGAAAAGGGCTTTGTTTTGTTTGAATTGTTTTATTCGGTGTCCATTTGCACCAGATGGATGGGGAAACCCAAATAAATAAACATGCTCGGTGAGTCTTCCGCTTATAAGGATATTCTTTATAATCTCTTCAACCATTTTTCCCAAAGGAATGATAAGTGCAGGACTTTTCATTCGGTTTATCTCTTCGATAAATACTTCGTAGGCATATGTTGTTAAAAGTTGAGAATGTTCTACTTTGGGCTGGTGTCCAGTATAGTTTTTATTCTTATAGAACACAGGATACTTTATAACAGAAGTTGTATGGATAAAATGTCTTTGTTCTTCAAACAAAGAGGCTGAGTTTTCAACATGAAGAATTTGTGAAATACCACATTGGTCAAGCATATTGAGTAAATTCTTCCGCATAGTTCCGGAAAAGCTCGCAGCCTTTTTAGCTTGTCCTAACATCTGCTCCACTGTGAATTTTTGTTTAGAATCTAAGCAGTGTCTAATTTCTTCAAACGCTACCTTCATTTGATTCCATCCAGGTGTGATTCCGATGATAATGAGTTTTGCTTGATCATTTATATATTCGTTATGTGGTGAATAATACATCGCCAATTCATTTTCTTGTTCGATTAAAAATGTGTCTATTAATAAATCCTGTTTTGTTAATGGTTTCGTTATATCGAGTGTTTGGATAGCGGGTAAAAAGAATTCGAATTTTGGTTGTTTCATTTTCATCTCCCAATTAATAATAGATAGTTTATGTTCTGTATCATGCAGGTTTCGCATGTGAAATTTTTGTGTGCAAAATTTTTATATAGTTCATTTCTTGGGAAATATTTTTATTTCTCAACTATTGCCAATCCATCCCTTCTGAGGTGAAATTGGAAGACATTTACCGAATGATAAAAAAGGACTGTTTGATAATAAATAGAAAGGGAGGCATTAGTAATGACTGAGATCATTTCTTTAAAGCAAAAGAGACATCAAAAAGAACTAAAATATGAAAGAAAAATGCTTAGAGAATTAAACTTAACAGAGATTAAAACAAAAATTGATGATTGCTTTAGAAGCTTTGAAGGAAAGTTTAAAAAGACAATTATTGAAGACGGCTGTATTGATTTTGCTATAGAGGCATTCTTATTAGGTGCAAAGTATAGTCGGTTTGGTTATTACGGAGAATCAATGCAATCCGCAAATAAACGATGTCAATTTGAAGAGAAAAGGTTAATTGATGACCTATTTGATTATTTAATGACTTGGGGAAAAATAAAAGAGGGAGACTTGTCAATTGAAGAACTTTTCCTGTCCTGTGAGTATTATATCCATTCGTGGTGGGAGCAAGGGTATACAAAAGGTGAGAAGAGATATAAATTAAGGCTTCATTAAAAACGAACGAACTTTATCATATTCCTTCCGGTTGTCCCATATATTTAACCTAAGGACGAGCAGGAGGGAATGAGATGAAAAAGAAGATAAAATGGGTGGCTTTTATCAGTGGCTTTATCATGTTATTAATTTTATTTCAATGGCAATTTACAAATAATAATTCTTGGGATTCATGGAACTTACCATTAACAGGAAAAGTTATATATATTGACCCAGGTCATGGAGGCCCGGATGGTGGTGCTGTTGGTAGTAATACTTTAGAAAAGGATATCTCACTGAGTATTTCGTTGATCATAAGAGATTATCTTCAAGAACAAGGTGCACTTGTGCTACTTACTAGAGATGAGGACGTAGACCTTGCTGATGAAAATACAAAGGGGTATAGCCGCCGAAAAGGGGAAGACTTAAAAAAACGGGTAAACATTATTAATGAGTCTGAAGCTGATTTATATTTAAGTATCCATCTTAATGCAATTCCTTCATCTAGATGGAGTGGAGCACAAACATTTTATAATGGAAGATATATAGAAAATGAACATATTGCAAAATATATTCAAGATGAGTTAAGGAAAAATCTTGAAAATACAAATAGAGTAGCAAAGCCGATAGATGGTGTATACCTCCTTAAAAATGTCGAAAAACCTGGTGCATTAGTAGAAGTCGGCTTTTTATCTAATCCGGAAGAAGAAAAGCTGCTTTCTAAAAAGGTATATCAAGAGAAAGTTGCTGCATCTATTTATAATGGGGTTCTAAGGTATTTTTCAAACGAGGAAAATCCACCAGACTGATGTGGCCGCACTAATTCTACCTTCTAAATAAAATATGGTATACTAATGGAAACGACTTCATGATAAGGGTGGAATAGTATGTTAAAAGAAGAAGTACTACGCACAGTAATCGGACAACTTAAGGATCCTTTCTTACATATATCATTAGAAGAGTTACATGCAATAGAGGAAATAAAGATAAAACAAGAGAAACAACATGTTAGTTTAAGAATCGGTATTTCAAAAATAAATACAGCCGAACAACTTCAATTACAACAGCAAATAGTTGCTTTAGTAAAAGAACAGGGAGCGGACTCAGTGGGCCTTCGCTTTCATGAACTTCCGCAAGAGACGATTTCGGCGTATCAAGACACAAATGCCGGAGAATCAACTTCCCTATTATCACCAGGAAATAAAACAACATTTGTTGCAATTGCTAGTGGAAAAGGTGGAGTTGGTAAATCAACAGTATCTGTAAACTTAGCTGTTGCTTTAGCACGCCTTGGCAAGAAGGTCGGATTAATCGATGCTGATATTTATGGATTTAGTGTGCCTGATATGATGGGCATTGCGAAACGCCCGGAAGTTAAGGGTGAAAAGATCATTCCTGTTGAAAGATTTGGAGTGAAAGTAATTTCAATGGGATTCTTTGTAGAAGATAATGCACCTGTCATTTGGAGAGGACCGATGTTAGGGAAGATGTTAAATAATTTCTTTACTGAAGTTGAATGGGGTGACCTTGACTATCTTCTTTTAGATTTACCTCCTGGAACTGGAGATGTTGCTTTAGATGTTCACTCTATGTTGCCTGCTTGTAAAGAAATTATTGTCTCCACACCGCACCCAACTGCTGCTTTTGTAGCAGCAAGAGCTGGAGCTATGGCGCTTAAAACAGACCATGAAATCATTGGAGTACTAGAAAACATGGCGTATTTTGAAAGTGCTAAAACAGGAGAAAAGGAATATGTTTTTGGACGTGGTGGTGGAGAAAAACTAGCTGAAGAGTTAAGAGTGCCGTTATTAGGGAAAATTCCTTTACAACAGCCTGACTGGAATGAGGATGATTTTGCACCTTCTGTATATGCGGCTGATCATCCAATTGGGCAAATTTATACGAACATTGGACAAGAAGTAATAAAGTTAGTACCTGTTAAATCATAAAAAAGCGCCTTCGGCGCTTTTTTTAATTTAAGAAATCTTTACTTTGTTTTGTGTCTGGGCTCTAGTGTTTAGAAATAGAAGGTGAAATACACCTTCTATTTCTACCCCCTGATCCTTTTCACCTGGCGTTTTTCTTATTTGGAGATGCGTAAGGTTAAAGGTTAGCTTCCGCCGCCCCCGCCGCTTTCACCGCCTCCACCTTGCTCTCCACCACTTTGTTCTCCGCCTTGCTGCTGCTGACCTCCGCCAGCTTGTTGACCCATTTCTTCTGCAGCCTTTAAAAGGGTTTCCTGAATTTTTGCCTTGTAAAGTGGACTGGATAGTGTTTCCATTACTACATCTTGTAGATGCTTTCTAAACTCTTGACTTTTTGCAGTATCTAGCATGCTCTTTTCCATTTCGGGATCTTTTAAAACATCAATTAACATCTTTTGATATTCTGGATCTGTCATCAATCCCTTGATTACTTTTTCATGCTCATCTTTAATACTTGTTGCGAAACTTTCAACAAACTTTGGGTCTTCAAAGACCTTTTGCCAAAATTTCGCTCCCTTGTCTGATGTCATTGTTGTTTCAATTGTTTCTTTTACAACATTTTGATCCATAATTAGGACCTGCTTCATTTCTTCGTCTTTCATCACTTCTTGTAATGCTTTCTTACCATCATCGGTTTTAAGTATATCGACAACCATTTTCTTTGTTTCTTCATAGTCCATCTGAGTACCTGATTCTTCTCTAGGGGCACAGGCAGACATCACGAAAATGAAAATAATCAGAGTCATGAGGAGCGAGTATCTCTTCATGGTAATCCAAGCTCCTTTCATATTGGCTTACTAGTTATATTTTGATTTAGATAAGAGAATTTATACGAGGAAAATAGCAATCATAAATGGCTTTTTTTAAAAAGGATTGGTAAAATCTAAATGGAGTAATGTGATGGAGGATATGAACGTGAATAGTAGAAATTGGGTACGGTTGTTTTTAAGTACGCTGCTTGTTGGAGGAATCACAACAGGTATTATTGGTTTTCTTCTGAAGTGGTCGGAATATAAAGATTTATTTTTACGTTTTGATGTAGTTGAGATTCTCTCTGTTTTATTTTGGTTATTTGGAGTAGGACTTATATTTAGCGTCATTAGTCAAATGGGTTTTTTCGCATACTTAACGGTACATCGGTTTGGTTTGGGAATATTTAGATCTGTTTCACTATGGAACTTCGCTCAGATCATTCTTATTATTTTTGTCCTATTTGATTTAGTTTATTTTCGCTACCAATTATTTTCAAATGAGAGTGAATCATATACACCTTATTTACTTTTGGCTATCTATGTACTTGTAGTAGGAATGATTGTTGCGTTCTTTAAAAAAAGAGATACGAACAAGGAAGCATTTGTACCTGCTTTATTTTTCATGATTGTTGTAACTGTCATTGAGTGGTTTCCTGCTCTACGAGTTAATCAAGAAGATTGGTTATTGTTAATGCTTATTCCCTTGCAAATTTGTAACGCATATCAACTACTTGTATTGCCTAAATTTATTCAATCAAAAAAGAGCTAGCACTGAGCTGCTCTTTTTTTATCTAGGATTGTAAAAATCCCATCGTTTTACTTTACTTCAGAAGATTTTGTTTCAGCATTTGCGATAAGCTCATCTACTTTAACATTTTTTAGTCCCATGCTTCTTATTTCTTTAATAATTGTAGGTAATGCTTGAGCTGTTTGTTTTGCAGAGTCAGATGCATGGAGGAGAACAATGTCTCCACCTTTAATGGTAGAGGTAGTGTTGTTAATTATGGTCTCAACCCCTGGATTAGTCCAATCTTCAGAATCTATGCTGTAGTGTACGACTGTATAACCTTGTTGATCTGCTATTTTGAGAACATCTTTGTTAAATCCGCCACTAGGAGGGCGAAGTAATGTAATGTCCTTCATTCCTAATTGTGTAAATACATCCTTAGCCATCGCGAGATCTTTTCTAACTTCATTAGGCTCTAAATCTCGATAATCCGTATAGTTATACCCCATGCTTCCTATTTGATGTCCATCTTCTATTATTCGTTTTACAACATCTGGATGTCTTTCTGCCCAAGAAGCAGATACAAAAAATGTGGCATTATTAATGTTTTGCTTTTTTAATGTATCCAAAATAGTTTCAGCTTTTACATCTCCCCAACTAATATCAAAGGTTAAAGCAATTTCACTATTCTTCGTTTCACCTCTATAGATAGCTTTAGGACCTTCAGATGTCGAGAATACAGGGTAGTTTAATGTGTTTTCAACAAATAAAATTCCCGCTGTAAAAAATGCAGCTAGCATAATAAGTGCGAGTTGCTTAATTTTCTTCATATGAATGACATGAAATTGATTCATAAGGATCCTCCTTAAAACAACATACTCTTTTAGACAAGTCTATGCTTGGTCTTTTATGAAAATGATTAGAAAACAAAATAATTAGGAAGAATGTTAGGGGAGGTATCGATATGATGTATTATTTATTTCAAGAGAAAGAACGAATAGAGCTAGAAAGTATACTGAGTCGTGAAATCCAGGAAGTTAATGAGCTTCTAGATGTATCAGATAGCTCAAATCGGATAAAAGGTAGAGCTCTTCAAGAAAGAAGAGAGGTTTTGTTTAATATCATAAAAAAAATTCAAATTTAATGTTGACCTTATTATTTAAAGGTGTTATATTAATAAACGTCGCTGCTGAGCGATGAAAAAACTTCTTTCAAAAAAATAAAAAAGAAGTTGACATTCAAATGAGTGGATGTTATATTAATAAAGTCGCTTCTGAGAGAACGGCTAAC
>NZ_JBZFLI010000020.1:0-74487 GCF_058315175.1 Metabacillus sp. RB-C-LZQ-3-1 | reverse complement strand
CATCGTCTTCCTCCCCCTTCAATAGGTTGTAAAGCTCTTTTGAATTTGTGATCCATTCCTTTTTTAACTGTAAAAATACTTCTACACCAATTTCACTTAACTCATAGTACTTACGAGGCCTACTTTCAGACGTATCCCAACTGCTTGTCACCAACTCCTGTTTTTCTAATCGTCGAAGTAATGGATATAACGTACTTTGGTCAATTGGAATCCCTGCCCCCTCCAATATCTGTACAAGAGAATACCCATATTGAGGGGTTCGTAATTGACTTAAAACAGCCAATGTCAGTGTTCCTCTTCTAAGCTCTGTTGTTAGTGATTGTAATAAATTACTCATTCACCCACCTCTTTTTTTGTTACTATATGTCATACAGTATATGTTTTATACTATGTATCATACACTATTGTTGTGCAACAATCAATTTGATTTCTAAAATATTAAGAAACAAAAAAGAAACCTGCATTTTTAAATAACTAAAATGTGGTTTCTCCTTTTCACAAAAGTCTGTTATTTGTGTATTTAAAAAGAAATCATCGCTCCTCTTTCATCAAAAACGGCCCCAGGATTCCATGCAACTTCCCAAAGGTTATTTTCCGGGTCAGCAAAATATGCTGTTCTTCCTCCCCAGAAAGCATCACTTGGCTCTCTTAGTATTTTTCCACCTATTTTACGAATCTCTTCAATTGTTGCATCGACTTCTTCCGGATGATCAACATTAATCGCAAATGTAACTGCGCGGAATTGTTCTTTGTTATGTGAAATTTCAATTCCTGCATCTTTCGCTAATTCTTCAACTGGAAAAATCGAGAGGATGACGCCTGCTGTTTTAAACGCAGCATAGTTATCCGAGCTGAATTCTGTTTCTTCCCAACCTAATTTTTGATAAAACGAACGAAGAACTGGTAAATCAAACGCACCTATTGTTAGCAAGCTTACTCTTTGTTTCACCATAGCCTGTTTCCTCCTAAAAAATAATCATCAGTTTACCTTTCTTTAAGAGGGATCAAAATTCCTTCTTCACAACATCACTAAACTACCTGCTTCTGCGCTCAATTAGGTTAATTCCTAATCCCATGGCCAGTATTCCAATCAGCAACATAAACAATAACGAGATCATCACATCTTTTAAGCTTGCATCATAGAAAATGACTGACATAATAGCGTCCATAGCATGCGCCAATGGAAATAGATCAGCAATAAACAATAATACTGGATTCGTAATCGTTCCCGGCATCATATAAGCACCGCTAACAAGAGGAATAAGAGGGATCAATGATGGATAAATCGCATAAAATTGCTCCGGTGTCCTTACAAATCCTGTCATTAACATCGCAATGCTTATCATACTAAAAATGAAAAACGCAGCAATCAAGATTATCAGCCATAAATGATCCCCTACATCGTAATTCATCACATACTTAAACACGAATACCACAACAACAACTTGAAATAGTGTAATCAGAAAACTATAGAATATATATCCGCAATACATACTTGTTTTACTTATTGGTGATAAAATCATTCGATTCCAAATACCAGAAACTTTATCATGTGTCACATTATTAACCTTTAAGCCAAGAATAAACATTGAAATCAAAAAGGTGAAAGCAAATAATAATTGTGTACTCATGTTATAACTTGGAACTTGTTCACTATCAAGTCCTTGAGTTTCTAACTGAAAAGGTGAATGTGCAAGATAACTCTCGATTTCGTTCCGAACCTTTTCGTCACCTTCAGTATTTACAATTGCGCTAATTTGCGCCTCCCGTTGAAAGACCTTTTCAACATGCTGTTGTACATAAGACACAGACGGAAGTTCACTTGTTGCGATTAATCGATAATCCATCTCCATTACCTTTACTGCCACATCCATCTTGCCATCGCGTACATCGTCACGTGCTTGATCGGGATCCACTACGACAAACTGAAATGAATCATCTACATTTAACAGCTCTTCCCATTTCTTCTCGATTTCTGTTGCATTTTCTTCCTCACTGAAAATAGCAACGGTAGTCGGTGAATGAACACCACCAGCAAATAAAAGGGTAGCGATGATACTTCCAGCGATAAATAATAGAATAACGAAAGGGTTACGTTTATCCTTTGCAAATTGTGCCCATATGACTGAACTCACTATGCTTCCCCCCTTTTTGGATAGAAGATCAAACCGATAATCGTGCATAAGAAAAAGAACACAATGAGGAATATACTTGGTATAACTAATGAGGATAATTCCTCAAATTGAAACCAATCTGTAAGCATAACTAAAGATAGACCATTTGGTGTCCACTCCCCGATTTGTTGCAGCCAGTCAGGTAATAAATAGACAGGAACAAAGTTTCCTCCGATGATCCCAAATAATAAAATAACGAACATAAAAATCCCATTTGCTGCATTGATATCTGTTACTCTTAGTGAAACGGTCGTAAATACTGCGCCTAAACCAGCAATTGTCAATGAGAGTAATGTAACAATCCCTATAGTACCTAACCAGAAGGTAATCGTCCGATCCGGAAATACATCTAAGATAAAATGTGATAAAACAAATACGAACATAATTTGTAACCAAGCTAAACAAAACGTAGAGACCATTTTCCCAATGAGAAAGTGCATGGGAGGACTATTTGTCAATAAAATCCGATCAAAAACCTGTTGTCTAATTTCTTCCCCCGTCTTCGTTGCGACTGTAGATGCTAAAAATAAGGCGAACAAAGCTCCCATCGCAAATGTAAAATATTGAGTGAGTGTAAAGCTATTACCTACTCCTACTTTCTCGAATCCTCCTTCCGGAAGTGTTACTTCCCCAGGTGAAGCACCCCCAACTTTCTGTAGGGAAAACTGATAATTCAACTGATCAATAAAACCATGAATTATTTGATGTAAAGTACTATTATGATTTGTTTCCATTTCAATTTTATATTTTAATGTGGTAGCTGGTGGATCTCCCATGAAAGCTGCATATATACTATCAACAGTAAAACCAGCCGGAATGAATAAAATGGCGTCTAAATCCCCAGCTTCGACTTTGGCCACTGCCTCAGCTTCCTCTAGCTCATGAACTGTTACCCATTCCTTCAAATCCTCATTGCTAAGATAATCCATTAACATTGAAACGGGTCGTATATAACTAGATCGTTCCATTAATTCCGCCACTTTCTCCTCACCTAATGACGCTTCATTGATGAATCTTTTCTTTAATTCTGTCATTGCTTTTTGTTCGTCATCCTGATTCACAACCGCTAATTGCAAATCCAATTCTTTCTTATCTTCACTTCCAAATAAACCAGCAAAAGCAAAATTTAACACAAGGACTAAAATGATTGGAAGCAATAATACCGTGATAAGCTCCTTCCGATCACGCCAAAAAAGTAACAAATCCTTTTTTATGAAACTTAACATGACTCCAACTCCTTAGTCTCGTAATGTTCGACCAGTCAAATGAAGGAATACATCCTCTAAGCTAGGAGTTTCCGTATGAAAATTTATCATTTGAATATGGTGTTGGTCGGCAAGGTGAACGAGATCACGAATCAAATTGCTTCCTTTTTTCGCGATAATCTTCATTTGTACATGTGATGCCTCTACTTTACGAACACCTTCGATTGTCTTGACTTGCTCAATAAAATTACCCTCCATTTTGCTTAGCTCTACTTTTATCGTATCTTCTGTTGACAAAATGCTCAGCAACTCAGCTTTTGTTCCTGAGGCAATAATTTCACCATGGTCCATGATGTACAAACGATCACAAAGTTGTTCTACTTCCTCCATATAATGACTCGTGTATAAAATCGTTGTACCTTCTTTTTCATTAAGCTGGCGAACCATTTCAAGGATATGGTTTCGGGATTGCGGGTCAATTCCAACAGTCGGTTCATCTAAAATAAGAATTTTCGGTTGATGTAATAATGCCGCAGCAATATTAACCCTTCGCTTCATCCCGCCTGAAAACGTTTTGACTAAATCCTTTTGGCGATCTTCCAGTCCAACAATTTCTAAAACATGTTGGATTGTTTTTTCCAGTTCTTTTCCCTTCATTTTATAAATGGAACCAAAGAACTTAAGGTTTTCATAGGCTGACAGCTCATGATAAAGCGCTAATTCCTGAGGTACGACACCTAAAATTCTTCTGATTTCCTCTGGTTTATTGATGGTGTTTACCCCATTCAGCTTTATTTCTCCGCTTGTAGGCTTAATCAAGGTTGACATCATTGAGATCGTTGTTGATTTCCCAGCCCCATTTGGTCCTAATAAACCGACTGATTCGCCATTGTCCAAATAGACATTCACATCTTGTACAGCTGTTTTTCCTTTGAAGGATTTATTTAAATTGATTGTCTCAAGCATCACTTTTCCTCCTTTTTCCTTAGATATAATAACTTGTAATTGCATCTTAAACGAAAAAAACCAAAGCCACTACTGACTCTGGTCACTGTATGAAATGACGCTTATTACTTTTGTCACTTTTTTCACTTCTCACACAAGCCGATGGCGAATTGCGTAAATCGCTAGTTGTGTCCGATCCCTTAATTCCAATTTATCTAAAATGTGACTGGTTTGATTTTTGACTGTTCCAACCGATAGTCCTAATCGTTCTGCAACTTCCTTATTATTCAGTCCTTCTCCTATACACTTCAAGATTGCTCTTTCCCTTGGCGTTAGGCTCGGATCAACCGATTTCTCCTTTTGGTTTTGAAGTAAAACAGGCATGACTTTTGCCGCAACTTGATCCTCAAGTGATAAGCCGCCGCTTAAGGCACTTTTTATCGATCGAATCAGTGATTCCGTATCCCCATTTTTCAACATATACCCGCTTACCCCTAGTTTTAAGGCTTCCATCACAAATTCATTATCGTCAAAAGTGGTCAGCATGAGTATTTTTATTTGAGGAAAACGTGATCGTAAAACCTTTGCTGCTTCAATCCCGTCCATTTCAGGCATGCGTATATCTAAAATAGCTACATCGAAAACCTGCTTTTCACAAAGAATTACTGCTTCCTTGCCATTATCCGCCTCACCTGTTACTTTAATCTCCACGTCTGTTTCGATCATAGCCTTTAGGCCTTGTCGAACCATCACTTGATCTTCTGCTAGAAGTACTTTAATCATTTAACCCTCTCCGTTCAATTAATCGAATACTCCCTCTGACGATGAATTGGCGTTCATCAGAATCGATTTCAAGTGACCCTCCCACTTTTTCTAATCGATCTCGCATCGCTTTCAACCCAAACCCTTCTTGGAAATCAGTGTTTGAAGTCATTAGATTTGTCACTTCAAACCGAAAAATACTTCCGCCAGGTGATTCAAACATGACATGTGCTTCTCTTGTAGAACTATGCTTCATAATATTAGTTAGTGCTTCTTGGACTGCACGATAGATCGCAAAAGACTGCTCACCTGTTAACGGTGCAGCAAATGCACCATGCTTGACAGTGAAATTTATTTTCATAAAGCTTTTCATTTCTAATTTACGAATTAATCGGATCACACCTTGTAATCCACCGACTTCTTGTTGCTTAAACGATTTAACGGCACGTCTTGTTTCCTCTAAACTTTGCTGGGCAAGCTCTTGAATATTTTCGATTTTTTCTTTGACCTTATCGTCTGCATGTAAGCGAAATACTTCAAGCTGCATAATCAGTGCTGTGAGTTTATGCCCAACAGAATCATGGATTTCATGACCGATTAACATTCGCTCATCCTGTCTTGCTTGTTCCTCTTCTGTCACGAGCTGCCTTTTCATCTTTCTATATTCATCTAGTAAAGCATCGTTCTTTTTTTGTTTCTCTATTTCCCGTTTATGTAAAGATTGATAGTGAAACATCGCAAGATTCACTAACAGATAAAAAAGGCTGCACCACAGTAATTGTGAAGTTGTGAGGTTTGCCTTTATAACAATCCATGTCAAACTACCTAGTTGAATCACCAGCACAATCAAGCTTTTCAAACGAGGTAAATAATACACTGCTTCTGCTATGATTAATGATTGTATGAGGAATAGATATGGAATGAACACATTGTTAATGGGATAGAAGATCATGATCGTTAATAGAGCTTGAATGGAGAATAACGCTGTTTGCAAAATTGTTTTTTCTTTAAAAAGAGGTAGAATAAAGATGATAAGAAGGAATAAACAAATTCCTGTTAATTGTCCTTCAGTTACATTTGATGAAAATTCAAAAAAAGTTACTGCCCATACGGTGCAATAAATAGCAAGCCAAATAAAATACAACTTCTTCATTTATATATATAACTCCTCTAAAAAGCCATCTGTTTTCCATTATTATACTATAAATCGCACATCTAGGGATATACGACTACTAAATCATAGGGAATAATGTTTTATGTGGTTATTTGACTTGCATTTTGAGATATTTCTTTTAGATGTTCAAATGAATATCTAAATCGTTTTCCCCTTTTTCTTAGCATCTGAATCCAATCCAGACCCAATGGCTATTCCAATAGACAATCCAATCGGTAAACCTAAGGCAATATTGTCGAATAACGTTAATCCAAATATGATACCTAAGCTCATTCCAAGCGACATATAAGTTCCAAAATAATATCCCTCCGGCACAAATTTATGTTTTTTCTTGAGATGTGTTTCGGTTTGGTAAAGAAGTTGTTTGTGCTGTTTAACGATCGTTTTGTCAATCTTGTCTTTATTCGCGTTTATATGAATGCAATGTTCCTTAAATTCTAGCAGATATTGCTCACATTCCTTACAAGTGGTTGCTAAAGAACCTAGCTTTTCAACAAGTCTTTCACATTTATCTAAATTAAGCATTGTAGAGATGTTTTTATATTTTTCTCCTTTAAGCACCCTTATCACTGTATTTATTTGATCAACATGTTCTTTCATTAAGATGACCTCCATTATGAGAAAACGTTCTACTTTTACATACGAATTCGTATTGAAAAAGTTTCAAAAACATAAAAACAGCTCAGAACAAATAATTGCGCTGAGCTGTTTCATGATTAGTTATTCATCTTATCATTCAAAGCAGGTTTACCCGCCTCAACTAAAACTTTGTTTTGGTTCATGAAAAGAGTTAAGATGATCATCAATACTCCGGTTCCGATTAACAGCCATTCAATTTTAATGATATCTGCGATTGGGCCAAAGATAAGCATTCCGATCGGCATCATAGAAGTTGAAATCATCCCCATGACACCAAATACTCGACCTAGATAATCTTCTTCAATTTTTTCCTGTAATAACACGGTTGTTGGTGTATTAAAGATTGGCATAGCAACCCCGAACACTCCCATAAATATCAAATAAATCCAAAACATCGGAGACATACCAAGGGCAAATGTGCAGGCCCCCATTATGAGACTTGCAAATGCCATGGTTTTCACTTTATTCGGAAAACCACCCCAAGAAGCAATGATTCCGCCACCGACCATCATGCCGATAGAAAAAGCAATTTCGATTGCCGTTAGTCTCCACACGTCATCACCAAAGGTTCTAGTAACCTGAAGTGGAGTCAAAAAGGCTGCAGGAGCCATCAAGACAAAGAAAACGGCGAAAAATAGAAAGAACTTCTTAAGAAATGCATGGTTATTCACATATTGTAAGCCTTGATTAAAATCACTAAAATAACTTGTCGTTTGTTTTTCTGTTGCTCTTTCGTGAACAGAGATTTTCAAAAAGGCTAGCAGTGTGACAATCGCAATGACTGCTGTAATGACATCAATGAAGAAGATGATTTCAATTGAGGCCATTGCCAATAAAGCTGCACTTACCATAGGAGAAATAAACATGATAATTGCTTGAATACTTCCGTTTACTCCGTTGACCTTTGTCAATTTATCCTTCGGCACAATTTGAGGTAAAATCGCCCCAACGGCTGGTGTTTGAATTCCTGTCCCAAAGGCACGAATTGCTGCCATTACAAAAAGCAACCATATTGCATCATAGCCCATTAAAAAGAGGATCGCAAGAATGAGCGTAGCGAATGCAATCAGTCCGTCTGCGACCATAATCAGCATTTTTCGGTTATACCGATCAGCCCAAACTCCTGCAACTGGTGACAAAAGAAATGTTGGAATAAACCCGCATATGATATATAACGTCATCATTAAACCGGATTCTGTCGTTAATGTGATATACCACATAATCGCGTACTGGACCAACGAAGATCCAAATAATGAAATGGTCTGACTGCTTAAAAAGAGAATAATATTCTTCAGCCAATTTTCCTTGAGATTCATATCTTTACTCATGAATGAACAACTCTTTTCTATAAAATTTTTAAAATTATCTACATTTCACCCACATTCATCGATATTGAATCGCTTAATTGACGCTTATTTTTAAGACAGAAACAAAAGCACAAACGCCTTGATCAGCCTCGGGCAATAAGATGGTTTTGAATAGAAGGCGTTCTTTGTCTTCAATTCTAAATTAGCTTATGACCTCGAGGGGCTAGGCGCTGGAGCTAGATGCCGTGCACAAATCCACAGTTTTTCCTACATGACAAAAAAGAGGGAACATGTATCCCTCTTTTTAATAAACCGTTAAATTTTGGCTTCCTTAAAAATAGACAGACCAATCCCGTTGCTCTGAACAAAGGCAGAGCCCCTCACAAGCGTATTCAATTAACGATTGCAATCTAGGAATCTTAATCTCATTGATGCTGTCAAAAGGAAAACCTCCATTTCTCTCATAGATAGATTTATTTTAACAAAAATGTCCAATTTATACAATTAGATGTATAAAATATATTTCTAAAATATTAAACCAGTCGTCTCATCAACAGCATTTTAAAGCCAATTGTTAATTTAATAATCCCATCAATCACTGCAAACAGTATGAACGGAACATTAAATAGCAGAATTCCAATTAGAGAGTTTATAATCGTTAACCCCCCTAATATTAGCATTAATTTTCCTTGTGAAAAATAAAAACCAAAGAAATGAATACCAACTATGATGAAAATGACTAACCATAATAACCTTAAATCACTAACTCCAATGAAGATCCCACAAAGAGTACAAAGAACAACATTTAAAACGACGGAAACATTTTCCATCCTTTCTTGGAACTTAGAATTCTTTCCATAAGCTAATTTCCGATTTACATAGGGTAATCCTAATATCAGAATAAATCCAACCAAATAACCAAAACCGAAAATAAAAGGTTGTATGTACAAATCTGCACCAGTAATAGCAGAAAGAATAATAATAACACCTATATAAACCAACCAGAGCCCACTAGTTCTTTGAGTGTTGTATTCTGTCTTCATATTTTTATCCTGTTTCATCTTCCTCTCCTCTAATAAAAAATATAAAGCCGGAGTTACGAAGCACTAACTGATTGTGTCATTTTCTATAAATAACAACAAAACAATAGCCTCTCAAATAAATACGAAGTAATGGAGAATAGGTTTCATAATTTTTAAAATAACCCAATAAGATTTTAGCTTTATAAACTTCTGACCATCTTTTTGATGTCAACCTGCCATACCTTTCATTCTGTCAATAGTATGTGATTCCCTCGACTTTCGATTGATTAAAAATAGAAACGTAAACTCATTCTACTTTCTCTGTTTCTGTTGAACTTCCGGCCTTTACTTTAGCTAAACTAACTCAAATATCAATAAATAACATTTCTATATTAATTTCCAACAAACAATCTCAAATTGATATTTGTTTAATCTCAAATTGAGATATATAATAAAAACTAGAAATAAGAGAAAGCGTTTCCGAGACTGTAACAACTTCGTTACTTCTTATACATAAGGAGGATTTAAGATGAGCCAACTAGCAAGAGAATCCAAAGTAAAGGATTTATTAGACAAACAAAAATTCAATGAGAAAGAAATTGCACAAATGTCAGATCCGCAGATTGAATATTATCACTGGCTCTATTTTGAAGATTGTGTATACGACTATATGTAAACTATAAAATATCATAATCAAACAGCTTTTGTACCTCGTACAAAAGCTGTTTTTTGCTGTAGATAATTGATTGTTCACCCAACATAAAAAATAAAAAACCACTGGGAAGATTATATCTGTACAATTTCCCAGTGTATAGTCGTTTAAAAACATTCAACTTCTAATATGCGTTACTCAAAACCTGTTCAGTTATCACCAACTCAGGCTCAGTTGAATCAATCACATCCTGAATACTATAGCCATTCGCCACTTCCAATAACTTTAATCCATCCTTTGTTACATCAATTACCGCACGATCTGTAATAATTCGATCAACAACATTTTGACCAGTTAATGGTAACGAACATTTTTTTAGGATCTTTGGCTTTCCTGACTTGTTCACATGTTCCATAATGACGATAATGTTTTTGGCACCGTGAACTAAATCCATCGCTCCTCCCATTCCTTTTATCATTTTTCCTGGTATCATCCAGTTTGCCAGATCACCATTTTCTGAAACCTCCATACCGCCTAAGATGGCTAAATCAATGTGACCACCGCGTATCATGGCAAAAGATTCTGCATTACTAAAGAAACTTGCTCCTTTAATTGCTGTTACCGTTTCTTTTCCGGCATTAATTAAATCTGGATCTACCTCTTCTTTTGATGGATAAGGACCAATTCCTAATAAGCCATTTTCTGATTGTAAAACTACCTTTTTATTTTCAGAGATATAATTTGCAACCATTGTTGGCATTCCTATTCCTAAATTCACATAAAACCCATCTTGAATTTCTTTTTCTGCCCTTTGTGCGATTTGAACCCTTACGTTTTTCGTCATCTTTTTCCCTCCTCCTTTTAAGCTTGAACGGTTAGTCGTTCGATTCGCTTTTCATGTTTGCCAACGATAAGTCCTTGAACATAAATACTTGGTGTATGAATTTGATCTGGATTCAGTTCGCCAACTTCAACGATTTCCTCCACTTCGGCAATGGTTATGTTCCCTGCTGCAGCCATCATTGGGTTAAAGTTTTGAGCTGTTTTCCGGTAAATCACATTTCCCATCTTGTCTGCTTTCCACGCTTTAATTAAACTAAAATCAGCAGTTAGCGATTCTTCAAGTAAATATTCCTTTCCATTAAACTTCCTTGTTTCTCTGCCTTCTGCAATTGGAGTTCCGACTCCGGCTGGGGTGTAAAAAGCCGGAATTCCTGCGCCACCAGCACGAATTTTCTCTGCTAAAGATCCTTGTGGTGTTAGCTGCACCTCTAATTCACCACTCAATACTTGTCTTTCAAACTCTTTGTTTTCACCGACATAAGATGAGATCATCTTTTTAATTTGTTTGTTTTTAAGTAAAAGTCCAAGTCCCCAATCATCTACTCCACAGTTGTTTGAAATGACCGTAAATCCTTCACATTTTTCTCACAAAGAGCTTTGATGAGATTCTCTGGGATCCCGACTAATCCAAATCCTCCAACCATAAGGGTCATACCATCTTTAATGTCTTGTACCGCTTCTTCAAAACTAGTAAATATTTTCTTCATCACAATACACCTCTCATTTCATAGTTTTCGATTATGGTTGAAACTCCCTGCCCGCCACCAATACATAATGTTGCTAAACCATATGTTCCATTTCTTCTTTTTAGTTCATGAATTAATGTCGTAAGAATTCTTGCTCCACTTGCACCGATTGGATGGCCCAAGGCAATGGCTCCTCCATTTACATTTAATTTATCTTTTGAGAATTGAAGCTCTTTTCCAACTGCTAGTGCTTGTGCGGCAAATGCTTCGTTTGCTTCAATTAAATCCAAATCATTTATTGTAAGATCAGCTTTCTTTAATGCTTTTTTCGTGGCTGGTACTGGCCCTATCCCCATAATACTAGGATCTACAGCTGCACTTGCATTCGCTCGAATCGTGACTAAAGGTTCGATCCCAAGTTCTTTCGCTTTTTGAAGACTCATCATGAGAACAGCAGCTGCTCCATCATTAATTCCTGAAGCATTACCTGCAGTTACACGACCTTCCTTTTTAAAGGCTGGTCTAAGCCTTTCCAATTTCTCTACTGTCGTTCCTGGCTTTACATATTCATCTGTATTAAAAGAAATAGGCTCTCCCTTTCGTTGCGGTATTTCCACAGCAACAAGTTCATCCTTAAATTTCCCTTCGTTTATTGCTTCTGCTGATTTTTGTTGACTCCATGCAGCAAATTCGTCCTGTTCTTGACGCGTAATTTTATATTTGTCACAAATATTTTCTGCCGTAATCCCCATATGATAATCATTAAAAGCACACCACAAACCATCATGAATCATACTATCTATGAGCTTTTGGTCCCCCATTCGAAACCCGTCTCTAGCTCCCATAGTTATATAAGGAGCTTGACTCATATTTTCCATCCCACCTGCAACAACAATTTCCGCATCTCCGGTTAAAATGGCTTGGGTTGCTAAATGAATGGCCTTTAATCCTGATCCACACACTTTATTTAACGTAAAAGATGAAACATGTTTTGGAATACCTGCAAGTAACGCTGATTGTCTAGCCGGGTTTTGACCAAGACCTGCTTGAAGGACATTCCCCATGATCACTTCATCTACTTGATCACCGCGGACACCAACCTGTTTTAGTACTGCTTTGATAACATATGAACCTAATTGAACAGCACTAATATTTTTTAGGCTTCCTCCAAATTGTCCTATCGGCGTTCTTAAAGCGCTTACAATTACAACCTCATTATGATCCATCAACCTATTCCTCCCCCTCTATAGTTTATTCAGAATTTTCACCATATATTTACTTATTAATTTACAGCATCGTTACTTATGAGTAAAATGAATATTAGTTATATTTTTTATTCCAATATAGAATAAAGTGGTGACGATAGTGGAATTAAAGGATCTACGATATTTTACCGAAGTAGCTAATTACGGCAGTTTCACAAAAGCAGCTGCAAGCACCTTTATCTCACAGCCAACATTAAGTAAATCAATAAAAAAATTAGAATCAGAACTTAAGGTAGAACTGTTTGAACGTTCGACACGTACATTAATGTTGACTGATGCAGGGGAAATTGTTCTTAAGCAAGCTAGTAAAATATTAGATGCTACTGATGAACTATCCATCTTATTAGATGATTTAATCAATTTGCCAACAGGAAAAATTAAGATTGGGATCCCCCCTTTAATTGGAACGCTTTTTTTCCCAGCCATAGCGAAAACATTTAAACAGCAATATCCAGAAGTATCCCTGGAATTAATTGAACTAGGAGCAAAACGAATTGAACAATTAGTAGAGGAAGGTCAAGTTGATGTTGGAATCATTGTTCTTCCTACAGATCATGGCAAATTCAATATTACCCGGTTTATAAAAGAGGAGTTCATGATTTATACAAGCACAAACCATAAATTAGCCCAATTAGAAGAAGTCCACCTTCAACAATTATCAGAAGAAAGTTTTATCGTTTTTAATCGTGAATTCGCCTTACATAAACTAATTATTAATGAATGCCAGAAAACAGGCTTTCACCCAACCATTGCTTACGAAAGCTCACAATGGGATTTAATTACAGAATTAGTTGGAGCGGAGTTAGGTATTACTTTATTACCAAAGTCAATCTATAGAAAAATGGATCATAATACGATTAAGATGACTAAATTAACATCTCCACCTATGTGGGAGCTTGGATTTATTACGAAAAGAGAGAGGTATCAGTCTTTTGCGGTAAGGGCGCTTTTGAAGTTTGTTTCTAAGGAAGGTTAATGATTTTTTGTTTTCTTTACGGTAAAGCCATACGCTTGGAATGACTTTCCTCAAACCTTGATGATCATCAATACAAATAAGCTCGTATTCTTAGAACATAAGAATACGAGCTTATTTGTCAGAGAAAATATATAGGACTACAATAAATAAATGAACTCATTTATGCCATTCTTATTTGGCAGTCTCATTTTATTGTTAATAGATTTCGTTTTTGCATCTCTTCTGTTAATATTTTTATTATATTAGTATCCTTGCTTAAAATAATCGCTTTTTTGTATATACTAATGAGCAGCTCGTTACTTATTTCCTGTAGCATATGACAAATGCCTCCAATATTTATGTTCATTTCCCTTGTAAACAACTAATGAAAGCGGTTACCATTTATATAATAAGATATTATTATTGGAGTTCCTATATCCTTATTTATCTATTTATTATCCTTATTTGCTACAATGTAAATCCAACGAAATAATCATTCATAGCTCTATCATTACTTATTAAACATATAGTAAGATAAAAAGCCTGCTTCTTAAAATATCTCTTCAGAAGCAGGCTATCCAACTTTCAGCTTTTCAAATAATCATCCAACTCAATCTCCATTTCCAAGAAAGCAGAACTTATGCTCTTCCCATGAGTATCAATTGCTAGCGAAGTAGTGACCCCGCCCATTAAGCTATTTTCACAGACAAAATTAAATGCTTTGATGCTTGGAAGGTCATAACGTGTTATGTTTCCCTTTACAATGGTTTTCAGGTGTTCTTTCACTTTTTCTGGGGTAACTTTTTTCGCCAACAAGCTGTAATCTTCTTCATTGTATGGAATTAAAGAAATGTTTAAGGTATTTCCTTTATCGCCTGATCTGCTATGGGCAAGATCAACCAATTTTATTTTGCACATGGCTATCACTCCAAATTTCCATCTTCACTGTTATGTCTTCTCTTTGGATGAAGGTTGAAATAATTCCGATGACTTCTTCGACTCTTTTCCGTGCTCCACCGCCGCCTGAGGGTCCGTTTGTATATAAAGATTCGACCTCATGACCAATTATCTTTGCTTCCTCTATATTCCTGCATAAAGCGGAAACACGAACACGTACTTCATAGGGATGATAGCTCCCGAACTGGCTCTGATGAAGAGAGTCAACACCCATTAAGTCAATATGAAGAAGCGGAACGTTATGCTGTAGTCTCTCTTCTAAAATTTGCTTGGCTAATTCAGCACGAGTGACAGCTGTTGAACCACCATAGGAGATCTCTCCTTCCCCTAAATAACCCGCTTGATAGCCAACAGAAACCTTTAAGCGTTTAGGCTTTCTTTTTCCAGTTGCGCCATGTACTAGAATTTGATTTGGTCCAATTTCTTTCAGCTTTACACTTGAAAAATCAGCCACACAATCTGGAGTGACATAATTCTTTGGGTCATGAACTTCATATAATAATTGTTCTTTCACGGTGCCTAAGCTTACGGTGCCACCAGTGTTTTCAAGCTTTGTGATTATAGCATCGCCATTTGGTTCAATAATTGCATATGGAAAGCCTAAATTTGCAAGATCTTTTACATCCTTTCGTCCAGGATCAGCAAAATATCCGCCTGTAACTTGCCCTGCACATTCCAATAAATGCCCAACCAATGTCCCTTGTCCAAGCAATTCGTCATTCTCAAGATCCCAGTTATAATGATGAACGATCGGTGCTAAGAACAAGGAAGGATCGGCCACTCGACCTGTTACGATAATATTGACATCTGTGGCTAGTGCAGGTAATAATGCTTCGATCCCTAGGTATGCATTTGCAGAGATAATCGGCTCATAGTTATGGAGAGGTTTGCCTGATTCTATTGCTTTAGATTCCCGGTTTAGTTTTTCCAACACATTATCGCCCGTAACAGCTGCCACTTTGCATGGTAATCCCATACTATTTGCGATTTCAACTATTTTTTTCGCTGCACTAGTTGGATTGGCTGCCCCCATATTCGTGATGAGTCGTACTTTTTTATCTAGTAAAAGCGGAAGCAACCTCCGCATACGTTCTTCAAGATATTCATTGTAACCATATTGCGGATTCCTTCTTTTTTGTTGTTGAGCAAGGGCAATTGTCCGTTCTGCCAACCCCTCCAAAATCAGATAATCAAGATTTCCGTCTGCAACTAGAGCCAAGGCTGGTTCGATACGGTCACCGGCAAAGCCGGCACCAGACCCAATTCTAAGCAATGAAAACACTCCTTTTATATGATATCGATTATTAATATAAAGAAATGGCTCCTGTTATTAACGCTACAATCGTCATAACGATCGTTGTTCCGAACGCCCATTTAAAAATAAAGCGCTGATGATCCCCAAGTTCAACCCCGGCTAAACCGATCAAAAGGAAAGTCGATGCCGTAAGCGGACTTAGCGGAAAACCTGTCGTCATTTGGCCTAAAATGGCAGCCCTACCGATTTCAGCAGGCGCAATGCCATAAGCACTCGCGGTTTCGCTTAAAACTGGGAGTACTCCGAAATAATATGCATCTGGAGTAAAAACCAAGCTAAGCGGCATACTCGTTAACGCAACTATTAATGCCATAAAAGACCCAGTACTTTCAGGAATAAAACTAACAAGCGCTTGGGCCATCGCTTCAATCATGCCTGTTCCCGATAAAACACCTGTAAAGATTCCTGCAGCAAAGATTATCGATACAACTGTAATAACTCCAGTTGCTTGGTCAGTGATTCGCTCTTGTTGCTCCTTTGGATTCGGGTAGTTCACAATAAGAGCAATAGCAAACGCAACCATGAAGACAATTGGGAGCGGCAGCCATACTTTTATAAGTGCAATAATTGTTAAAACGGTAAAAATCAGGTTAAACCAATACAATCTTGGTCTTCGCAGCTGTAATTCTTTTTCACTTAGCTCTTGATTAAAATCATACTGAAGTTCTTGAATCCCTAATCGTTTTCGCTCCCTTTTTCCTAAAATATAACTGACAAACAAGACCCAAATCAGTCCAATAATCATTGCAGGTACAACTGGATTGAATAAGTCATTTACATCGACGCCAAGAGCGCTCGCTGCACGGACAGTTGGCCCTCCCCATGGAACAAGATTCATTGTCCCTGCACTAAGAGCTACGATCCCGGCAAGTACTAGACGGCTCATCCCCAAACGATCGTAAAGTGGAAGCAAAGCAGGAATGGTGATCAGAAAAGTAGAAGCACCAGAACCGTCCATATGGGTGGCCATCCCAATCACTGCTGTTCCTACCACAATTTTTAATGGATCTCCTTTTACAAGTTTTAAAACTCTGGAAATAATCGGATCAAATAGACCGGCATTATTCATCAACCCAAAATACAAAATGGCAAAGGCCAGCATTATGCCAGTTGGCGCTACTCCAGTGACCCCTTCTAAAATCATCGCCCCAAGACTGGCAAGGTCGCTTGTAAAAATTCCAAAGATTAACGGCACTAAAATCAAAGCGACAATAACAGAAACCCTTTTTGATAGAATAAGATACAAAAAGATGGCGATGGTTAAAAAACCTAGGAATGCTAACATATTAAGCCCCCTCATCTGTTTTTAAACGCTTACATTTATTGTGAAAGAAATAACCTTTCTTAATTTGATTTTACTTGGTTGAATACCCATTCAATCATTTCTTGATTTTCATAGGCTGGTACCCATGAGGCATGGTTATAGCCCATTTTTGTTGGATATTCGGTATATGTTGGAGTACCGCCGGCATTTTCTATAGCCGATATGATATTTCTTGTGAATGACACAGGGATGACTCCATCATCTTCTGCATGAAAAGCCCAGATTGGTTTATCAACTAGTTTATGAGCCTGGGTCGGATCCGCTCCCCCTGCAATTGGAACCATCGCTGCAAATAAATCAGGGTATTTTATATTTAAATTAAACGTACCAAATCCACCTTGTGATAAGCCTGTTACATATAGACGATTAGGTTCAATATTATATTCACTTCGCACTTTTTGAAGAATGTTATAGGCGGTACCCAGATCCTCTGAAAACTCAAATACTCGACTTAAATTCACAATATTATTTGAATCCCTCGTAACAGTGAACCCCCCGTCAGGGACATTCCGTGCTTGAGGAGCAAGAACAAACGCTTGATGTTTTTCCTGGTTTTCAGGTGCAGCCCAAATAACAGCACCGTCATTGGCCATGAGTTGTTTTTCATTATCGGTACCGCGCTCTCCTCCTCCGTGTAAAAACAACACAAGCGGATAGGATTTTGTTGGTTCGTATTCCTCTGGTACGTAAAGACGATAGGGCATTTCCTTATAAGTGAAGCTTAAAAACTTAGAAGCTATTGATGCTCTCGTTTCAAACATAAAAGTAAATGCAGCGATCTCACTTTGTGTATTTCCGTTATTAACAGCTAGCGCTTTTGGGTTAACATTGCCGCGAATTGCAATTGCTTTAATTGTCATTGTTTGATCAACGACAATGGGTTCTGAATATAATTGACTTTTGTCTGTTGGATCGCTTCCATCTGTCGTGTAGAAAATTTTTACGTTTGGAGTTGGAGAGCTTAATTCAATTGTTTGCGGTCTATAGTATGAACCAGGTTCTACATTGGAAACGGGCGCAGCAACCTTCCCATTATTCACAGCTTCTTTAGCAAACGAGTTTGAGCTAAATAAAGGCAGCAAGAGTAACGCTACCAATATTGTTCTTACTGGTTTCTTCAAAAGATATTTCTTCATGTCCTACATTCCTCCCTATAAAATAAGTAATGACAATAATCGACCTTAGCATCTCCTTGCTTTAAAACGCTCACAAATATAAATGCAATAAATATGCCAATAAAAAAAGCCCTATTAAATAGGACTTCTACAGTGTCTATACAGCTATTTTTCTAAAAAGATAGAATCTCATATTCAATTTTGTGAATTATTCATTGGCACAACCTTGTTTCTAAAAATCTAGAATCATTTTTACCTGTTTCTAAACTTTTAGAATTAGAGGTCTATTTTTAATTTTGCAATCTTGTTGTATAAAGAAGCAAGCGAAATCCCAAGTCGATTTGCTGCAAGCTTTTTCCCTTTTACGGTAATCCCGGTATCATACAGCGTCTCTGTAATTACTTTTCTTTCGGTTTCCTTTAATAGGTCGTCTAAAGATTGGAAGGTCAAATTGTCTAGATGTTTTTGTTTTTGTAAGTTAGGGATTTTCATTGTTTCCGGAAGATGGTCAATCATAATGACTTCATCTTCCGCCATATTGACCGCGTAATGAATGGTATTTTTTAACTCCCGTATATTCCCAGGCCAGTCGTATGTTAGAAAAATCCTCTTTACGCTCTCATCGAGTAGATGACTAGATTGAGTGGTTAACATCGAGGAAATGAGCTCAGGAATGTCGTCTTTTCTTTCACGAAGTGGCGGAATTGGAAGTTGAACAGTATTAATTCTGTAAAAAAGATCTTCGCGAAATCGTTCTTTTTGGACCATATTTCTTAAATTTTTGTTTGTTGCAGCAATGATTCGCACATCGGTTTGCAGTTCTTTTAAACCGCCTATTTTCCGAAAGGTTCCTTCCTGTAAAACCCGCAATAGCTTTGCCTGAAGATCTAATGGCATGTCTCCAATTTCATCTAAAAAAAGTGTTCCTTTATTCGCGAGCTCGAACAACCCAATTTTTCCATCCCGCTTGGAGCTGGTAAAGGCGCCTTCTTCATAACCAAATAACTCACTCTCAAGCAGAGAACTTGGAATTGCCGCACAATTTACGGGGATAAACGGATAATATTTACGGTTACTTTCCTGATGAATCGCTTGGGCAAACAGCTCTTTGCCTGTCCCAGACTCACCAGTAATTAAAATATTTAAATCCGAAGCAGAAACCTTTTTTGCTTGATGAACGACTTTCTTTAAAGCTCTATTGTTTCCGATAATATCTGAAAACGTATATTTCGCTTGATACATTCTTCCAACAGTTTTTTCTAATTGGCTGACACGTTGTTTGCTTTTTTTCAATTCCTTTGCTAATTCGTAAACTTCCGGAATACTTTTACATACAGAAACTGCTCCAATAATGTCATTTTTTTCATAGATAGGAGCCATATCCACGACATACTCCCTGTCTTTTTCTTTACGAAAAACACCTTCTCGAGGCTTTCCTGTTTTTAACACGGTCGGAAGCAATGCCCCGGGTCTGACATCCACCAATGGTTTGCCGATTATTTGCTGTTTTTTTACTCCGGTAATATTTGTGTATTCTTCATTAATTAACGTAACAATTCCATACTGATCAATCACAAGAATTCCGTCATGAACTGCTTCAATAATTCCTTCCAGCCATCCGATTCGTTTAGTTTCCGTTAGCATATAACCAACTCCCTTTACCTAACCATATCGTCCTTTCTTTTATCTGATGACTGGAAATGCGAAATTATTTATTATATTTTAGTGATGTCTTAATTTCACTTCTTCTACTTTTTATAAATAATTGCCTATAAGTCTCACTACTAAAATTAGCAAAACTCGTTATACTACTTCTAAACCGCCTTCCGATGAAAATAAGCCATACCACCTAACGTAAAAATGACAAATCCACCGATAATCACAAACACTAATGTTTCGGTTGAAAAGGTAAAGCCTGATTGTTTGTCCAATACCATCCCTAAAAATGGCTGTGCCCAGGGGTACCAGGGACCGAACTTCTCTGAATTCGCAATCAGTATATTTGGTAAGGTTAAGATCACATTTAATGCAACGGGAGCTGCGAAACTTGACCATGCAGTAGATACCCATAATTGAAGGGATATAATTGGCAAGCACCCTAGCCATCCCATAAATAGACGAAGGAGCACTTGTTGCCAAGGAAACGGATCACTAAAACCGTGTAATATTCCTACAAGTAATAATCCTGCCAATAATAAAATTTGGGTTAGGGCAACAAATAGACAAATGGTGATCAGTTTTGCACTATATACTTGAAGCCGACTGACTGGTAAAGCTAATAATTGCTTCCATCCCCCTTCTGCATGCTCATAACGGCAAACTGCAGCAGCAAATAAGCCTGCAAGTAGCGGTAAGAAAAGACTCGCTTGAACCATTATCATGGTAAAAAACGGCCCCATCCATTCATTTTCAGGGGAATCTAATATGTTAAAATAAGCAGCGATGGTTGAAACAACAGGACTTATATATAAAATTTGTAATACCTTCGATTTTTTAAGCTTTAACCATTCTGTATATATGAGTTTACGGAACATTTACTTCACATCCTTTCGGTCAAAATGGATGAGACTTA
This sequence comes from Metabacillus sp. RB-C-LZQ-3-1, assembly GCF_058315175.1. NCBI lineage: Bacteria > Bacillati > Bacillota > Bacilli > Caryophanales > Bacillaceae > Metabacillus > Metabacillus sp. RB-C-LZQ-3-1. The sequence continues at coordinate 53,575 of NZ_JBZFLI010000020.1, read as the reverse complement.
TGATCAAGATTGCCCCGCCAACAACGATTCCTAATCCTACACTGATTTCAGGAATATCCCATTTATTTTCAAGTACCGGCCATTTCCAAATCAGCCATTCAGGGCCTCCATAAGAATACATTGACACTACTGATCCGATTATTCCTACCGTTAATGGAGTCCCTTGATTTGATGATGCGACGGAATACCATAGCTGAATAGCCAAAATCGGCATCGCGGCAAAATAAGGATAGAAGCTGTTAATAGCGATTTCTTTATACGGAATGCTTTGCTCCCAATCAAATAAGCTGCCAAACACCAACGTACCAATAAACATAAGCACTGTTGAAATCAACAACAGAAAGCTAATCGTGATAAACTTTGAGCCATATACGTTCACTCTGCTTATTGGCAGGGCTAACAATTGCTTCCACGCATTCGTCTTATGTTCTGTGTTTGCAAATAAGGAAGCTAGTAGTGTTGTTCCTAGTAGCAGGGCCGGTGCAAGAAACAGATTGATTTGCCGGAGCAATTGAAGCCAATAATCATCCGTTTGCTGAAACAGCCAGTCATAGCGAACCATATAATTAACGGTCGTTAATGCAAAAATACCGAACGGTCCTAAGAATACGAGAATCCACATCCCTATTGATATCTTTTTAAAATCAGTACGCAATAGCCGAAGGATCATAAACTTTGCTCCTCCTTCGTCATTTCAAGGAAGATATTTTCAAGTGAGCGCTTTTCCTCCTCGACTCGGAATACATCGAGACCATTTTGTACAAGAACCCGAATCATGGCAGCAACTTCTTGATTACTGCTTTGGTTAAATGAAAGATAATCTCCTTCTACCTTCCCTTTCAATCCTTCATTAAGGAGTACTTTCCAAGCAGCCTCACGGTTGTTCGTTTGAATTCTAATCTTGTTTACAGATTTCTTGCGTAAAACGTCAATAGAATCTTGGAAAATAAGCGTTCCTTTTGAAATAATCCCAACTTCAGTGGCCATTTGATCTATTTCTGATAAAAGATGGCTTGAAACGAGCACAGTAACACCATATTTTTCTGGTAAGCTTTTAATTAATTCTCTCATTTCGATGATTCCTGAAGGATCTAAGCCATTTGTCGGTTCATCAAGTATAAGGAGTTTAGGACTTCCAATCAGAGCAGAAGCAATTCCTAGTCGCTGCTTCATCCCTAATGAAAACCCTTTAACAGGCCGGTCGGCATCCTTTTCTAATCGGACGATAGCAAGAACTTCATCAATCCGTTCTTTAGGAACTTGTAAAATGATTTGTAGTAACTCGAGATTTTCTCTCGCTGATAAGTTCCCATAATAAGAAGGGGATTCAACTAAAGACCCTATATTTCGTAAGATCGTTTGTTTCTCCTTTTTTAACTCTTTTCCAAAAATTCGGATCGAACCATTTGTTTCCTTCATCAATCCTAATAGGAGCTTGATTGCTGTTGTTTTTCCAGCCCCATTAGGACCAAGAAAACCATAGATCGCTCCCTTTGGAATCGATAAATTCACTTGATTGACTGCAGCTTTTCCATTAAACGTTTTTGTTAAATTACTAGTTTCCACGACGTATTCATTCATATTTATCACCTCTAACTAAACAATAAATAATGAAACTTAAATCGAAGTGGTGATTCAGTTTAAATTTTGTTTAAAAACAAAAAAGTACGCTTATCCATCCAAGCGTACTCATTTTGTATATCCTATTGTTTTGTTAAGCTAACCGTTGTCCCTTTGCTAGATGACTCGATACTCCATGAAATGCCCATTTCGTTTGTCATCAGTTCAATAATGGAAAGTCCTATCCCTATACCTGTTTGTTCTGACTTGTTTTTCATACCAGGACCTCTATCCTTGATATAAATGGTGTTTTCCTCGCAAAAAATACGAATATATTGGCCAGATTTCGCATGTCTCACCACGTTTTGAAACAGGTTATCAAGAATCCGCTCAAACCAATTTGGATCCAACTGCCAATGAACGGTTTTCTCGAACAATTCTATGTCCACCATAAACTGTTCTTTTTCAAAAATTGGATACCACGCTGAAAGTGACAGGCGAATGGCTCGATTTACATCAACGTTTTGCGGTTTGTATGTATATTTCCCTGAGGTTAATAACGTGTATGATAGGAGGTTTTCAATTAGAGTGTGCAAATGATCAATTTTTCTATCAATTATCTCAATGGATTTCTGCCCATCTGATGATATATGCTCGTTTTTCAATGAATAGGCATGTGCCCGAATAGTAGCTAAAGGTGTACGAAGGTCGTGTGATAAGTTAGCAATCAGCTCTTTTCGCAGCTCTTCCTCCTCTTTTTCCCGCAACCTGCTAGCCTCTAAGCGTTCAATCATTTTATTAAATGATACCTCTAATTCCCCTAATTCATCAATTTCACCGACCGTTACTTTATTTGGAATTCGTTGATCTTTCATATCCATTGTTTTTTGAAGTCGTACAATACGTTTTCGAATTGATCGAAAAAACACCCATGAAAGAACAATAAATAACAGCAATAAAAGCCCGACAACCACGACATAAATGATTTCGAAATAATTTTCCAGTTGTCGAATCGGGTAATCCATGTACTCTCTATCTATTTGCAAAACAATAAATCCGTTGGTTTTCTCATCACCTATAAATGAAACAACTGTAAATGGATTGCCTCCATAGCTTTCTTTCATAAATGAAACAGTATAGGTTGGTGTCCACTTGTCAGGAATTTGCGCTGATTGATCAGAAACGTATCGAGTTTCGCCGTTTTCATCAACCCAAAATACGGTGGATGTTTTATATCCTTTTGCCGTTTCTTTTAAACTAGCAATCATTTCTGCTTCTGAAACCCCATGTAATTGTTTTGCTTTTTCATGCCAATCTGCCTCTACTTCTTCACTATTATAAACATTTATGTCATTGTAATTAACGATAATTGCCGGTATGTAAACAACAAATGATGCGAGAGGAAAAGCAATCGGAAGGATCATCATCGCACAAATAATTAGAATCAAATATTTTGTTTGAAGCGTGTTACGAAGCTTCATTGTTTTAACCTATACCCAATTCCACGAATCGTTTCAATAATGGCAGGCTTGGCTGGATCCTTCTCAATTTTTTCCCGTAAGTAACGAATATGGACCATTAACGTTTTGTCACCTTCAAAATAATCTTCCTCCCAAATAGATTCATAGATTTGTTCCTTCGTCATAATTTGTCCGGCATGTTTTAATAAATAATCAAAGATTTGGAGTTGCTTAGACGTTAAAATGATTTCTTCATTTTTATCATTATGAAATAGCTGATAATGCTTTGGATAATACCGTAGATGCTGGATCTTTACCTCAGATGGCATCATGCGATCAAATCGGCGCAACAACACACTAATTCTTGCTGCAAGCTCATCCGGGTGGAATGGTTTTGTCATATAATCATCTGCAAATTCCAGTCCTTCTAGCTTATCGTCCACTTGTGACCGTGCCGATAGCATGATAATAGGCAGCGATGGTGAAACTTTTTTTAACCTTTTGCCAATGGAAAAACCATCTAATCCCGGTAACATCACATCAAGAATGGCAAGATCATAGTCGTCAGCATACTCCAAAGCCTCGTCACCATTTTTTAACCACGTTACTTGATATCCTCTCTTTGTTAAGTCCTGGCATACCCATGTTCCTAATTCTTCTTCATCTTCAATGTATAGAATTCTCATTATATATGAACCTCTTTCTAGTAAAAGTCAATATATGTAAACTATATCATAATATTATCTGTAAAATTGCCAGATATTTCATCAATCACTATTTAAACTGCTTGTTTTTTTAATAATATAATCAATTATAAAATGAAAAAATTAGTGTATACAACTCAACTTTCAGAAGAATCTATACTTATAAAGGATTTTAAATAAAAGGAGCATCTAGCATGAGTATTTTAGATTATGATGACCAGATTCAGCTGATTACCCATTGGCTTAGAACCAATAAAGTTGAAAACGTAGAAGGTTCGGTTAATAAAGAAATTATTAGATATCAATTAAGAATAGAATTTGATATTCAAGATGAAAAAGTTGTTGATGATGTTTATGATTCGATTATTAAATAGGGGTTTTATCTTTAGGTCTGAGTAAAGTAAGGCGTAAGTGAAATTGACACTTACGACCTTACTTTGCTCGCGTATTCATTACTGATACGCCCTCACTTAAAAGTCCATTAATTAAACCCTATTCCTCATACGCTCTTTCCAGTGCATTCATATCAATTTTCCCTTTCATTTGCAATAATGCATTCATGACTCTTCCTGCCTTTTCTTGATCATCATCACTGATCATTTCAGTTAGGTTCGTAGGTATTATTTGCCATGAAACTCCGAATTTATCCTTAAGCCAACCACATACTTGTGCCTTTTTGTCTCCGTCTTCAGAAAGTCTATCCCAGTAATAATCCAATTCTTCTTGTGAATCACAGTGCACGAAAAATGATATGGCCTCTGTGAATTTGTATTGTGGACCTCCATTTAGTGCTACAAATTTCTGACCTTCCAATTGGAATTCGACTGTCATGACTTTTCGCTTAGTTTGGTCTTGATTGTCGTATGCATTTTGATAGTAAGTGATTCTCTCTAGCTTTGACTGCTGAAAGATTGAAACGTAAAATTGTGCTGCTTCCTCTGCTTCTGTGTTGAACCATAGGTTCGTGGTGATTTTTTGGATTTTATTCACGGGTTTCTCCTCCTTCTTGTTTTCAATTATGAAAGGATACATATGTAACAATATTCAGAATCTTAATATTTTTTATGATATAATAAATTGCGGTAAAAGACCCTATAAAACATTTTAAAACCCAATAAAGGTAACAAACAAAAAGGATGAAAACATACATATGGGAATTCTCTTACTTTTATTAAGTACACTAATGTGGAGCTTTGTCAGCATTTTTGTGAAAGCGGCATCTTTTTCGATTGATAGCTATACGATTACGTTTTTACGATTTTTTCTTGGTGTCGTTTTTTTAGTTTTGTTTATTTTGTTTGGAAGAAGGAAAGTCAAGATTACTTGGAAGTCAAAATGGATTTGGTATGGGGCCATAGGGAAAATGATGAACTATCTTTTTGAAAACTATGGTGTTTCCATTGGCTATGCTTATGAGCAAATTTTAATTTCTCCATTTTTAACGATTTTCATGCTGCTGTTTTCTATTTTTTATTTTAAGGAAAAGATGACGATATTGTCTATGATATCTGCTGGGCTTTGTTTTTTTGGTGTGTTTCTTATAAGTTGGAACGGTCTTCCTATTAGTCAATTAATGGAGTTTGATCTGTTTTTAACCTTCATTTTTGCGTTATCTGCCTTTGGGGCCAGCTTTCACTTTGTCAGTCAAAAAATATTGATTGACAAAATGGCAGCTACTGATATGAATTTATCGATTTTCTTATGGTGTAGTCTTTTAACAACCCTTCCTCTTCCCTCTCAGTTTGAGTGGTCAGGTGAATTAAGTGGAATCACAACTTTTTCCTTGCTCATGCTAGGGTTTATTACAGGAATAAGTTTTTTAATTTATGCCAAAGCATTGAAGAAAGTATCGTTTTTAGTGGCAGCTATTCTTGTTAATTCGAGTGTTTTATTTACTCTTTTATGGTCATGGTTATTCTACAACGAACCCATTACGGTTTATGTCATAATCGGTTCTGTTTTATTTTTAATTGGTATGGTGATTTTAAGTTTACCTGGAGCAAAAGCCTCCAATCGAAAGGAAGTAAGCAAAGCAAGTTAAGCAACATTTCCGCACTAACAATTCCTTACTAATTCCACTGGAGCTACCAGCCTCAAGGTAGCTCCAATGTTTATTCCCTCCTAATGATCCAATCCTACATCTGTAAATGATTGTTCATTCGCGTGTAGGTGTGGATAGTCAAAAGTATTTTCAGTAGAATCATCTTTTTCTAATGTTTGTTTGTCTGACCACCACCCAAAGCCATCCTCTTCAAGTAGTTCGTTCGAAGCTTCAGGACCAAATGAACCTGCTTGATATGAATGTAGTGGAATCAGATTTTCCTCAAAAGCCTCAAGAATCGGCTGTACGAATTTCCAAGATAATTCAACTTCCTTCCAATGAGCAAAAAACGTCGAGTCACCCTCTAGGGCATCTAATAGTAAAATCTCATAAGCATCAGGTACGTTCTTATTCTCAGGGGTAAAATCAACATGAATAGGTTCTAATTTTCCGTCGTTTAACGGATTTTTACTATTTAATTGTAATGAAACCTCTTCCTCTGGATTAATCCCAATAACCAATAGGTTTGGAGAAGTTTCTTCATTTTCTGATTCAAATAGAAGGCTTTGCGGGTTTTTAAATTCGATCACGATTCGAGTTGATTTCTTATTCAATCGCTTACCAGTCCGTATGTAAAACGGAACACCTTGCCAAACAGGATCATCAATCCAGACGCGTGCTGCGACAAACGTGTCATTAGTTGAAGAAGGGTCAACGCCAGGCTCACTCGTATAGCCAACAACTTGTTGTCCATTTACTTCGCCTTGTCCATATTGTCCTCTCACAACCTCTGAACCAACCTCTTCCTTTTTGATCGGACGAACTGCATCCATTACTTTTCTTTTTTCAAGACGGATATCCTTTGTGGAAAGTCCTGAAGGCAAATGCATCCCAACCATCATCAACAGCTGTAGCATATGATTTTGAAACATATCACGAATAGCCCCTGCTTGATCATAGTAAGCAACCCTTTTTTCAACCCCAACCGTTTCACTTGCGGTAATTTGAACATTTGCAATATGTTCATTGTTCCAAAGGGTTTGCAAAATCGGGTTAGCAAATTCCAAAGCTTCAAGGTTTTGAACCATTGGCTTGCCTAGATAATGGTCAATTCGATAAATCTCCTCTTCATCAAATGCATTGGTTAGCTTTTCATTCAACTCCCGAGCTGATTTCAGGTCATGTCCAAAAGGCTTTTCTATAATAAGGCGTTTCCACCCAGTTGCAGCAGCTAGACCACATTTTTTTGAGTTCAGCGCAATTACATCAAAAAATTGAGGGGCTACCGACAAATAAAATAATCTATTTTCAGGAATTTGTAACTCCTTTTCACGACTTTTGATCAGAGTTAATAACCTTTCATACTCATCTTCTTTTGTCACATCTACCTTTGTGTACCGGATTAGCTCTAGGAAAGCTTCCATTTTAGGATGATCTGCCTTGTGTTCAGTAAAGGATTGAATGGATTGCTTAATTTGTTCATGAAATTCCTCATCTGAAAGCTCCGTAATACTAGCACCAATCACAGAAAAAGAAATCGGCAATTTTTGGTTAAGAAATAAACGAAATAAGGCGGGGATAATTTTCCTCTTAGCTAAATCGCCCGTTGCACCGAATAATATGAAGGTTGAAGAATCCATTTTACCGCCCACTCCTTATAAGTAATTGTTAAACATTAGTGTGTCCTAGTTTTTTTGCATTTATCTATTTGATTCATCTTGTATATAAAAATAGGTGTATCGAAGAAAAAGCGATTGCCATTGATTTCAGAAATCTGAAGCAAAGAAAAAGACTGATCCCTAGATATTTTCTTTAGGATCAGTCTTTTTGATTTATCGTTTAGTAGGCATGTTATAACTTAATTATTTAACATTTTCCCGAGTAAATAAGTATCATTTTTTTCCAAATAAGAAATCCAATTTTCCGACTGTTCATATAGTTCTCCAATAGAAAGAAGTAATCCTTCATCATAATTTTTTCCAATTAATTGAAATCCTACTGGCAAGTTTTCAGCTGTAAAGCCACAAGGCACTGATATAACAGGCCACCCTAATAAATTTCCGATTGGTGTTTTTCCTAGCTTAAAAATATTATGAATAGAGTCTTCGGGAGAAACACTTCCAATATCAAAGGCAGGAATAGAATTCGTTGGCGAAAACAGAACATCACATTTATATTCTTCCATCGAATCTAATAGACTTTGAATAAATTTGTTCCGGTAACGATAAGCGTTGATATATTGACTTGCCGTAACTTCACTTCCTGAATTTAATCGAAACTGAATATCTTTTCCGTACATTTCTGGATTTTTTTTAAAGAAACCTTCATGAAATGTATAGGCTTCAGATTTTGAAATGATTTTATGTGCCTCAAGTGCGTCTTCTATACCAGAGAGTGACATGTCAACAACTTCTGCCCCAAGTTCTGTCAATTTTTTTAGCGATTGTTTCATTATATTTTTCATTTCTTGATCCATACTATCAAAAAAGTACTCTTCACATACTCCAATTCGTATTCCTTTTAAATCATTTCTATTCATCTCTAAATCCATCATCTTCAGTTTTCGAGAGTCAGCCATGATGTTCAACATGATTCTACTATCAGCAACTGTTCGTGTCATTGGTCCAATATGGTCCAATGTCCAGCTTAAAGGAGTGCATCCTTTTGTACTGACAAGATCATACGCTGGCTTTAGTCCAACAATTCCACAAAGAGCTGCTGGAAGTCGTATAGATCCTCCTGTATCAGTTCCAACCGCTCCAAATGCCATTCCTGCAGCAACAGCAACAGCAGAGCCGCCACTTGATCCACCAGGTATCTTCTCTAAATTCCATGGATTTCGGGTGGGACCATAATGTGGATTTTCTGTTGTAGCCCCCATCGCAAATTCATGAAGATTTGTTTTTCCAATAATAATAGCTCCAGCATCTTGCAGAAGTTTAACAACATCTGCATCACGATTTGAAATTGAGTGTTCAAAAATTTTAGATCCTGAGGTTGTGATCCTACCCTTCGTTTCAAAAATATCTTTTATGGCAATCGGAACACCATGAAGTGGACTTCGAATATTTCCATTAATTATTTCTTTTTCAAGGTTTTTTGCTTGTTTAATAGCATCCTCTCCAAGAACAGCAATATAGGCATTTAGGTCTGGTTCAAGATCATTTATTCTTTCTAATAGTTGTTTAGTTAATTCAACCGGAGATATTTCGTGATTTTTTAGTAATCCAGATACAGTGTGTATATCTTTAAAAAATAATTCATTCATCCCTATCTCTCCTTATCATTAAATTACCGTTCTTTTTTTATAAACTTCTCCCAAATCTCCATCAAGGGTAAGAATCGAACTCAACAACTTGTTTGTTATTTCATGTTTTGGATTTCTAAACAATTCTTTTGTCGATGCAGTTTCAATGACCTTTCCTTTTGATAAAACAGCAACTCGATCACAAAAATAAGCTACTAAATCTAAATTATGGGCGATAAATAAATAGGTTAAATGAAATTCCTTTTGCAAAGAGATTAAGAGATTAATAATTTGTGCTTTTACAGAAACATCTAAAGCTGATACTGGCTCATCCAAGACGAGAAATTTTGGTTTTAGAATTAACGCTCGAGCAATTCCCGCTCTTTGTCTTTGCCCACCTGATAATTCATGAGGATATCGATGGTAAAAGTCCGCTCGTAAGCCTACAACTTCTAACATTTCTACCACTTCTTTATAGATATAGTTAGGATCTTTATTTTCGCTATATCTTATAAGTCCATGCGCAATTTGCTCACCGATTGTTTTTCTGGGATTAAAGGCTGAACCTGAATCCTGGAACACGATCTGAATATCTTTGCGTAATGCGGTCATTTTATTTTTGGGTAAATCTCTTAATGAATGACCATTATAAATGATTGATCCATTGGTAGGCTCAATTAACCTAAGGATCATTCGTCCAACTGTTGTTTTTCCTGACCCTGATTCCCCTATTAAACCAAATGTTTCTCCTTTGCCAATTGAAAAGCTTACATCGTTTACTGCCGTTACTTTTTTACTTGGAAGAAATATACTTTTCTTCCCACCATAAATTTTCTGTAATTCCTTCACTTCAACAAGAGGTTCATTCCCCATGTCTATTTCCCCCCTTCATTCATTAAACAGCGTACAGAATGATCTACTGGAAATGGGCTTGCTTTTTTCAACAATGGCTTCGTTTTATGACACTTTTCACTTTCAACATGACACCGGCTGACAAATCGGCATCCCTCTGATACATGTAATAAGTTTGGCGGTTCCCCCTTTATTTGAAATAAGGGTTTTTTTCCAACACCATCTTCGAAAATCCAGTCAAGGTTTGGGATGCATTTTAATAAGCTTTGTGTGTATGGATGTTTTGGGTTAAAAATAACCTCTTCAGTCGTACCATTTTCAACTATTTGCCCTGCATACATCACAGCTACCTTCTCTGCAATACGAGCAACCACACCAAAATCATGTGTGATAATTAAAATAGCTGTTCCGAACTTGCGATTAATTTTCTGGAATAAATCTAATACTTGTAGTTGTACGGTTGGATCTAACGCAGAGGTTGGCTCATCTGCAATAATTAAGTCCGGATCACAGGCAAGGGACATCGCAATTACAACCCGTTGTCTTAGCCCCCCACTTAATTGGTGTGGGTAGGATTGATAAATCCGTTCGGGTTCATCTATCCCCATTTGTTCTAATAAATCTAGTGCTTTTTTCTTTGCTTCGGATTTTGTTGCGTTCGTTTTTTCTAACATAATCTCAACAATTTGTTTTCCTACTCGATATGAAGGATCTAAGGAGGTCATCGCATTTTGAGCAACTAGAGAAATCTTCCCACCTCTTATTTTCTGCATTTTTTTCTCATCAATTTCGATGAGATTCTCTCCTTCTACTTCTATATTTCCAGAATAGGATTCTAAAAGGTTTTTGGGTAACAATTGGAGGATTGAATGAATTGTCATAGACTTCCCTGAACCGGATTCTCCTACAATTGCTCCAATTTCGCCTTTTTTAATATTTAGATTGATATCCTCTAGGACAGTAATAACTCCATCAGGTGTTTTAATTTTTGTTGATAAATTTTCAACCTTAAGCAAGAATCTTGTGTTTAATGTTGACGTGACATTCATCTAACCACCCTTTCTATGGAATGGATCTATCAATTAAGCGATATTTTGAATGGTTTTCTTATCGATTTTTTTCTTTTCTTTTACCTTTGAACGTTCATATGGATCTAATGCATTTCTCAGTCCATCACCAATCATACTAAAGGCAAAAGATAAGATTAAAATGGCGATTCCTGGAATAAATGTAACAAAAGCATGCCCTTGCATTAATACTTCGCTACCATCGCTTGCCATTCTACCCCAATCAGCAGTTGGAGGTTGAACACCAAGTCCAATAAAACTTAATCCAGCTACCGTTACAATGGTTACTCCTGCAAGAGTTGTACTGTATGCGATTAATGAAGGTAAGACATTTGGAAGAATTTGTTTAAACATAATTTCCATTTTACTTAACCCAAATGCCTTTGCAGCTTCAACATATTCTTTCTGACTTTCTTGCAAAGTGTCCGTATAAACAACGCGCGTCATATACGGAATTCGTACAATAATCATGGCAATAATGACATTAAGGAGACCTGGTCCAAGGATTGCCGCAATTGCAATGGCAAGTAGTACTGCTGGAAAGGCAAAAAAGACATCCATCACTCTCATAATCACGTTTCCAATTATTCCTTGATAATAGCCAGCCATAACCCCAAGACAAACACTTATGATAGCAGCAATAATGACGGGAACAACGGCAGAAATTAATGAGGTCTGTGTGCCGAAGATGATTCTACTTAATATGTCTCTCCCTTGATGATCTGTTCCAAGTAGATGTCCCTCAGATCCCGGGGGCATTAAACGTGTGCTACCGTCTGCTACGACATTGGGATCATAAGGAGAGACCCAAGGAGCAAAAATGGCTAATGCGAAGGAAAATAAAATAATGACTGCTCCGAACATTGCCATTTTGTCATTCATAAAAGCCTTACATGACAGTTTCCATTTACTACCCATGCTTTCACCCCTATTCAGCTTTTATTGAATCTTGTAATTTTGGACTTAAGCAAACATTTAAAAGATCAACGACTAAATTAACAACAACGAATGTGATCGCGATTAAAAGAATTCCTGCTTGTATGGTCGGATAATCATTAGAAGTCACGGCAACATATAGAGCTTTTCCGATGCCAGGCCAATTAAAGACAACTTCACTAAATAATGCACCGCCAATAATATAGCCCACTTGTAAACCGGAAATATTAATGACTGGAGGAAGGGAGTTTCTCATGACATGAACAAGGTTTATTTTTGATCTTGATAAACCAAATGAATGAAAATAATTCACATAATCCTTCTTTAAAATATCTAACACTGTACTCCTTGTTAATCTAGCAATAACGGCAAGAGAAACCGTTGCTGTTGCGAATGCCGGTAAAACTATATGATGCAATAAATCTATAAACCCTCCTGGATTTCTCATATTGTACATTCCACTTACAGGGAATATTTGCATTTTAATTGCAAATAGCCACATGAGCATCAAGGAGATCCAAAATACGGGCATACTTGCTCCTAGTAAAGCAATGCCCATGCTGACTTTGTCAAATACACTTCCTTTTTTCAACGCACTGATCAAACCTAAAATAACACCTAACGTAACACATATTAGTAAACTAGCAATTGTTAAAATCATGCTATTTACAAAACGTGGCATTAGCTCTTGAACAATGGGAGTATGAAGAGTATACGAATATCCAAAGTCTCCTTTGAGAAATTGTATAATCCATGATCCATATTGTGTATAAATTGGTTCATTTAGCCCCATTTCGACTCTTAATGCTTCTACCGCCTCTGTTGTTGCGTCCCCTCCAAGAATTGATTTTGCAGGGTCACCAGGTATAAGTCGGATTAGTAAAAAAACTACAATGGTTACACCAATTAAGACTGGAATCGTAGATAATACCCTTGAAAGCACATAACGAAACATACGTTCTCCTCCCCGCCTATTATTTATTAAATGAATCTTTCAGGTATCTAATGGACCGATTGGTGATTAGATACCTGCTATAAAGCCACTGATTTTAATAGATTAGTCTTCAATCCAAACTGGAGCTAATGTGTACCATTCCTCAGACGGTACAACAAATCCCTTTACACGTGAATGAACAACATATGGTGCTGAATCATTGACAATTGGGGCAAATGCTGCATCTTCCATAATTAGTGCCTCTGCCTCTTTCCACGTTTTATTCGCTTCGGTTTCATCTATTGCAGTAGAAGCATGATCGAGTAATTCATCCACTTGCTTATTTACATATTTTCCTGAGTTAAATCCACCTGGTGCAACAAATTCAGAGTGTGCCACCATTGATAGAAAATATGGTGATGTACGACCGGATGACATCTGATTCATTCCGACACTGCTATCCATGCCATCACTATAAGCTGAATAATAGGTAATCCATTCCTGTGTATCAAGCTTAAGCTCAATACCAATCTCTTTTAAATCTCTTTGAATCCATTCCGCAATATCAACTGGAAGTAATTGGCCGGAACCATCAACAGATGTTTGCAATGTTGTTGAAAAGCCATTTTCTAAACCAGCTTCTTTCAGTAGCTCTTTTGCTTTTTCAGGATCATATTCATACCATTTATTTTCAGGATCAAAAATACTTGAACCTGGTGAAACCATCGTATAAGCTGGGTTGACTGTGCCATTTAGTAACTCATTGGCAATTCCTTCTCGATTAATCGCATAATTGATCGCTTGCCTTACTTTTGGATCTTTCATGTATTCATTATCAAAATTAAATGTTAAGTACCAGACATGTGGTGGTGTACCAGAAATGATTTCATAACCTTGGTTTTTTAAATTTTCAATTGAGTCTGGCGGCGGTACAGCAATAATATCCACTTCATCATTTTGAATTGCCAATACCCTTGCAGCAGGATCTGATAAAGGTCTAAAGACTACTGTATCTAATAAAGCCTTTTCTCCCCAATACTCTTCATTTTTAACAAGAGTTATATTTTGCCCACGTTTTCTTTCACTAAATTTAAATGGACCCGTACCAACCGGATTATCTCCCATACTGTCATTTCCATTTTCAATAATGGCAGTAGGACTAACAATTTGAAGGGAGTTGATTTGAGCTAACATTCTAGGGAATTCCGAAAAAGGCTGTTTTAGATGAATATTAATTGTATATTCATCAATAATTTCTGTACTTTCATAAAACTTCCAAGTTCTGAAGGTACGTCCCGCACCTGGATTATCGTAATATTCAAAATTTTTATCTGTTAATCTTTTAATATTAAACTCTACTGCTTCTGCATTAAAATCAGATCCATCATGGAATTTAACCCCTTCTCTTAAATGAAACGTGTATGTTTTTCCATCATCTGAAACATCCCAACTCTCCGCTAAAACTGGAATCAACTTTGGTACGGCTTCTTCATCAGATGATTTACTTAAATCCTCACCAATAAGTGGTTCAAACATTTGATTTGTAATTCTCATCGTTACCCATCCACCTGCTCTGTGCGGATCTAAAACATCAGCTTCTGATTCCATCCCAATAATTAATTGACCCCCGCCTTTAGAATCACTAGTACTTACTTCCTCACTTGTTGTGTTTGTCGAACAAGCTGACAAAATCATCATTAGACTTAGAAAAATGGCCAAAAATAATTTTTTCCTTTTCATGTTTTCTTCCTCCCTTTAACCTTCATCGATTTGATTTATCAATTAGTTTGTTAAACTAGGTTGTAAATGATGAATCATTTTTAAGACCGTTCCATACATAATATCAGTCCCTATTGCTAGATCATCGTAGGAGGCATATTCCGCTGGATTATGACTAATTCCATCCTTACAGCGAACGAAGATCATTCCGTAATCACAGGCATACGACATGATTAAAGCATCGTGGAATGGGCCACTTATTAACTCAGGTGCTTCTATTCCTTTTTCGTTACATTCTTTCCGGATCAAATTTTTAATCCAATCCGCACAATCTCGTGGTTCACTGTTTGTATCTTCACTAATTTCAAATGTTAGCAGGTGTTTTTCCGCTATTTTATGAATACATTCTCTTAACTTACTTTCATATAAACCTCTGCGATTGATATCAATATCACGTAAATCAACGGTAAATTCTACTTTTTCTGGTATGATATTAGGTGAATTAGGAAAAACATTAATTGCTCCAACTGTACCTACGGTTGGTGCTGTCGGATCTTTTTTCACGATTTCATTTAAAGCAACAATGATTTCTGCAGCTCCTACTAATGCGTCCTGGCGATTGTTCATCGGTACAGATCCCGCATGACCAGCAAAGCCGGTTATTTTTACTGTTAACCATAATGGTCCAGAAATTGCCGTAACAATACCAACCTTCTGATCCAATTTCTCAAGTACAGGACCTTGCTCAATATGTAATTCAAGATAGGCTGCGATCGAGTTTGGTGGATATACCGATTGTTTCCATTCATTTGGATTGCAGCCAAAGTCAATTAAAGCTTGTTGTCTTGTGATTCCATCCTTATCCTTTCGTAATAACTCTCCTTCCTCTAATAGACCAAGAATTCCTCTTGAACCAAAAAGTCCCTTATTAAATCTCCAACCTTCTTCATCAGCAAAAGAGATCACTTCAATCGGATGATCTGGTGTTATTCCATGTTCTGTCAATGTCGTTACAACTTCAATTGCCGCAATGACACCTGCAGTTCCATCAAATCTTCCTCCATATGGTTGTGAATCTAAGTGCGAACCTAGCATTAATACCGGTTTTTCAGGGTCTTTCCCTTCTAATCTCCCAATTAAATTGCCGAAATGATCGAGTCTTACTGTCATTCCTGCCTCTTTCATCCACTTGCTTGCTAACTCAAAGGCTTGTTTTTCAATGTCTGATTGAGCCGGACGGCAAATACCTGTTTCTCCTATTTTGCCTATTTCACTCATTTCCTCGAAATGTTGTTTTAAACGTCCCGCATTAATCTTAATATGAATCCCCCCTAGTTTAGATCTGGCATTTATCACGATTCATTGTTTTAATATAGTGAAGAATTTGTTTTATCCTTTTCTTTTTCGTTCACATATCTTGCAAAATCTTTTAAATTTATCTCATAGATAAGACGCGGTCTTCCTTTTTGGTTAATCGATTCTTTTCCAATAATATTGGCTATGTTTTTTTCACATAAACTTTTTAAGATTCGTGATGCATGTCTTTCACTCGTATTCATTCCAATGCTTATTTCTCTTGTTGTTACTTCATTTTTTTTCATCATAGACAACCATGCATAAAATTTCCGAAAAGTTAATGAACTTTGATTTTCTTCATTACTATTTAAAAGATTATAATTAATCGATTGGATTGTTCCGAGTGGTCCAAAAATCCTTTTTTGTTCATCTATTAAATAGCAACTTCCTGTCATATTTTGGATTGAAAAATCCAAAGCTTTTTTCGCATTATAAGATGCACTATCTGCAGTGTTTCCAATTCCAACCCCAAGATTTATCTGCACCGAAAAAAGTTCGTTTAACTCTTTCAAAAAACTAAAATCTTTTCTTCCATTCGTGATTTTGTCAAATAATCCGCGAGTTGTATAAAGAGTAATCAAATTGTTATCAGTTATATTCGTACTAGAAAATAAATGTTTTCCATATTCTAAAATTCTTTCTTTAATCAGATCACATTCATGTTGGAGCTTAGTGCACTCTTCATGCTTGTTGGTGGTCATTTGAAATTGCAATACTGTTATTAAAGCTTCCTCTCTTTTTTGTTTCTTTCCTTTTAGGATCGCTTTTTCTAAAGTGTCTCGAATGACCGATTTTGTATGTTTGATTAAAAAAGCTGAAGCATTCAAATCCCTTAAACTCTGATAAACCGAATTTAAGGTTGTTGCAATGACCTGTACTTTCTCTTCTTTTAATAAATTCAGGTGATAATCAACTAAAGCATTACTATCCAAAATAGCTGTATTATTTGATTTCAAATAATAAGGTACATTCGAAATACCAATTTCTTCATAGATTTCATCCAGAAAATGCGCATCAACAACATCGAAACTAATAATAGGGTAGTCATGATAAATTTCATAAATCTTTCCTAGTGTCCTATAAATATCTGAGCCTTTAAAAGGTATATAGTAGGATAAACTGTCCAAAGGCAGATTTTCTTTGGATAAATGGTGAGGGTCCAGCAAAAATAAAAACATCTATAGTATCTTCGTGATTTTCTACTAATGAGGCAGATTGTTCGACTGTTTTATAAATTAATTTTTTGATCTCAACATCATTGAATTCAGATGCTATCTGACAAATGTCGGTTACTAATGGTTCCGGTCCAATCACTGCTATTTTCAACCTTATAAAGATCACCTCTTTCAAATCGTGTCTTTAATATGTCTTTAATTCTTTATAAAATAATTATCGTTTGAATAATGTGAATAATCAAAATAGTTGTTATATTATATAACATGAAAATTTATGGAAACGCTCTATCTTTGTTAGATTTTAAGTTTCTCTTTCTTTTATATTTATAAAATGTAACATCTTGTGTTATATATTGAAGAACTGACATTCAAATAGTTCCCAATTCAACTTAAAAATCAGAAAATACTAATACATGAAATTAGTCAAAAAATTAATAAAAAATTTTCTATAAAATAAAAACACTAACAATAATAGATGTTAGTGTTTTTAAGGATTAAAGAAATACTCTTATTTTATTGATAATGATATTATTGTCTGACGTACCTCTCCCTCTTTCAACCTACTCAAAGCACACTCCTAACCTGCTTCATATAGAAAAAGCGAACAATGAAAAAGTACACAATCTGAATCGCTAAAAATACACATAGAACCGTTACAGACTGTTTCACTAGGTTAAAATAAAACATGTGAGATAATGCTGTAAGAGCTACTGCTCCATGAATCAGTGCTACGACAATTGGTGCGAAGAAAAGGATCGCCGTTTGTTTAGTCAGCACATGTTTTAATTCTTTTTCTGTTAAGCCAATTTTTGAGATTGCTTTGAATTTTTGTTTGTCTTCGTCTAAGTCAGCGTAAAGACGGAAATAAAGAAAGCTTCCGGCTGAAACGAAAAAGACAATCCCGATAAAGAGTCCAACAAACATAATAAGTCCGAAACTTTTATTAATTTGGTAGACTTCATAATCGACAGCAGCGAATTCATAAGGTTGCAGGGCTTCTACTAACTTTTTAGAAGCTTCTAATATGTTATTTTCACCTTTCGTTACCTGCCAGGCATGATAGCTCTCTTCCCTTACTTGAGATGGCAATTCTTTATAGGCTTCGTCTGACACAACATAGTAAGAGTCTGTATCAGGAAGTGCTCGTGAATAAATCACTTCCTCCGGCTTTAAGATTTCACCGGAATTCAGTTTGATCGATTGCTTTAATAACTCATCTGTTTGTCCAAATGTTGAATCTGTAAATTCCACAACCATTATCTCACTTTTTTCCACATTAATTGTATCTTCCCCAATCAGGGCAGCAAAACGGTTAAACTCGGATTCACTCGTAATGAGATTCGTATCTTCTCCTACTTCATAGTACCGAAGCATTGTTTGCTCATGATCCGCCTTCATGTGTTCTTGATTGATGGTTTTGTTGATAAAAGAAACATCTTGTTCTTCATTATCTTCTACTGCTCGATAGGAAAAAGTCGTAGGATTTGTATTTTCCAATGTGGAAGTAAGAATGCTTTGAAAGCCATAAAGCGAACCGATCGCACTAAAGGCAACTGTTGAAACAATTGCGACCAGGAAAAAAGTTCGTGCATTATCTTTCATACGAAAAGAAAGATCGGATAATAAAATCATGTTCGTTCTCTGCCAGAAGACGGTGTCTTTGTTTTTAAATTTACGGATGATATACACACTCAATTGGGTAAATAGCAAATAAGTCCCAATAATGACCACGATAATCACAGGCAGCATAGCTGCTACTACAGTCATCCCCTCGACTAGTAAAGCAACAACATAACCAACTCCTAACAAAAAACAAGCAACAATCGTTAGAAAGATATTAGCTTTCGGTTCACCTTTAGATTTCTTATTTCCTTTAATTAAATCAATCAATTTTCTGCTACGCAGAATATATGAGACAAACAAGGATATAAAGAAAAATAAAATAATAAAAGATACAAACGTTGAAAGAATGGCCATCATTGGAAAGTAAAAGTTCAGACCTTCTTCAATGACAAGTACATTTTCAGCAATCAGTAATATGAATTTCGCAAAGACTAACCCAAATAAAATCCCGCTTATCGTTGCAAAAAAACCGATGACCATATTCTCTAGAAACACCATAAGACGGATTTGTCTTACCGACATACCTTGCATCATTAGTAAACCAAACTCTTTTTTACGCGTATTTAAAAATGAACTCATCGAATACAAAATAAAGAAAAAAGAAAAGACATAGATGATACCTGCAGCGATGTACATTCCAATTTTCACATAAGAATTCATATCATTTCCACTCAATGTTGGATGGAAAGCAAAAATAGCAAACGTAAAAAAGACCATCACGGTAAACATACTACTTAGAAAATAGGCAGCATATAATCGTTTATTGCGGAAAACATTATTAAACGCGAATCTGCGAAAGGTCATTTCCATCCCCTCCCAGTAACGAAAGTGTATCAATGATCTTTTGGAAAAAGGTTTGACGATTTTGACCGCGATGAATTTCAGAATAAAATTTTCCGTCACGAATGAAAATCACCCGATTGCAATAGCTTGCCGCCTGTGGGTCATGTGTAACAAGCAGCATCGTTGTGCGCTCCGACTGATTAATCGATTCTAGCATCTCCATTACATCCTTCGATGATTTTGAATCTAGATTTCCCGTTGGTTCATCAGCAAGTAAAAGCTTTGGTACATGGATCATCGCCCTTGCTACCGCCGCTCTCTGTGCCTGTCCACCAGAGATTTCATATGTGCGCTTTTTCATAATTTGTGAAATACCTAATTTCTCAGCTATTTCATTAGCCTTTTGTTTCATCTCTTTCACACTTTTCCCATCAAGTGTTAAAGGGAGAACAATATTTTCTTCAACGGTTAACGTGTGAAGTAAATTAAAGTCCTGGAAAACAAAGCCAAGCTCACGTCTGCGGAATTTCGCTAGGTCTTCTTTTTTCAGTAGATGTGGGTTATTCCCATTAATTAAGATTTCACCTGTTGTTGGTTCATCAATTGTTGCAATCATATTAAGCAGGGTTGTTTTTCCACTGCCAGATGGACCCATGATTCCAACAAATTCACCTTTTTCAATAGATAAATGAATATCGCTTAATGCTTTGTATGCAATTTTTCCGTCATAAATTTTACTTACCTTTTTTACTTCTAACATCACAAGATCTCCTTTCACGATATCTGATCTGTGATTAGTATATCGTGCCGTTTCCTTCCTTAACTATCGATTCTTCTTTCACTTTCCTTACAAGGCTGTAAGGTTTTGTGTTTCTGAGAAAATAATTCGAAATGTAGTCCCAACTCCCTCTTCTGAATCCATTTCCAAACGATGACCTAGATGATCTAATGTCTCTTTAACTAAGTACAACCCCATTCCCGTTGACTCTCTATATTTCCGGCCATTTTCCCCAGTGAAAAATGGCTGAAAGATGCGTCGCTTATCTTGATCTGGAATCCCAATCCCAAAGTCCTTTACTTCAAGGACAGCTTCCTTGCCTATTTCATAAATTGAAAGAACAATATTGTTACTTTTCCCGGCAGAATACTTAACGGCATTGTTGATAAGCTGAGATAGGATAAAAAACAGCCACTTTTCATCGGTTTCAACAGTGATTCCTTCCCTTTTGGCTACTTGCTTTGGGTAGACTTGGTTTCGTATATAAAATCGTTTATTTTCACCGTTTACTTCCTGTATGACTTTTGATAATCCAACTGGTTTAATATGAAAATCCTGTTCGATCGTCTTAAATCGTGCCATGTAGAGAACAGTATTTAATCCAGTCTTCATACGATCGGTCTCTTCACGAATATTGGATGAGTCAGGTTCATCCAAATTTTGAGCTGTTAGTTCAATAACCGATAATGGAGTTTTCATTTGATGGACCCATTGATCCATAAACTTTCGATGCTCTTCCTGTTGCTTTTCAATAAACTCTAGTTGATTCTGGTAAAGCTTGTATTGTTCACGTAACACATTATCAAAAGCAATCGACATTGGGGTTTGATCTGTTTTCCGAAAAGAGTCGTCCATGGATTCAAGCGGGGTTGCAAGTCGCTGATAAAACCTGCGATGACTCATATAATGATAAATAAGATAAACGGCAAGTATGAAAAAGCTGAGAAAAGCAGCATAAAAAAACAGCTTGATATCACGATACCCATCAAACCAGAAGATCAAAAGGATGACGACCAGTTGAATAGTCTGTACAACTATTAATAAGGAATGCTCCCTAAAAAACAATTTCATCCCTCTCTCTCCTTCCACGAAATATGTAAACGGTAGCCTGCACCTCTAACGGTTTCCACCACACCTTCCAGACCTAGTTCCTGCAGCTTTTTCCTCACTCTTGTAATATTCACATTAAGAGTGTTTTCATCTATATAGGTTTGATCATCCCAGAGTTTCTCAAGTAAATCTTCACGACCGGCTACACGTGGATATCGTTCCATCAGGCTTTCGATAATATCGGATTCCTTTTTCGATAAAGAAACAGTTTTTGTCTCAAAAGTTAGCTCTAGCCTTTCCGGATAAAGTTTTAGTCCGTTGTTTTCTAAGACCCTCTCTTCGACCCTAGATGCATATTCCCCGTAAGCACGGCGGAGTTGACTGCGAATTTTGGCCATCACAATTTCAGCGCTAAACGGCTTTGTGATATAATCATCCCCACCATTTTCCAGGGCCATCACCTGATCCATTTCACCAATCCGCGCTGAAATAAAGATAACCGGACACACCGATTCCTTCCGAATTTGCCTGCACCAATAATACCCATCAAAACTCGGCAAATTAATATCCAAAAGAACAAGCTGGGGCTTACTTTTATAAAATTCATCCATGACATGATCAAAATCAGTCACAATCGTTACTTCATATCCGTATTTTTCAATATGTTTTTTTAAATGATCTGCAATTTTAGGATCATCTTCAACAATCATAATTTTTTGCATGTGATTCACTCCTTGGTTCTTGGTTTATTATGGCATAGAATGGAAGTGGCTACAAAAGTATAGTCTTTTACCATTTTCATTTCTATTTGGAGCGGTTTTGTTGCTGAAAATATATCTGTGTTGATTAATTTACGAGTAAAAGTAGTTCTTTTTCTATTAATTATCATTATAGTTAGAAAGAGGATGCTTACATTATTGTTAGGTAAACGACACAGTTGATATAAAAGGACCAATCTTTATTAATAAGTCTTTAATCGAAAATCCATTTTTCTTCAGGTAGATGTTGTGTCGAGTACAACTAATTGGTCAAACCTATAGTAACGATATAGGCTGTCATGATCTGTATATTTAGGTTGGAGAATCCCGATTTCATCATAGTATCGAAGTGTCGAGGTAGAGATCTAAATAGTTAAATAGTTTGGCTACCTCTCCAATGCGGAACCGAAACTACATTTTAAAAACACCTCATTTTTTATCTCTTTTCCTTTTTTGGACCTTTTCTTTTCAAGTTTTCTTACTCCAAATTTTTTTGATAAGTTAAGTATAGCTTAGTACTAATTAAGATAAATTTCCATTCAATACAAGGGATAACAATGGATGCCATTTAAGAACAGCTAATTTTTTTCTTTATGCATTCTCAGTTCTGGACTTATTGCCTAAAGACACAAAAAAAGAAGGAATATACCATCCCTTCTTTTTATAAGTTTGCCTTAAATATAGACAAATCCCCTATTAAATGGTCTCTGCTAATCTCCAAATGGCAAACTCTTGATTTTTATGTTTTTCGGCCGCTGTTAAGGAGCCGTTTGCTGTACTAAGTATTTTTTCGTAGATTTCTTTTCCTATCTCCTCAATCGTATTTGTTCCTTCGATGATTTTTCCGGCATTTACATCAATATGTTCTGACATGATTTCATATACTCTCGGGTTTGTTCCAATTTTTATGACAGGAACAATCGGTGATCCTGTTGGAGAACCTTTTCCTGTAGAGAATAAAACAATCTGTGCTCCACCTGCGGCTAGCCCTGCTACAGATTCAACATCATAGCCAGGTGTGTCCATAAAGATAAACCCTTTTTTTGTTGGTGCTGAAGCATAGTTGACAACTTCCATTAAAGTTGAATTTCCGCCTTTTTTAATACACCCTAATGATTTTTCCTCTAATGTTGTTAAGCCGCCAGCCATATTTCCTGGTGTAGGATTAGCAGATCTTATATCCTCACCAGTCTCCTTTATTCTTTCTTCATAATCTTTTACAATCTTAAGAAAGTTCTCTCCAACTTCAGGACTAACCGCACGATTAGCTAAAATATGTTCAGCCCCTATTGCTTCAGTCGTTTCTGCTAATATACTAGTCCCTCCATCATGTACAATCGCATCTGAACAAACCCCAATTGCTGGATTTGCGGTAACTCCCGACCAGGCATCTGATCCGCCACACTCGAGACCGATAATTAATTCAGATACATCTGTTATTTCCGTCTTTTCATTTTTACTTCGCTTAACGGCTTCTTCCAACCACAGTTTCCCTTCATTTAGAACCTCTGTTACTGACTGATCCTTATTGAATTGAATCGCTTGAACATGGTGACCTTCTTTTTTTAGAACTTGCACAATTTCGTCTGCCGGATCATCTTGCCCCATCCCTATTAATAAAGCCGCGCTTACATTCGGATGTCCAGCAGTTCCTTTAAGTGTACGAACTGTTTGTGTAAGATCCTCCGGATACTGTGCTCGCCCGCCTTGTTGCACGACAGGAACAACACCTGGGACAAGCTGTGCTAGTTTTTTCGTAAAACCTGCTAGTTCGCCAATCGTATTGATGACAATGACATGGTTTCTTACACCGATGCTTCCATTGGCTCTCCGATATCCTTGGAATGTTTTCATCCTATTACCTTCCTTTGCAAATGTTATGTGGTCTTCTGACTATTAAACTTTTATCTAATTGTTTTTATATCTGCCTATTAATTGTGATGATGTTCCTTAAGAGAGGTTAAACGTTCTTCTTCTTTTAGACCTCTGACATTGAAAACATGGACATGATCACCAGGTTGAATGTCTTCAGTTGACATTCCCATGCATTCGCCGTACTTGATAATTTTTCCGTCTTTCGGGATAAAAGCAGTCGCGATTTTATGACCAAACGGAATCTCCTTCTTTACTTTGATTTCCTCATTTTCTCCCTGAATAGAAAGCCATTCACCTGCTTCTATTTTCTTTAGTGCCACTGCCACATTATCTTTTTTATCTATTTTAATCGCATTATATGATTGCTTCATTACACTTCCCCTTCCACTAATTACGTAGTTGTTGATTTCCCCTGCAGGTGTTCGTCTTCTCCTGCAATCAACAAAGTGCTTCAAAATAAACAATATTTATAACATTTCCCCCTATTAAAATGTCGTTCCTACATGGGGGATCGAGAATTCACCAAGTTCCATTTTTTCTATACTTGTTTGCTTCCCAGAGCAAATAGCCAGAAGTGACTCTACTACTTTCTGCACTTGAATGGAGGCAGATTCCTCTGTAACTGTGTAGTCAGTAAGTTCATCAAAAAAGTTAGATGTATTTTTTGGTGTAATCGTCATGCTTGGTAAAGCAATAGATCCTGTTAAAATACCTCTGCTGCTAACAACCATCACAATATTGCAACCGCTGGAGGCCATCGTAGATAAAGCTTCGACAATATTACTTGGAACCGCTATCAAATGCAGGGCCTTTTCTTCAGGCATTTCATTATAAGTAAGCAAACTCTTGATTTGTTTTGTCCCTGTAAGTCTTGATTCAAGGATAGCTAAAGCTTTTTCTTCACTTGAGAAATCACGAACAGGAACAGGATCTTTCGTTACTTTTTTCCAGCGTTTTCGGTGTAAGCCATTACCAATCTTTTTTAATTTCGTTTTTACCTCTTCTCCAGGTGCTCGTTCTGAAAGTAACTCCCCTGCAGGCTCCAATGTTTGAGAAAGGCCCATCATAACAGTTGCATCATGATCAATTAAAAGGTCTACAACGCCTTCTATTACTGGTGCAACTGTTTGCAATGTTTCTTCATCAATATCGATGGATAAAATCCCGACGTTTAGCGACGAAATAGGAAAGCGCTCTCTTTTCATCTCAGCAATATCATTTGACCATTCTTCAGCGATTTGGACTCCTTTTTTTATCGTGTTATCTCCACCAGATAATTGTTGGATACCAATTCCTTTAATTGGCTTTGTCTCAGGTATGCTTTCCAGTAACCCGCTAATTTGATTTGTTTCACAGCCTAAACCTACAAGCAGTGCTGAATAAAGATTAGGATTTGATGAAACACCAACTAGCATATTTTTTGTTACTTTAAAATCGTCTCCAAGCTGAGCGCAGCCGTTTGTGTGGACGATGGGAATCGCGCCAGGCACCTTTTCTGAAATTTCTTTTGTCACAACACTTGAGCACACAACAGAAGACACAACACCAATATAATTTCTTATGCCAACGGATCCATCACTTCTTCGATATCCTTCAAAAGAATAATTCATATTTTACCCTGCCTTTCATTATTAATTGAATCTATTATTTTTTGAAAATTGTTTCGTTACTTGAGATTGATATGTTTTTCAGAAATCATATTTTCTTGTTTATAATACTCAATCTTTCCATCAATCCCCTTCTTCTTTTGATATTTATCTGCTAATATCACAGCAATTGGAACCAGTAAGGCAGTAGAGATGGATGCAATTGAGATTTGAGCTGTCGCTATGCTGGCAATATTTTGATAGACTTGGGCATCTGCTGCCGTCATTAAGCCTGTTCCGCTTGCTACAGTTGCTGCTGAGGCAATAGCAGCTGGCGTAGCCACTGCATTTCCTGCAGTTGAGGCTTCAGCCCAAGGTGCAATAATGCTTTTCTCACGAAATAGTTTAAAGGCAAGTGCCATTAATCCTCCTGAGAAAATAACCGTCATTAACGCAAGAACAATTCCGGCACCGACTACTTTCGGATTAAAGAAATTTGACAGGTTCATTCCTGCCCCTAACGCAAAGGCGAAAAAAGGAATAACTAGTGTTTCACCAGCAGATAAAAAGTTGCGTATTTCTCCATCAAGATTTCCTAGTATCATCCCAATAAGAATTGGCAGAAGGACGGCTATAAATGCAATTAGTGGAAAGTTTGCCCCCATCATTCCAAGTGCCATCAAGGTAAAAAATGGTCCGTCATTTATGGAAAGAACGGCTGTGGCCCCTACATCTGAACGATTTCCATATTGTCCTGTTAAAGCAGCGTACATTCCACCGTTCCCATTCGTCATGGCTGCGATAATCGCCATTGTTGATAAGCCCAGGAATCCATTCACTGGATCTGATAGAAATCCCCAAATAAAGCCAACTGTTATTCCTGCTAAATACTTTGAGGAGGTTAAAATAACTCCTTTTTTTAGCGCTTTTCCTCCGATACGGAGATTCATTTGACTTCCTGCACAAAATAGGAATAAGGCACATAATGTTAACGCTCCATCCTTAAATAAAGCCTGGCTAAAGCCTCCTATTTTCATAAATTCATAATTTCCTTCTTCATTGGGAGCAACTCCGAGCATCTTTAAAAAATCCATAATAAAGGGGATATGAAGCTGATCTATCGTATTTAATAGAGCACCTGCGAGAAGAGGTACAACCATGAGACCACCAGGAACTTTATCGATTGATTTCTTTATCTTCATACTTTCACTCTCCAATTTGAATGTTTTGAAGTGCATTTAATGAAAGAAATATCATTGATGAATCTTCCTTTGTTTTCATCATTTCTCGTTCTGGCGGCTCATTAACTAACCGATTGCTCTATTCATTAGTAAACGCTTTCAAATTTACAAACCATGTATATTGTTAAGGACAAAAATAGCCACCAGCGTTTAACCTTTATAATGAAATTTTTGGTGCCATAACTTTTATTTATAAGAATAAAGAGGCTTAGTAGAATATCTGAGTAAATTTGCTTCGCCTCTTTAAACAATTATTATATCTTAGTAGAATCATATTGAAATTAATTTGAGAGTAGACTTTCCTTGCTGGAATTTTTTTCTGAAGCAGCCGTTTTTTTAACAAAGTTTGTAAGAGTTCCAATGTGTTCAATCGTGATCGAAAGTTCATCCCCTTCGTTCAACCATACTTTTGGATCTCTTCCCATTCCAACTCCAGGAGGTGTACCTGTTGCAATGATATCGCCTGGTTTTAATGTCATTGATTGCGATAGATACGAAATGATGGCTGGAATTCTGTGAATTAAATTTTTGGTATTGGACTGTTGCATGATTTCTCCGTTTAGAGTGAGAGAAATATCTAATTGATGCGGGTCTTCTATTTGATCCTTTGTGACAATCACTGGTCCAATTGGAGCAAACGTGTCAGGTGATTTTCCCCGAACCCACTGACCATCCGCAAATTGAATGTCTCTAGCACTAACATCATTCATAATGGTATAACCAAAGACATGACCCTCAGCGTCTTCCTCGGAAATCCTTTTTGCTTCTTTTCCAATGACAACTACCAATTCTGCTTCAAAATCAACTTGATTGGAATTGACAGGGCACTCAATATCTTCTTTGTGGCCAATAATGGCATTCGCGTATTTTGAAAAAATCACTGGAGCTGCTGGGGGTTCCATCCCTGTTTCTTTACAGTGATCAAGATAATTTAAGCCTACACAAATAATTTTTTCAGGTTTTGTAAGAGGTGCCAAAATATCTACCTCTGATAAGGAACATGTGACACCTTGAATCTCTAAACGATTTTCATCAAAATACTCAAGAAGTTTTTCTGCATAAGGAATGAGTGTTTCATGATTTTCAATAAACTGTTCTAAATTAGCAGGAATCGTGGAATCTACTAAATGTTGTTTTTTATAGAGATCGTTTAGTAACGTTAAATTGATCATTTGATCTCCTTGTAAAACACCAATGTACTTTTTAGATTCATATAAAAAAGATGAAAGGTTCATTGAAATCATCTCCTATTTTATAATTTTCTAGATGGAGGGGAACTTTTTTCGTACACCCTCCATTTGCTTTTATAAACTCTTACTTTTCACTCACCTGTTTTTGTTCATATTTTACAATATCTGTTTTATAATCAAGTTCCGCTTCTTCAGCAATGATCGTAGAAACCACTCCATATGCTGCATCCGTGTGATCAACTAAACGATTACTTGCGGCTACTTTTCGCTGACGTTTTTTCAGCAATGATAATCTTTCATTTGCTAATGCTTTTCTTTCTTCTTTAATATGACTGAATTCAAACCGGATCGCCCCATTTTGGAGAGAGTTTTGATCGAGAAAGTTAATTTCTCTTCCTCTTAGATCCAAATATAATACATCTCCTGTTTGAAGATATCCAATCCCGCCCCCATTTATCGCTTCAGGAGTCATGTGACCAATTGCAGCTCCATATGAGACACCTGAATATCTGCCGTCGCTAATTAATGCAGCAATTCGTTGCAGCTTTCGATTCGCATTAATATGTTGCATTGGTGTAAACATTTCGGGCATTCCAAAGGCTTCTGGTCCTTGGCCTGAAACGATGACCGCAATTTTTAAGATGCTTTTTTCTACTAACTTATCAAATAGAGAATCATAGTCATATGCTTTT
The DNA here is from genome assembly GCF_058315175.1 of Metabacillus sp. RB-C-LZQ-3-1. Taxonomy (NCBI): domain Bacteria; kingdom Bacillati; phylum Bacillota; class Bacilli; order Caryophanales; family Bacillaceae; genus Metabacillus; species Metabacillus sp. RB-C-LZQ-3-1. The sequence goes on along the minus strand of NZ_JBZFLI010000020.1, from coordinate 24,948 downwards.
AATTGATCATATTGGTCAGGGGCATTTACTTTTAAGAGACCTAACAAATTTTCATGACCAAAAGATCTACTTTCCCTTAATTTAGGTAAAAGTTGAGTGTCTAATAAACCTTGATTGGCCTCATCTTCATTTTCATAATAAAGGACAAATGCTGCCTTTTTATCAAATTGATCCAATTGTGGTGTTGCCATCCCGCTAATTTTTACGATAGCACTTTCGAAGAAATTGCCTGTTAGAACATCGACACCACTAAACGGTCGTCTTGGCTTAGATAGAATCACTGGATTTTCTTTTACATTTGACGCTGGGAGATTTTCTGTTTTTGTTAAACGTTCACTCCAGCTTGTTCCCGTTACTGTCGGAGCATCTACATCCATTGGAACGCCATTTTGAATTAATTCATAGAATAACGTTTCCATTCCCCTGCTATCCCCGCTGCAGCATTGCGTAGCTAATGAGAAAATATCTCGACCTTCTGTTAAGCTATAGTTAAACAAGTCTGGAATTGGGTGAGAATGATGAATTTCATCTAAATCCCATAAACTAAATTTATAACCACCGTATAACATGGCCGCGACAATATGCATCATCAAATTAGTAGATCCCCCAGATGCACTATGAATACGAATAGCATTACGGATGTTAGTAGCCATAATATTAGAAGCACTAAAAACAGGATTATTTATCATAGTAGCTAAACTATCAATCGCCTCATTTATTTGTAATTGGTTAGGAGCACTTGTTAAAAGCTCTAGAGTTGGATGAACTAATCCCAGCCCTGCAACAAGATGTCTTGAGCTGTTTCCTGTCCCATTAAATGCACATACTCCTCCGCTGCCATCACATGTTGCAACTGCCAATCTTCTTTCATAGTCTTTATGTTGTGATTCTGTAATGAGACCACGTTCTTGAGCTCGTTTTAATACTCCCTGGAACGCAGTATTCGATGAGCATTGTAATATATAATCCATGGCATCTCTTAAATCATCTGCAATATCGGAAGCCCCTTGATTTTCTGCTTTTGCTGCTACCTGATTTAACTCTGTAAACAGATCCTCAGGAATCGTCCCTCCCTGTAAGACATGGGCAGGAGCAAACGTTGCAAAAACCGGTGCCTCCCCTCTGTCCTGACGAAGCCGGTCTAAATGAACCATTGCACTAACGACCCCTAGAGGCTGTTTATCACACCCCTGAATAATAAAGGCACCATGGTAGCTATGCGCTTCCATTTGATTGACAATCATTTGGGCGACTGCATTCCGGCTTTGTAAGGAATAGCTCATTCCCATATTATTTTGGGCCGTACCATCGCATAAAACAGGTGTAGAAAAATAGAATGGTACACCTCCGTTTTGCCAAATCCTGATTGCAGCATGAGCTGACGTTTTAAAATCCATGATATGTGCCGGATGATCTGAAGAACCGCCGATAATGGCAATCCGTGGAGCATTTTCTTCTAATCGATTATAAATCTCCTCTAATGTCCAGTCAGGAGTGGAACCGATATAATCCATTCCTAAAATTTGTTTTGATCGATCTAATAACCCAGCAACTGTGATCGGTTCATTTGCTTTTCCTTGTACATTATCTTTATAAGAATTGATTGAATTTTTTATTTTTGGGAATTTTATAGCCATTTGAAGAACCTCCTATAAGCTTTAAATTTTTAGTGAGCAACTAGGTGTGATTTCCGCCACTGGCGGTCCGCTTTAAACAAATGCATCATAATCAACATCGAGCCTTGCACAGCCTTTATTTAAATTAGACCAAGACTATTAATCATAATAATCGTTATAATCGCAATGATTGATGCTACTAAGGTTGGGATTGTAATATACTTAAAGCCTTGTTTTGTCGTTAAGTTAAAAAATTTAATTAAGATCCAGAAACCGCTATTATTTAAGTGACTCAACGCAAGCGTTCCTGCACCAATTGCTAAAGTAACAGCTACTGGAGATAAACCCAAAATTGGCATCATTGGTACAACAATAGCTGCTGTAGTAAGGGCAGCCATTGTCATCGACCCTGCTGCAGACATAATGGCAAAAGCGATGAAATATGGAAGTAAAATAGGCAAAACTTTTGTATTCGCAATACTAATTGCTAGTGCTTCTACTGTTTCATTCGTTTTAATAATATTTCCCATCGCACCGCTCATCGCAGTAATTAACAACGGCAGAATGGCAACGAGTAGCGCGCGAGTCACCCATGTTTCAACTAAGATATACATAAAAGGTGTATCTCGATTAACTTCATTACCACTTTCTTTCATTGCAGATTCATAGACATTCTGTTTATACATAAATGCTAAAACCAACACGACAAGTACCCCGGCAGATAAAGCAATGGTTTTATCACCTAAAGTTGCAAAAAATGGTTGTAACCACGAATCTTCTTCAAGAATAATATTGGCAAAAGAAGACGACGCAATAAATAGGACAGGTAGTAATATAGGAAGAAAAGCCAAATAAAAAGGAGGCAGACCTTGACCCGCTTCATTATTCAGCGGTGAATCGGCAATAGGCTCTGCAGATGCAGCAACCTCCGGATTTTGACTATGTGTTTCCTCTCCTCCTAAAAATTTACTGAGCGGTAAAATAAATTCCTTTTCTGTCCATTTCCGCAATAATAACCACGTACCAAAAAATGCAACTAAGGAAACAACCAGCCCCCAAAAGATCACAAATCCTAGATCAGCTTTCAGGGTAATAGCTGTAGCCAAAATACCTGGAGTTGGTGGTACTAATCCGTGGGTAAGAACTAAGCCTAATCCTGTAAACGCTGTCATAGTTGACATCGAAATTCGTTTCAAATGGGCAATCTTGGATGCTATTGGTGCAAGTAGAATCATTGTGACATCTGAAAAAACTGGAATTGAAACAAAAAAACCAGTTAATGCAGGGGCTAGTTCCATATTCTTTCCTCGAAATAATCTGTTAAAGAAATGAGCGACTGAATCAGTTGCCCTAATATCTTGAATCCCCATTGCCAATATAGAACCAAGAATGATCGTTAACCCTATACCGGTTAACGTTGAACCAAATCCTTCATTAATTAGCCCCATCGTTTCTAATAACGTATTACCAAACCCTACTCCCATTCCCGCCGCAACCACGAACATGGCCAATACTGGATGGACTTTTAATTTTAAAATCATAAAAATTAACAGTAATAAACTTACACACAATACCAATACGAAACTAGCTGTACCCATATCATCTACCCCTTTGAAGTAAAGTACATTTCTAAGGATTTTTCACCCATCAAAGTAAACGCTTACTTTAGGGAGGATTAACAACCTCCCCTCTAGTTCACGGAGCAATGTTTAATTTTTGTCGCCTTTGATTCTCGTTATCTAGTATTTTCACGAATTAATTCGGAACAATATTGTTGAGTTTAGGTATACCAAGTCCTTCAGCACCTAATTTAGATGTTTTTGCTTCAGGATAATACCGCTCGATCATTTGTACACCTAGTGAAGCTCTATGTACACGTTCTTGCACGAGTGAAATATTTGTTGCTTCCCACTGCTTCCCAGAAGGATACACATCAGGGTGATTACGCAGGCCAAATTTGATATAAACTGGGGCTAAAACACGAATGATTTCAGGTATTTCATAGTAACGCAGGAATCCTCCAAAGTTATCTGGCACTTCAACATATAAATCAATTGGTATATCTGTTGCTTGACGAATCGCTGCTAGCTTTGGCAATGTTAAGGCTGTTGGCACATTGTAAGTGTCTGCGCCTAAATCTTGCATTAACTTGATCGATACAGGGTTAGCGGAACCCATTTGGACAGAAACCTTCACGACAAAATCTTCCGGAAGCTGACCATTCTTTTTCATTTCTTTTGTTAACATAAGCAATCCTTCATCAGCAACCAATGCACCTCTTAATCCAAGTCTTGCTCCTCTTTTTAAATCTTCCATTGCATAGACAAGTTGATCGACTCCCTCATGTCGCAACCCTTGTGTTTTACCGCCGCTTGTCAAAGGACCTGCACTAATATCCCATGTTCCACGTGGCCCGACAAATAAGCTAAGTTCCATTCCGCGTTCTGCCGTAAGCTCACACATCTCTTTAATTTCATCATCCGTAAGAAGCATAATACCGCTTCCTTGAGATATACGATGAATCGTTAATCCATAGCGATCAATTTCTTTTAAGGTTTCTCTTAAAGCAGCCGGCCCCTCTGTACTAGGCAATTCAATACGATATTGAGCACCATCTGGAAATCTTTTTGTAGATGTAGGCAGTTCTGTTAAGTCTGCAGATGGGTAGCCCAATTTTTCCAATAATTCACGTGATTCCTTCATGATTTTATTCCCTCTTCCTTTGTTAAAATTTTTAAAAGCGACGATACTTTTTCTGAAAGATCTGGCGGGTATACATCATATGGTGCTCGATGTCCTGCCTTTTCGGTTAACCATCTTTGATGGACGGCTTCTTTCATTGTCGTAAAAAAGGTTGGACATATCGTATAAACATCCATTAGCTTTGATAGAATTTGATGGTTCTTTTCTGCTTCTGCCAGATGATTATGTTTATAGTTTTCATACAAAGCAACCGACATTTCCGGAGCAAAAACAGCACTGCCATTAATACTACCTGCAGAACCAATCATTAAGGCAGGCAGCAAGTGTTCGTCAAAGGCTGAAAATACCTTAAAGTCTTCGCGTACTTTGCTAAGTTCTGTAATCATTTCTCGAATATGACCAAAATCACTGATTGTTTCTTTTATTCCACAAATATTGGTGTGATTTGCAGCCAGTTTTTTGACTAACTCCACTGACAGTGACTGTCCAGTTAACGATGGAATGTTATACAGCATTACCGGCAGCTTTGTATTCGTTGCTACACGGGAGAAAAAGTGATAGAGTTGTTCCTCAGAAAGCTTCCAGTAATAGGGATTCACAACCAATACACCATCAGCCCCTTGCTCTTCGGCATGACGGGATAATTCAAGTACCTCTTGTAGTGACGTATGACCGATTCCGACTAGAACTGGAACACGTTTGTTTATCGTCTTGATCATATCACTTACATACAGTTTTCGTTCCTCGATTGTTAAAGAGGAAAATTCACCTGAACTGCCCAATAATAAAATGCCATGGACATGATGATTGAGCAGTTTATTTACATATTTCCGGTTTAACGCTAAATCCAGATTTCCTGCTTCATCAAATAGAGTGACAACTGGCGGGATAATTCCGTAAAATGTCATCAACTTCTCTCCCTTTCAATCAGCCTTTGATAAAAACTGTTTTAATGGAAGTATAAAATTCCTGTGCCGCTTCCCCTTGTTCTCGGGATCCGGTACTGGAGCATTTCATTCCGCCAAATGGTGCTTGCAGTTCGACGCCGGCACTTTCAGCATTAATACGAACAAGACCTGCTTCAATATCATCAATGAATTCTAGTAAAGAACCAATATTTGTTGTAAAAATCGATGCACTTAGGCCGTATTTTGTATTGTTTGCTAGTTCAATCGCTTCTTCCAAGCTATCGGCTTTCATAAGAGCAATAACCGGACCAAAGATTTCTTCTTGAGCAATGGTCATATCTGGTGTAACATGTTCAAAAATCGCAGGTGTCATATAAAAACCTTTTTCAAATTCCGCGCCTGTTAAAACTTCTCCACCAGTAATAAGTTGCGCTCCTTCTTTTTTTCCAATTTCAATATAGTTTTTTACTGTATGAAACTGGCTTTCACTTGCACATGGGCCCATCCAGACGCCATCCTCTAATCCATTTCCAACTTTAATTTTTTTAGTTTCTTGAACGAGTTTTTCTTTAAACGCTTCGTACACTTCATGTTCAACAATTACCCTGCTTGAAGCTGTACATTTTTGACCTGTTGAACGAAAACCGCCACTGATCACTGCTTCAACTGCAGCATTTAAATCGGCATCCTTTGTGATAATGATTGGATTTTTTCCGCCCATTTCCAATTGATATTTAATCCCGCGAGCGGAAGCAGATTTTGCTACAATTTGACCAACTGTTTCAGATCCTGTAAAAGTGATGGCATTTAATAATGGATGATCAATTAAACCTTGACCGATAACTGAACCAGAGCCGGTGATAAAATTCAGCACACCTTCTGGTAAATCGGCTTGAGCAAAGCAGTCAATGACTTTCGCTGCTGTGACAGCTGCTTCAGTTGCCGGCTTAAAGACAACGGTATTTCCATAAACAAGCGCAGGAGCAATTTTCCAAATTGGAATCGCAACAGGGAAGTTCCAAGGAGTGATCACCCCTACAACACCAAGTGGCGTTCGCTTCGTAAACATTAATGCATCCTTATCTGAAGATGGAATCACATCTCCATTTTTTCTCATGCCTTCCCCCGCATAATACCGAAGAATGGCTACACCTCTTGCTGTTTCTCCCTTTGCTTCCGGCAATGTTTTTCCCATTTCTTTTGTCATTGTCTCGGCAATGTCATCGAGGTTTTTTTCTAGAATATCAGCCACTTTATATAAGTATTGACCCCTTTGAGCCTGCCCCAGTTTTCTCCATAGCTTTTTCGCATGATCAGCAGCTTTTACAGCTTCCTCTAAATCTTCCCTAGTAGAGTTTTGGATAAGCCCGACGACTTGGTCTTTATTCATCGGGCTTATACTTTTTACTGTTTCTTGTGAAGAAGAATCTACCCAATTGTTATTAATAAAGTTTTTATACGTGATTTCTTTCGATAATGTTTGCATCGTTCATAACTCCTCCCATAGATTAATAGAATGAATACGCTTTAATTTAATTGAAAATGGAAGCAGCAGACAGCTGCATTATTCCACTATCTGTTTCCTTTCACCTGTATACCCTGCAAGTTGAGATAATCGATGAGCCAGTTGGATAATTTCCTTTGTTGCTGCTTCTTTTTTAACTTCCCAGCTGCTTGTCGTCATTGAAAAACTTACACCAGCAATAATTTTGTTTTCATGATTATAAATAGGTGCTGCTACACAGTGGAAGCCTAAGGCTGCTTCTTGATTTTCAATCGCATATCCATTTTGTTTTGCTTGTTGAACTTTTTCGTTTAGCTCATCAAGGTTAGAGGTCGTATATGGTGTCTTTTTCTCCCATTCTCCCGGCGGGAAAATTCTTTCTAACTCCTGTTTTGTATGCTGAATTAATTGGATCTTCCCAATTGAAGAAGCATAGGCCGGGAATTGCATACCTGGATCTGTGACGAGCCTTACACCGGAATCACCTTCTACTTTTCCTAAATAAACGACGTTTTCTTTTTGAAGGACACCTAATTGAATATGTTCGTTCACCTTCGCAACAGACAATTCCGCTTCTTTATGAAAGGATTGTAAAAGATTAAACTGGCTAAGGTAAGCTGAACTAAACGCCCCTATTGAAGGACCTAAGGAATATTTATCTCCCCCATCCTTTACGATCCACCCTAAATGTTCCAAAGTATTTAACAAAGAGAATAGAGAGCTTTTGTTAACCTCCAATATTTTTGATAAATCAATTAATCGAAGTTGATGCGGCTTTTTGCTAATTTCTTTTAATACCATATCCGCACGTTCTATAGCTGGAACCCAGTATTTTTCTTTCATAACTGCTATCACCTCTGATGTTGGATGGTTGCTTGATTCGGTTTTGTATAATAAACTGAGTTTTATATTTAAAACTTATATCCTTATTGTAACTGAATAGTCAGATATTTCAATATGTATTTTGAATTTTTATTTATTTCAAGTAAGTTAAATTGAATTTGATCGCTTTCAATATAGTTAAAAAAAGAAGAGAATCCCTCTCAATGATTAATCTTTGAGGGATTCTCTTCAAATGAATTAAGGATTTGCAAGGTGTTCTTGGCATATAGCTTGTTAAAAAAGAGTGAATAGGTTTATCTTAGTAAAGAGTGAATGATAATTGTGTAAAATCAATTGGCGGATAATGCCCTTTTTAATTTCCTTTTAAATAACCATTGGTAAGATGGCTGTTACCAAATGAAGTCCACAGTCCTCTAGTTAGCTTACCAGTACATTCTCCAGCTCATTGCCGTACGGATTAAAGCTTCAAAATAATAATAATCTCCCCATATACAGCATTCATCTACACCATTCCCGCCCGGCTTAGAGTAGACAGCATGTAACAGAATACCATTGGAATTAACATTTTTAGTCGTATAGTTTTCTGCAAGTGATTTAATCATTTTTACTGCTGCATTTTCATATTGTTCTCTATATTCATTTGAAACAGGCAAGTGCTTGCTTAATTCTAGTAAACCACATGCCATGATGGAAGCTGCTGAGCTGTCGCGTTCTTCATTTCCTTCTGTAAAATCTAAATCCCAATAACAGATATCATCTTCTGGTAGACGATTTAAGAAATAAATTGCTAATTTTTCAGCAATATCAAGGAATTTTTTATCACCGGTATGGACATAGCTTAAAACAAAACCATAAACTCCCCATGCCTGGCCTCGAGCCCAGCATGATTGATCCGAGTATCCTTGTGCAGTTTTTCCATATAATGGTTCACCGGTCTCTGTATCCATATAATAGGTATGGAACGTTGACGAATCCTCTCTGACAATATATTTAGCTGCTTGTTCGGCATGATTTAGGGCAATATCATAATACTTTCGATCACCTGTTTCTTTTGATACAAAATACAATAACGGCAGGTTCATATTGCAATCAATAATCATTCTTCCGCGCTGTTCCGGATCTGATAAATCCCCCCATGCCTGCAGAATCTTCGCTTTTTCATGATAACGAATGATTAACTTATCCGCTGCTTTAATCGCAGTTTCCCTAGCTGTATGATCATCCAATACTTGATATCCCGCTACACATGATAACGAGTATAAAAATCCAATATCATGAGTTTCTAATTTAATATTTTCTTTCAATCGATGCTTAAAGCTTTCCAACTGGGCGTTTATGACTTCAAGATACTTTTCATCATTTGTATATTCGTATGCGAGATAAAGCATTCCAATCCAAAAGCTGGCTGTCCAATCCGTGTTTCCCTCTGGAATGTACATTAAATTTTTCGATGCTGCAGGTGGTACTTTTTCTTTAAATGTGTTTAAATTTTCATCAATTTTCTTTAAAACAAATCGAATTTCGTGATCTATCCAGTTTTTATCTAAGTTACTTTTCACCTTAAATTTATCGTGTTTAATTCCTACGTTAATCGTATTCATTTTTATCCCCTTTCCAGAATAAATGACATTTTTTCGGCCAGAAAGCATTCTCCTACAAACATTTGTCAATTGGAAACTCTTTACCGGACCAAGCTCGCTTTGATGTCCATTCCATTGGCGGATTACACCAAAATGGATCTGATTTCCTCAATCCTAAAGGAAGAAATACGGCCGCACACAAGTACACGCTGCCTGTAGAAATATACCCTTCACCAATCCCAGGTTGATGTCCACAAAAACCAATGGTTAGCCATCCTGAATCGGTAAATGTACCAGGAGCTTCAAGCATCCGTTTTATCACCTGAGTCAGAGCACTTCTAACTTGTGCAGGTGCTAGTTCACTAGGTAAGTCTTTGCGGAGTGCATGGTGAGCCAATGTTTGAAATACACCGAAACGATAAGCAATGGATCTTCCAACTGGCGGAAATGTCCCTTCTGGTGAAATCATTCGCTCTTGAATAACCGCATATCTTCTCGATCTTTCAATGATCGATTCTTTCTTATCCACCCACTCTTTGTACTGTTCACCAACCGTTTCTACTAAATCCATAAGCATTGGATGGATCACAAAGCTATTGTAATAATCATAATGAAACTCAGGTCCATCACTATAGACTCCATCTCCCAAATACCATTGGTCGAATTGCCTTATAGCATAATCAATCCGCATCGGATCCCAGTCCTTTTCTCCCGCTTTAAATAAAAATGCCTCAATAATGGCAGAAAACAATAGCCAGTTCGAAAAAATAGGCTTTCTTGTCCGTGTAGCTTTCATTGCAGCAATCACATTGTTTTTCACTCTATCGTCGAGTTTCTCCCATAGTTCAGTTGGAGCTCTCAGAAAAGCATGTGCTAAAAATGCGGTATCAACGATGGGCTGAAAATCATCAGAAAAATTCATATAATCCGGAGAATCTGGATCTGTACCTGAATCAATGGCCACCCGGGCTAGCTTACAAAATTGTATTCGCAGTTTTTCTTCTTCCCCATTTTCACATTTCGTTTCAAGCCAAGGAGCGATACCTACCAGCAAACGTGACAAAGCTTCCAGATGAGAGAATTGTTCGCGATTGGCGCCTTCCTTCATCTCGACTGGCATTTCTTTTTTTAATGTTCTCTCTTTCAAATTCAGGAGAACTGGGCTTGCTATTTTTAACATAGAATGAAGCCAAAATTCTCGTTCTTCATTATTAACCACGGCCATTTATCCACCCTCTTACTATATAAACTATGAAAATATGAAAGAGAAAAGGAGGAACGAAAGTCATCCTTCTCTCGCCTACCTAAAAAGGTTTATCTGGTTTTTAACCATTCTGTACTTTCTTTTTGAGCTTTATCCAACGCTTCTTTAGCACTTCGTTTTCCTGTTAATGCAGCCTCAATCTCTGAAGTTAAGATAAAACGAGGTTGTGCCGCTGCCCAATGATATCTAGGTGTATAAGGTGTACTCATTGCTTTAAAAACCGGTCCTAATATGTCTTCATGATTTTTTACACTTTCCCATTCAAGTGCCGATTTGACAGATGGAAATGCTGCACCTGTTTCATAAAAATATTGCTGGGCAAAATCACTTGTTGCAAACTTAAGCCATTCCCATGCCAATTCTTTGTTTTCACTGGACTTGGCAATTGTGATTGGACTACCGGCAAACATTCCGCCTTTTCCTTCTTCATTCTTAAATTCTTGGGCAATGGCAATACGGTCCTCTAACCCTTGTGCCTCTATTTGCTTCACTAACTCTCCAGGACCAGTGTTTAACATAATGGCAATATTGTTGTCTTTTGTCATCCACTTCTCATTGCCTTGGTTACTTACAATGCCCTCAGGTGCTAATTTCTGCATCTCAAGCAACCACTCTAGACCTTTAAGCATTTCGGGTGAATTAAACTCAAACTTCACTTCATCCCATGCAAAACCTGATCCCCATTTCCCACCTAGACCTTCAGCCGCGTTAAGCAGGGTAAATGCGGAAGACCAATCTCCTCGGAACCAAATCCCATAGTTTTGTTCACCTGTTACAGGGTTTTTACCTGTCATCTTTGCAGCTTTTTCACTAATTTCTTCCATCGTTGGGTTTTCAGAAAGATATTCTACCCCCCAGTCATCAAATAACTTTTTATCATACGTAATAAAGCGTGCATCTCCGAAAAATGGTAAACCAAAAATCTCCAATTTATCACTATCAGGACCTAACGCTTTCCACCCATCAAGTTGTTGATCAATAAAAATATCTGCACTAAACTCGCTATCCTTATCAATAAATGGTTGCAATGGTTCTAATAAACCTTGTGGTGCAAAGTCTGCGATACCAGGCATTTGGTAAACATCTGCTTCACCAGAAGTTAACATAGCCTGTGTTTTTTCTGTATACCCTTCCCAAGGCATAAGGATAAATTCAACCGTTGCACCAGGGTGTTGTTTTTCAAACTCTTCTTTTAAGACTTGTAATCCAGTTGTTTTTACACCCGTAATTGGATCTGTTGAATCCTCCATGGAAAAGTCGCCAATCAGTTGAACTTTTATTTTTTGACCTGCCCATTCCCCATCTGCTTTTCCTGCATTACTAGAGCTAGAATCTGAGCTACAACCAGCCAGAGCTGTAATTAATAAAAGCATAAGTGCAAGTGTTAAAGATGAACCTTTTTTCAGTAACATTTTCAACATGATCTTACCTCCTGATTATATATAAAATATATAGAAAACTCTCCCCAAAATTAAAGCTTACTCCCCTTTCACCCCACTTAAGGCGATACTTTGTATAATGTATCTTTGTAAAAACAGATACAGAATAATAATTGGCAGAACACTTACGGTTGCTAATGCCATTGTAAGTCCACCTAAATTCGTTCCATTCTCTAAGGAAAAACTAGCTAAATAAAGCGGTACAGTGTGTAAATCTTGATTCGTTAAAACAACCAATGGCCAAAGAAAGTCATTCCAACTCCAGATAAATGCTAAGATCACCATCGTAGCGGCAATTGGGCCGGAAAGAGGAAAGTAAACTCTAAAGAAAATCTTAAATTCCCCAGCCCCATCAATTTGAGCTGCTTCTCTTAATGTGTCTGGTAATTGGTCAAAAAACTGTTTACAAAGAAAAATAAGCATTCCATTAATAATAGATGGTAATATTAATGGCCAAAACGTATTTAGTAAATCTACACTGTTAAAAAGCTTATATAGTGGAATTAACCGCGGTTCCAATGGGATCATTAATGTACAAAGGACAATTACAAACAAGAGTTTTTTCCCTTTGAACTTCCCCTTTGAGAATGCGTATCCTGCTAAAAGAGAAGAAGATACAGTGATGACAACTGAAGTAATGGTGACAATTGCTGAATTCATATAGGACTGTATTAGTTTTCCGTTTTCAAAAACAATACCAAAGTTGAAACCTGTTGGTTCTTCAGGAATTAATCGTGGCGGAAATGGCATCGTTATATTTGCCGTACGATCGAACCCCACACTCACCATCCAGGCGAATGGAGCCATTAGGAGTAAACCAAAAAATAATAGAATGATAAATTTACAGAACAACTTTATTTTTTCAGCCTTCTTATAAGACATCGTGCTATTCATCTATTTCCCCCCTTTTTTATAGCTTCATATTTGAAATTTTTAAATTAAGAAACGTAAAGGCAAGAATAATCATAAACATGATGTATGTCGCAGCTGAAGCTACCCCAAATTCAAACCCGGTGAAACCTCGTTCATATATAAACGCTCCCATTGTTTGAATCGATCTCGCAGGACTTCCATTCGGTCCGCCTAAAACATAAACCTCATTAAATCGTTGCAGTGCTCCAATCCACCCGGTGATCAATAAGAAAGCAAATGTTCCTGCCATATTAGGAACGGTAATATACAGCCATTGCTGAAAACCACTAGCTCCATCTATTTTCGCTGCTTCGTACATCTCAGTTGATATTGCTTGCAAATTCGCCAGGCAAATAATAATAACAAAACCAATCCAATGCCAGACAGCTAACAAAATGACTGCCCATTTAGAGGTTGACGGATCTGCTAACCACTTTGGTGTTGGTAAGCCTAATGTGTCTAGTGCATAGTTTACAATCCCCATTTCGGGATGCAGGACAAAAGCAAAGATCATTGCTGCGGCAACAATTGATGTTACGTTTGGCAAAAAGTAAATTACCTTAAAAAAGTTCTGCCCTCTCGGTGTTGAGTTTATTAATGATGCAAAAATAAACCCTAATGGTATCGTGATTATGATTTGAAAAATCCCAATATAGAAGGTGTTCCAAACAGAATTCCAAAACGGACCTGATGTCAAAACCGTCTTAAAGTTGTCAAGACCAATAAAATGTTCTATTGTCCCATTTGATTGATAAAAACTTAACCTTAAAGATTCGAAGATAGGATATACCATAAAAAGTAATATTCCTAGAAAACTTGGAATCAGGAAAATATACCAAGTCAATTGTGGCCTTCTCTTCTTTGATTTAACAAACTTCAACCCAGTGCTATTATCTGTATTTGCATGAATCTCCAAGTGGTGTTTAGCCATATATTTCTCCTTTCTTGAAAAGACTAACCTCATCAAGGTTTGACAACGCTTACAATTTTAGTCTAGTAATGATTCTAGTTGGTTCATCTTGTATTATTGTAGGTGGGACAGGATTCGCAATCTTTAGGATCGATTCAATAATTTTTTCAATCATGAGTAGTGAACATCCATTCACCTCTTCTCTATGTTTCATTTTATTTGATAATCAACTATTTAGCTTTATTCTTATCAACCCCTTACCATACTCCCTTCTTAATTCCTATTTGTTAATAAATTATAACTTGGGTAATGTCCTAAAAGTTGTTGTATAATAACCAAAAATATCGCTCTATTGTTCTAGGGCTCCCTTATAAATGGTCACTAAAAAATTGATATATTAGTGCAATTGGTCATATAGTGAGGTAACAACTTGTCCCTTCTTTCTGGATTTAATGTAAGTCTTGTAAACCCATCAAGCCTTAGATTTCAAGTGACCTATGTTTGCAGTTTTAGGCTATTAAATAATTGAAGTTTTCACTATATATAATTTGACAATTTATTCGGAGGGGAGATCATGAATCATTTATTTGAACAAATTGATCTAAAGCCGTTTCATTGGATTTATCGAAGGGTTCATGAAAGGAATTTTCAAGGTTTTTATCACTGGCATCAAGGCTGTGAATTATTATTTGTTTATCGTGGTCAAGGACGAGTCATTGTGAACCAGCAGACTTATGAAATTAAAAAGGGGATGCTTTTCTTTTTTCAACCCTTCCAATTGCATAAGGTAAATGTTGAGGTATCCCCCCAAACTCCTTATGAGCGCAGTATCCTGCACTTTGATCCACTGTCACTTGGGAAGAACACTTCGCACTTATTCCCTGGGCTTAGTGCCCTTTTAAAGCAATTACAAAATGGTGTAAATGAGCCTCAAGCATTTGATTTAGAAGATGCCTATCAATACATATACGAAACATGTGAGATCTTTAATAAATCGTTACAAACAAGCCACTGGGAAGAGGATAGTCAGCTTTTTCTCATGCAATTGCTATCTTGTATTCGTTCAAATATTCACAATGTTGAGCTAGATACAGCAGCTAATAAAAACTTTCGTTCGCTTTACTATTCAGAAAGGATCATGCAATGGATCGAAGAGAATTATATGGAGCACTTTGACTTGGGACAATTATCGGATGAGCTTCATTTATCAAAGGCTTATGTCTCAAGAGTATTCAAACGTGAAACGGGGAGCAGCTTAACAGAATATCTTACGATTCGAAGAATCAAGGAAGCTTGCCAATTACTACAGATGACCAATAAACCGATAGAATTAATTGGAGAAAGCGTGGGCTTCGGGAGTGTATCATATTTTATCCAATTATTTAAAAAGATGGTGGGAACTACTCCACACCAATATAGACTTTCTCATCAGATGAATCAAAAATAGTACTAGATTTGGTTTTTTAGAACCATTGTTCTAGCCTGGGGTTTTCTTTTGAATAAAAAACCCTAAGGCTATTGACGTATTCATTATAGAGATTAAATCGGCATTTACATTAAGGGCCGTCAGCGCTGAATTTTTAATCCTAAAGCGGATTTATTTCAATAGATTGCCAATCTATATCTCATTCTAAAGTTCTAAGCTTCTCAGCAAGCTCTTCTAGCTGCTTGCGCTGCTGTATACGATAGTGCCGGCCTTCCTTTTGTAAGTAGCCTTTTTCGCAAAATTGTGAAAGGACATGCAATAGATGGCGATAGGATACGCCTAAAAAATCACAAACCGTAACGTGCTTTTCTTTATAAATCTCTTCATCGGCCGTTTGCAAAATAAAATCTGCTAATCTGTTTTCTAGCGGGAATGCAAGGCTTTGTGAGTACTTTGCAGCCATTTTTGTTGCTTTGGAACTTAGGAACTTGGTTAATTCACGTAAGAATGTTGCATCTTCCAGCATTTGTGAACGGCAGTGGTGAAAAGGAATCGCAAAGCAAATCGTCTTCGTTGAGGTTTGAATCCCCTTTGTATAGTAGACTTCGTGTAATAATTCCATTTCCCCGATGTAATCATTCTCATTGATAAAATTAAGTAAGGAAACTTTCCCATTTTGATGTGTTACATAAATTTTCGCTTTACCTTCTATGACATAAAATAAAAAATCAGGTCTCTTTCCTTCTTGAATCATCCATTCACCGCGTTTATATTCACGGACTTGTACAAACTCTTCTATAGGAAAAGAAAATAAATGTCTAATAGAATATTTCTCCAAATAGTGTTGTCTTTGCTCTTGTTTATAAATTTTCATCCTTCACCTCAAAATATGAGATTTCTCATATTATAGTTCGTATCTCCATGATATCATACAATCATGTAAACGATGGAGGGAAACAAAATGAATACACACAGCTGGATGAGTAAACGTTTTTTTAGTTTTTATATGACTTGGGGCATTTTTCTTCCTTACTGGACGGGATGGATGATTATTGAAAAGGGAATTACAGTCTCACAAGCTAGCTTCATTATGAGTCTGGGTTTAGTAGTAAGAGGGCTTTCTACATTATTTGCATTTCCTTATTTATCAGGAAAATTTAGCAGCAAGACCCTATTAAATGGAATGGGGATCGGTACACTTATAGCCATTCTATGCTATATTCCAGCTAATTCCTTTACGAGCTTACTTGTTGTAACGCTTTTACTCCATATATTTTATCCAACCTTGATGCCTGCTTTAGACAGTGCGGCTGGATATCTAGTTCAAAGGAAACAATTAAAGCATTACGGAAAAAGCCGTTCATGGGGGTCCATCGGATTCGTAGTGGCTGGTACGATCTTAACGGTCTTAACGGGGGCATTTGGAGATCAAGCCATTTTATGGGCACTGCTACTAGGTATATCGGTGTTCATTTTTCTAATTTGTTTACGTGCACCGGTGCTTTTATCTGAAAAACCGCAAAAAGATCGAACAAAAAAAGGCGGTATGCTGGAATTATTTCGAGTCAAGCATTTTGGTTTAGTGTTGACCATTGTCATTTTACTGCAAGCAGCACACGCCTCTTATTACAACTATGGCTACATTTATTTACAAGAAATTCATGCACCAAAATATTTAATCGGCGTCATTATCAATATTGCCGTGATCGCTGAAATCATATTCTTCTTAATTGCAGACAAACACTTTCAGAAATTTTCTGTTGGTTCCTTATTAGCATTGGCTGCACTAGGTTCAACGGTACGTTGGATTCTCATTTTTGCTTTTCCAAATGTCATTGTCTTTAGTATCGCCCAAACATTACATGCCTGCTCATTTGCAATGGGACATTATGCCTTTATGAAATACTTAATCAAACATATTCCACAATCACAGATTCCTAAAGCGCAAGGCATATATTCTGCACTGGCACTCAGCTGGAGCACGGCAGTATTTACGATTTTGGGTGGTTATTTATACGAAATTGAGCCAAGATATGCTTTTATCGGGATGATTTTATGTACAATCCCATCCATGCTATTTGCCCTTCTTTATCGGAATTTAGATCGGAAAAGGGATGCTAATGTTTCTTTAGTTCGTAACGAAACGATGATTGATCATTAGGAAGATCATAAAAAGGGCTAGAACATGATTGTTCTAGTCTTTTTATGATGTATAAAGGGCTATTTTTCTACAACTTTAGGCGAAGAATTTTTCCGTTATCTTCGATTATAAGGATTTATCAACGATAATTTCATTTTATCTTCGATTTGAGCAAATTTATCTTCGATTATTGTCATTTATCGACTATTTTACAAAATCCGTCAAATTTCGCGCGATGGAGTAAACCTTGTATTATCCTTTTCTACTGATTTTTCTCACTTCTTACTTAGCTGTGTCCTGACTACTAAAAGCCGTTCCCTTTAAGAAAACGGCTTTTTGTTTGTACTTTTTTTCTTACCTATTTCCAGTCACTTTCCTTTAGAAAAAGATAGCTCATTATCCTATAAAATAAGCGAATATGGGTTTTCTAAATAATAGATAACTCTTGCCAGAAATTCAGCGGCTGGTGCTCCATCAATGATTTGATGGTCAAATGTTAAGCTTAATGGGAGTTCTTTGCTCTGAACCACTTGGCCTTCTTTATCCAAGGTAAGTTTGTCTTGAAGACTTCCTACTCCTAAAATACCAGATTCAGGAGAATTTAAAATTGGAGTAAAGTATTCGACACCGCTATGGCCTAGATTCGTAATGGTAAATGTTGACCCGGTTACTAGATCGTTTGCAAGGCTTCCTTCTCGTGCAGCTTGTGTAGTCTTTGTGATGTTTCCGCTTAACTCCTTTAAGCTCATTTGGTGAGCATTCCGAATAACGGGTACCATCAGGCCATCAGATATGGCCGTTGCCATTCCAAGATGAACTTCTTCAAAGGTTTGGAAGCCATTTGTATCCGGTTCATACCAGCTATTCATATCAGGATATTCTCTTAATGCTAGAATCGTTGCTTTGGCAACACAAACAGTTAAACTAAGACTACCAGCGATTTCTGTTTCGGTAAGATGATTTTTTATATTCTCTTTAAACATCATAAATGCAGTTAAATCAGCTTTTCGATGGATCGTTAATTGGGCCGATTGAGCTAAACTATTTCTCATTCTTTTGGCAATAACCTTACGCATTCCCGTGAGTCCAGTACCAAGATTTCGGTCAGCTGGGTTGACCGGGAAAGAATGGATTTCCACCGCAGGGGCTACTTCCTTAGAAGAAGAAATTTCGTAAGCCTCTATATCTCTTCTAGTAATCCGATTATTTCCACCTGTACCTTTAACCAAAGCAAGATTAATATTCTTCTCTATTGCTAATTTCCTAGCAAGTGGACTTGCAAAAATACGTCCAGTGTGCGATTCGATTGGTTTTTCGGCCGGAATCAGATTCTTCTGTTCCTTTTCTTTTCTTTGTAATTTGGCTTCCGGGGCTTGTTCGACAGGTTGAGATTGGGTTGTTTCACCTTCTTGAGCCACAATGCCAATTACTTCTTTAACTGGTACTTCAGCCCCCTGATGGGCAATGACTTTTACTAACACCCCATCTGCTGGTGCTTCTACATCCATCGTTAATTTTTCAGAACTAATCGTGCAGATCGGCTCTCCCTTTTTAACAGGTTCGCCTTCTTTTTTGTACCATTCATCCACATTTCCACTCGTCATCGTTAACCCTAACTTAGGCATTAAAACATCTGTTGCCATAATTAATCACCACCTTAGACTAAGATTGTCTTTTTTAAATCAAAGATCAGTTCATCCGCTACTTTTAACACCTTATCTGCATTTGGAATGTACAGATCCTCAAGATTTTTTGCAAATGGCACAGGTGTGTTCGGTGCACATACACATTTAACTGGGGCATCTAAATAATCAAACGCTTTATCTGAAACAACACTTGCAATATCAGTAGCTGTATTATTGTGTGGATTCGATTCATCAATGACAATTAATCGGTTGGTCTTCTTAACAGAATTGATTACAGTCTCTTGATCCCATGGTGCCACTGTTAACAAATCAATGACTTCGACTGAGACACCTTGCTCTGCTAAACGATCTGCTACCTCCTCTGCTACATATAACATTTTTCCGATTGAAACGATCGTTAAGTCCGTACCTTCTCTTTTCACTTTTGCTTTTCCAATTTCAACCGTATAATGTCCTTCAGGCACTTCACCTTTGAGACCATATATGGTTTTATCTTCTGAGAATACAACGATGTTATCATCCTCAATAGAAGCAAGAAGCAATCCTTTTGCATCGTATGGATTGGAAGGAACAACAACTTTGACTCCTGGAATAGAACCAAGAATCCCGTAATAACACCCTGAATGCTGTGCTGCAGCTGAAGCACCAGCACCATGATTTGTTCGGACTGTCATTGGAATCGTAGCTTTGCCCCCAAACATATAACGCATTTTCGAACCTTGTCCAAGGATAGTGTCAAAGCAGAACCCCAGAAAGTCATTAAACATTAATTCCGGGACAGGTCTTAAGCCTGTTGCTGCAGCCCCTACTGCTGCGCCCATATAACCCATTTCAGAAATTGGTGTATCGATTACGCGTTCTGTTCCGTACTTTTCTACGAGCCCTTTCGTTAAGCCGAATACACCTCCCCAAGCTCCTGTTTCATTTAAGTGCTCAACGGTCGCACCACCTGCTATATCTTCTCCAAGCAGGATCACTCGTTCATCTTGAGCCATTGAGATATCTAACGCCTCATTAATTGCTTGCATCATTGTGATTTTTCTTTCCATTTCCCAACACTCCCTTTGTATTTATTAAGCAAATACATCTTCATATAAAGATTCTGGTCTTGGCTCCGGACTTTTCTCTGCAAATTTTATCGCTTCAATGATCTTTTCTTCCGATACTTTTTCAATTTCATCTGCTTCGATCTCTGTCATGAGATTTCGTTCAATCGCCTGCTTGCGGAAAAGGGTAATACAATCTTTTTCAGCAAGCTCTTTTTCTGCTCCATCCAAAGCTTTATATTTTTGTTCATCTCCCTCAAAATGACCATAGTTACGATATGTGACACATTCAATTAACGTAGGTCCTTCCCCGTTTCTGGCACGTTTTATCGCTTTTTCCGCTTCCTCATAAACTTCAAACAAGTCTTTTCCATCCACTCTAACTCCAGGCATGTTATACGCTGCGCTTCGTTCAGCAATTGTTTTTGAACCTGAAGCATAGGATTGTGGTGTGGCTTCTGCAAACAAATTATTTTCACAAACGAAGATAACAGGCAGTTTCCAAATGGACGCTAAATTAAGTCCTTCGTGGAATGTTCCCTCATTGGCCGCTCCATCTCCGAAGAAGCAAACAACGACAGAATCAGTTTTTAAATACTTATTCCTAAGTCCTGCTCCTACAGCGAGCGGAATCCCTCCGCCAACCATTCCATTTGCACCGAGCATGCCTTTATCAATATCAGCAATATGCATGGAACCGCCTTTCCCTTTACAAAGTCCGGTTTCTTTCCCATAAATTTCTGCCATCATTCCATCTAGATCGCAGCCCTTGGCAATACAATGTCCATGTCCTCGATGTGTACTTGTAATGTAATCGCTGTCACTTAAATGTGCACAAAAACCTGTTGCAACAGCTTCCTCACCGGCATATAAGTGCACAAATCCAGGTATTTCACCTCTCGCAAATATATCGTGGACTTTGTCTTCAAATTGACGAATTTCATTCATTTTTTGGTAGATCCATATTGCATCCTGCTTTTTCATCGTATTTCCTCCTCTTTTTTATTCGTGAATGGCTTTAAACAACATACTTTCAGTTGTTTCTCCAATCGTTTCAGACAGGTTTGGGTGTCCATAAATAAGGGTGCTCAGTTCCTCAATTCTGCCTTCTGAATGCTTCACAGCTAGTATTTGATTCAGTAACTCGCTTGCATTTGCCCCTACCACAACGGCCCCCAAAATTTCATGATCATTCTTTTCGGAAATGATTTTGACAAAGCCGTCAGTTTCATCCATTGCGATTGCTCTACCATTTGAATGGAAAGACATTTTCTTCGTGATTACATCATATCCTTTTGCCTTCGCCTGCTCCTCATTAAGGCCAAAGGAAGCAATTTCAGGGTGTGTGTACACACATCTAGGAATTTCATCTTGATGTAATGTTGGATGTTGTTCATGGAGAATGGCTGAGACAGCTGCTAATCCTTCTTGACTTGCCGCATGTGCAAGCTGATATCCTCCTATGACATCACCGATTGCATATACATGATTTTTACTCGTTAAATAGTTGCGATTTACTTTTATAAATTTCTTGTTATCATCTAATTCTAAATGTAAGTTATGAGCAATTTCGATATTGGCTCTTCTACCTGCTGCCACAAGCAGAGTTGTATAAGGAATCTTTTGATCTTCTAAATCTACATCATCAGGTGTTACTTCAAGAATGTTAGCCTTTGTATAGTAAGCGATTTCAAGTTGGTCCATTTTCTTTTTTATTTGTTCACGAGCATCGGCATCTTCTGTTAAAAGTATGTCATCTGCTACTTCAACTACAGTCACCTTTGTGCCAAGAGGAGCCATCGCAAACGCTAATTCAATTCCAATTACGCCGCCGCCAATAATGATTAGATCTTTAGGTTGTTCTTTCAGATTAAAAAAGCTATCTGTCGTATGGTACGAGACTTGGTCTAGCCCCTTGATCGGTGGAACAAAAGGTCTGCTTCCAGTAGCAAGGATGATATCTCTTCCCTTGAACTGTTGATTATTTACCACAACAACCAAGCTTTCTAATACAGTTGCTTCCCCTTTAATCAAGGTGATATTGTTTTTTTGCAACAAATATTCGATGCCATGAACCAATGTCCCGACTACTTTATCTTTGCGTCCAACAAGTCTTTCATAGTCAATATGTTGTACTTCAGCTGATATGCCATAACGATTCGCTTTTTTTATGTTGGCAATCCATTCACTGTGCTGCAAAAATGTCTTAGATGGAATACAGCCAACATTTAAACATGTGCCACCTAAAGACGATTTTTCGATGATCGCAACTTTCTTCCCTTTTTGTGCTGCTCTGATTGCTGCGACATACCCGCCTGGTCCGGCGCCAATGACAATTAAATCAAAGTGCTGCAAGATTCCTTCCCTCCTATCACTTAAAATACGACTTTTACAATATGTTTTGGATTGAAGACATCAATAACTGTTTATTGATGATCTCATTAACTATACTTGCAATTATCGTGCCAATTTCAACACCCACTTCTAAAGGGGATTTTATAAAAGGAAAAATAAAAAATGCGACAATCGTTTCAAATCGTCGCATTTTGGATCATTTTAATTCAACTTATATTTATTGATTTTACGATAAAGAGTGCTTTTTGACATGGAGAGTTGTTTGGCGGTTAAAGGGATATTGCCATTGTTTTGAATTAAGGCATTCATAATATTTTCTTTTTCTAGCTGTTCCTTAAAATTGATGTTTTTGCTGCTAGTCTCTTGAAGCGGTGTAAATAACCCGCCTTTATGAATCAGCTGCACTAACTGTTCCCTAGTTGGTGTCCTTTCTCTGTAGTACACATGACACCTTTCCAAAAAGTTATTCAATTCACGTATATTTCCATTCCATTGGTTCTGTTCTGCTACTTCAATTAACTCTTTTTCCCATACAGGATACCAATTGTTCGTGGCTTCAAATGACTTTATGAACTCCCGGATATCCTCTTTCCGCTCTCTTAAAGGTGGAATATGAAGTGGACAAACATAAACACGATAAAACAAATCTTCTCGAAATTTCCCATTCATGACCAGGGATTTTAAATCTTGATTGCTTGCTGTGATGAGTCTAAAATTCAGTTGGATTTCTTGGGTACCACCTATTCGAGTCAGCTTCTTTTCTTGAAGAACGCGCAACAGGTCAGACTGCATTGAAACCGGCATATCTTCAATTTCATCGAGAAACAAGGTTCCATGATTGGCTTGCTCAATTTTTCCTTGATAGCCATTAGCGTTTGCACCTGTAAAAGCACCCTTTTCGTAACCGAACAATTCACTTTCCATCAAATTCTCCGGTATGGAACCACAATTAACACTAACGAGTTTCCCTTTCGAAAACGGACTGTTAGCATGGATCGTTTTTGCCAACACTTCTTTCCCTGTCCCAGTTTCACCAAACAAATGGATAGGTGCTGAAGTAGGAGCCACGATTTTTACTTCTTCTAATAATTCATGAAATGTTTTACTTCGCCCAGCTACATATGGAAATTCAAACGTTTGATCTGCTACTCTTTGTTTCAAGCCATGTACAAAGTAGCCGATACAGGCACCTTCTTTCAAAATTGGTTCCTGCTTTCCTATAACCCACTCATTCTTTGTTATATCATGGAGTTTTTTTCCTATATATAAATCAGGCTCGTCTATTAGTTCAGAGGATAAATGTAGAATCGTCATTGAGGAGTCGCACAAAATACCAGGTTGTTTTCTACTAGAGTAATATTGCAACATATACTTTTGCTCTTCATATGCCTTTCTTTGTAATGCTTCAGAGATATAGTCTGCAATCAGCTGAACCCTTACGAGAAAATCAATTTCCTTTGGATAATGGGCAGGCATCGATAAGTCTACTACCCCTTTCACTTGCTCATCAACTCCAAATATCGGTGAAGACACACAGCTCCACCTTTGAGAGGCTTTAGCAAAATGCTCGTACCCATGGATGATATTGGCCTCTTTTGTTCGCAATGCCACTCCAATTGCATTCGTACCAACAACAGACTCCGTCCACTGGGAACCTTGCCAAAACCCAATATCTCTCGCAATTTCCTTCAATCCCTCATGGCCTGATTGCCATAAAATATACCCGTCAGCATCCGTTAGGACGAGGATAAACTCTATATTTTTAAACAGCATACTAAAGCGGTCCAAACTTCTTTTAGCCAATGAAATCAACGTCTCATTTTCTCTTAATCTCGTTTTAAAATCACTTGCCGTAAGAATTCGGTTGCCAATTCCTTTATTCGGGTTTACATTAAACTTTTTACTTAGCTTCCAAGAATCAAGAATGATCTTATCAATATTAGTCGGATCCAGTTTATTTTCATGTATGTACTTCTCCCACGTTTGCCGAATCTCCAAACTCATGTACACCCCTCCTTTGTATCCCCTTTCATTATATAATTGTCGCGGGTTTGGTTCAATTATCGAAGTAGCCAACTTTTATCTTTTATAGTAAAACAATGTAAATTACTAAAAATCCTTGAAAGGCATTTAGCCAATCAAGGTATATATTTAAGAATTAGATTTTTTCATTTCTTCAAACCAAAGATCAAAAATATCATCAGGTAACAGTTCATCATTATTCGAATAAACTAAATCATATCTATATTTCCCTTTTAAACTGTTTTGTTTTACATTATAATGTAATTTCATTTCTGTAGGCATTTCTTTATTAAACTCTTTACATTTTTCATGAATAAGCTTTAAATTTTGATTACCAATTCTTAGTGCAGCCTTCTGTCTTTCTCTCGAAACATCGTAAATTGGATTATGTTGACTTTTCAATTCTATCGAAGCCTCATTTAGTTGATGTTTATGGACAATCTCTCCATTAATTCTATAGAAAAAATCAAAAACATACATATTGGGTTCATATGAACAATAAATAAAGATTTCTTCCGCTTTATTATCTACATACTCTAAACAAATAGCCACCATATCAGTTTCTAATTCTGAAAAATAATCCTCAAATATCTTCACATAATCACTCCTGGTTCTGCAAACTAATAAACCTATG
>NZ_JBZFLI010000019.1:0-74637 GCF_058315175.1 Metabacillus sp. RB-C-LZQ-3-1 | reverse complement strand
AAATAAGAGACTCTGGTCTATTGGCCAGAGTCTCTTTGTATTAGTTAGAAGTATATTCCTCAATTAATTTCCATGCTTCGTCTTTTCCTAACCCTGTTTCAGATGAGAAAACAACAAATGCATCGCCTTTTTCCATATTTAAAGCGTCTTTAATAACCTTTGCGTGCTTTTGCCATTTCCCTTTTGGAATTTTATCAGCTTTTGTTCCGACAATAATGGCTGGAATTTCGTAATGCTTTAAAAAGTCATACATCAGGATATCATCATTTGTTGGTGGATGACGAAGGTCAATTAATAAAATAACGGCTCTAAGCTGCTCACGGGAAGTAATATATGTTTCAATCATCTTCCCCCAAGCTTCTCGCTCTTTCTTACTAACCTTCGCATAGCCATAACCAGGTACATCTACAAAATGTAATATTTCATTAATAATGTAAAAATTTAATGTTTGAGTTTTTCCCGGTTTTGATGAAATTCTAGCTAATGCTTTTCTACCTAGCATTTTATTAATAAAGGAAGACTTTCCAACATTTGAACGGCCTGCTAATGCAACCTCTGGTAAATCTCCTTCTGGATATTGATTTGGCTTAACAGCACTAATTACGATTTCTGAGCTAGTAACTTTCATTCTTTCTCCTCTGTTAACGCATGTTTTAACACTTCATCTAAATGTGATACAAGGACAAAAGTCAAGTCTTTTCGAACACTTTCAGGAATATCATCTAGGTCCTTTTCATTATCCTTCGGTGCGATAATTTTGGTTAATCCCGCTCGATGTGCACTAAGTGTTTTTTCCTTTAATCCGCCAATCGGCAACACTCGACCACGTAAAGTAATCTCACCAGTCATTCCAACCTCTTTTCGAACAGCTCTGCCAGTTAATGCTGAAATCAAAGCTGTTGCCATTGTAATACCTGCTGAAGGGCCATCTTTCGGTACGGCGCCTTCTGGTACGTGAATATGGATGTCGTTCTTCTCATGAAAATCAAGGTCGATATGAAGCTCCTCAGCACGGGAACGAATATAACTAAATGCAGCCTGAGCAGATTCCTTCATCACATCTCCAAGCTTACCTGTAAGAATGAGTTTCCCTTTACCAGGTGTGACAGACACTTCTATCGATAGTGTATCACCGCCTACAGTTGTATAAGCTAATCCAGTTGCAACTCCAACTTGATCTTCTAATTCCGCTTGTCCATATCTAAAACGTTTTTTTCCGAGAAAATCTTCAATATTTTTATCGGTAATGATGATTTTCTTGCGTTCTTGTTTGACAATCATTTTAGCTGCTTTACGGCAAACTCCTGCTAATTGACGTTCTAAGCCACGTACTCCAGCTTCTCTTGTGTAATAACGAATAATGCTTTGAATCGCATCATCGCGTATTTGCAGATGTGATTTTTTCAGACCATGTTCCTTCATTTGCTTTGGCAGTAAATGATCTTTCGCAATATGAACCTTTTCAAGTTCAGTATAACCAGCAATATTAATAATTTCCATACGATCTCGCAGCGGACCTGGAATTGTTGCCAGGTTATTTGCCGTGGCAATGAACATAACTTTAGATAAATCATAGGTTTCTTCAATATAATGATCACTAAAATTATGATTTTGCTCTGGATCCAACACCTCAAGTAAAGCAGAAGAAGGATCTCCCCTAAAATCACTGGACATTTTGTCAATTTCATCTAACAAGAAAACAGGATTTATTGTTCCTGCTTTCTTCATGCCTTGAATAATTCTTCCCGGCATAGCACCTACATATGTTCGACGATGACCTCGTATCTCTGACTCATCTCTGACACCGCCAAGTGAAATTCTCACAAAATGACGATTTAAAGATTTAGCAACAGATTTAGCTAATGAAGTTTTCCCAACACCAGGAGGTCCCGCAAGACATAGAATTGGACCTTTTAATGAGTTTGTTAGCTGTTGAACAGCTAAATATTCAATCACACGGTCTTTTACTTTCTCAAGGCCATAATGCTCCTCATTAAGTATTTCTTCAGCAACATTTACATCAAGACGATCTTCTGTTGCTTTTGTCCATGGTAACGAGATTAGCCATTCAATATAATTTCGTATTACTGCACTTTCAGCAGAGCTAGAAGGCACCTTTTCATATCGATCAAGTTCTTTTAGAGCAACAGTTTTCACATGTTCAGGCATTCCCACTTCATCTAAACGCTCTTTAAGAGTTGAAACTTCCCCAAGTTTCCCTTCTTTTTCACCAAGCTCTTTTTGGATAGCCTTCATTTGTTCGCGTAAATAGTACTCTTTCTGTGTACGTTCCATTGATTTTTTAACACGTTGCCCAATTTTTTTCTCAAGTTGGACAACTTCTTTTTCATTATGAAGAATTGAAATGACTTTATTTAAACGTTCTGTCACATCAAGAGTTTCTAGTACCTCTTGCTTTTCTTTAAGCTTCAAAGGCAAATGTGAAGTAATGATATCCGCCATTCTGCCTGGTTCTGTAATATCTGATACTGTTGCGTATGTTTCTGCTGAAATCTTTTTCGAAAGCTTTATGTATTGCTCAAAATATTCTAGCATGGTTCGCATTAATGCTTCTTCTTCAACACTTTTCTCTTCAGGATCGGGATATATAGCAACTTCAACTGAATAATACTCCTCATCATCCACAAAGCGTTGAATTTCTCCACGCTCAATTCCCTCAACAAGTACACGTATTGTCCCGTTAGGTAATTTTAACATTTGTTTTATTTTGGTTAATGTTCCAATTTCATAAATATCTTCTTTTTTTGGCTCATCTATCGAAATCTCTTTTTGTGTCGTTAAAAAGATAATATGATCTTCCATCATTGCCTTTTCTAACGCCTGTACAGATTTATCTCTCCCTACATCAAGGTGTAGTACCATCGTTGGATATACTAACAAGCCTCTTAACGGTAGGAGGGGTACGATTTGAGTAGTTGATTTCGCCATGCTTTACACCTCCATGACATTATAGTTCATTCTTGTACAATTCTATCTTATTCTTTTTATAGTGTCTATTTTAACCACTTTTAGTCAATAAGTAGTATACCCTATTCTACTTATATTGAAATAAAATTTATGATTTCATGAAAAGAATCATTCTCATATAAACAATTGTGCTCACTTTGATATTATTATTGTATGGATAATTGTGCAAAGAATATATTTTCTCATATGATAAACAAGATAAGAGACCCCCGTCTTAAGAAGACCATTAAATTGGCCTTAAGCTGGTAGGTCTCATAATAAAATCAAAATACTGATTAAACAGATTCTTGATGCGGGAAATCCTCTGAATTCTTTTGAATCCTGTTAGGCATTTCAGTTGGTGGGTCAACAAGCGCAATATCAAAAACCTCTTGTAAATGAGTAACAGGTAAAATGGTAATGCCCTCAATATCTTTTAAAATAGACTGCATGTTTTCCTTAGGGATAATCACAATTTCTGCTCCTGCCTTTTTCGCTGCCTTAATCTTTGGAATGACTCCGCCAATTGGTTTTACATTGCCGTGAATACTAATTTCACCTGTCATGGCTACTTTATTACTGATCGGAATTTTATGAATGGCTGAAAATATTCCTGTTGCCATCGCAATACCAGCAGACGGTCCATCAATTGGTGTCCCACCTGGAAAATTAACATGGATATCATAATCTGCTGCCTGAATTCCCATTGAGCGTAAAACTGTGATAACATTTTCCACTGAGCCCTTTGCCATACTTTTGCGGCGAATTGATTTAGAACGATCTCCTATACTTTCTTCTTCCACAATTCCTGTTATATTTATTGTTCCTTTTTCTTTTTCAGCAGGGATCACTGTAACTTCTATTTCTAGTAATGCACCCGTATTTGGCCCATAAACAGCAAGACCATTGACTAAACCAATCTTTGAGGTTTCTTCGATTTTCTTTTCATGACGTGGAGTTAATTGGCTTGAATGGATTACCCATTCTATATCTTCAACGGTTATCGCTTTACGATCTTCTGACATTGCCATTCCTGTTGCAATCTGCATTAGGTTTACAACTTCACGACCATTTCGAACATAAGATGTCAACAAGTCAATTCCTTCATCACATACTTCCATTTCTACCTTATTTGCTGCTTTTCTAGCGACGATAGCAAGTTCTTCTTGTTCTAAATCTCTAAAAAACACTTCAAGACATCTCGACCTAATAGCTGGTGGTATTTCGTTAGGAGTTCTTGTTGTTGCCCCGATTAAGCGAAAATCTGCCGGCAGACCGTTTTTAAAAATATCATGGATATGAGTTGGAATCTGCGTATTTTCTTCATTATAATAAGCGCTTTCTAAAAAGACCTTTCGATCTTCTAACACCTTTAAAAGTTTATTCATTTGAATAGGATGTAATTCACCAATTTCATCTATAAATAAAACTCCGCCATGTGCATGCGAAACAGCCCCTTGTTTTGGCTGAGGTATTCCTGCTTGTCCCATGGCACCAGCTCCTTGATAAATAGGATCATGAACAGACCCAATCAGTGGATCTGCAATTCCTCTTTCATCAAATCTAGCTGTTGTTGCATCAAGTTCAACAAAAACGGCATTTTCTTTAAAAGGAGATCTCTTATTACGTTTCGCTTCTTCCAAAACTAATCGTGCGGCCGCTGTTTTTCCAACTCCTGGTGGTCCATACACAATAACATGCTGAGGATTTGATCCACATAAGGCGGCACGCAGTGAACGAATTCCATCTTCTTGCCCTACAATATCTTGAAAGCTCTTTGGTCGTACTTTTTCCGCCAAAGGCTCTGTAAGCCTGATGGCTCTCATCTTCCTTAGCTGTTCCATTTCTTTTTTTGATTCACGATCAATTGAAACTTTTTGAGTTCGTTGATTTTTTAATAAGTTCCAAAAATACAACCCAATGATAATCCCAAAAAACAACTGAATAAACAAAGCGATACTAGTCCAGCTCATTTGTCGGTCCCTCCTGCCATGGTGTCATCTTACCGCTTCGTTGAAACATTTAAACTACTCTATTATGACTTCATTGAGAGGTCTGTGACTTTCCTTTTGCCCTGATAAATGCCCCATATTTTACACCTTTATATTGTCTTTTCAATATGTAGAAGGAAAATTATCTTCCTAAGATGGACAAAAGGGCAAGCTATGCTTGCCATTTTTTGTTGAAGCGGTTATTTATAGCTAGTATCTCCTTTGTTTCTTTGGAATAAACATGCACGAAGGGAAAGTTTTGAGCTAATGCTCCATAAATAAAAAACTTAGCTTGATCATTAGGTTCTTTGAACATAAATGTTAATGCATTTTGTCGTACAAAAAAGGAAGCCGAAAAATACGGCTTCCTTTTTTTGATTATATTAAGCTGATGTTTTTTTATCTTCTTGAATGACAGTTCCATCGCTTAAAACAAGCTTAGGCGGTGTGTTTCCTAAAACAGTTTCAGCTGTGATAATAGCCTTCACAATGTCTTCTCGTGATGGAAGGTCAAACATCATATCAAGCATAATGCCTTCAATGATAGATCTTAGACCACGTGCACCTGTTTTTCTTTCAATTGCTTTTTTAGCAATTTCTAATAGTGCCTCATCTTCGAACTCAAGTTCAACACCATCAAGATCAAGCATTTTTTGGTACTGCTTCACAAGCGCATTTTTTGGTTTTGTTAAAATCTCAACCAATGCCTCTTCGTCTAATGGCTCTAAACTTGCAATAACAGGCAGACGGCCAATAAATTCTGGTATTAAACCAAATTTCAGCAAGTCTTCCGGCAATACTTGGGAAAGCAATGCTTTTTTATCCAGATCAGCATTTTTGTTTTCAGATCCAAAGCCAATTACTTTTCGTCCAAGACGGCGCTTAATAATTTGCTCAATTCCATCAAATGCCCCACCACAAATAAATAAAATATTTGTCGTATCGATTTGAATAAATTCTTGATGCGGGTGCTTTCTTCCACCTTGTGGAGGAACGCTCGCAACTGTCCCCTCAAGAATTTTTAAAAGTGCTTGTTGAACACCTTCACCAGATACATCACGTGTAATTGATGGGTTCTCTGATTTACGAGCAACCTTATCAATTTCATCGATATAAATAATTCCTTTTTCAGCTTTTTCAACATCATAATCTGCAGCTTGAATGAGTTTGAGTAAGATATTTTCTACATCTTCACCAACATACCCTGCTTCTGTTAATGATGTTGCATCAGCAATTGCAAATGGAACATTTAAAATCCGTGCTAATGTCTGAGCTAATAATGTTTTCCCACTACCAGTTGGTCCAATCATCGAAATATTACTTTTTGAAAGTTCAACATCATCTATTTTGCTATTGGAGTTAATACGTTTATAGTGATTATAAACTGCAACAGCTAAGGATTTCTTCGCTTGGTCTTGACCAATTACATATTCATCTAAGATCTCATGGATTTCTCTAGGCTTTGGAACATCTTTAAATTCAACTTCTTCCTCTGTCCCTAACTCTTCCTCGACAATCTCAGTACAAAGCTCAATACATTCATCACATATATAGACTCCAGGTCCAGCTACAAGCTTACGAACCTGATCTTGAGTTTTTCCGCAAAACGAACATTTTAATTGTCCTTTTTCATCGTTAAATTTAAACATTGTTTCACCCCTTATATCTTTATCTCATACACTATTCCATCTTACCCTTATTTATTTTTATCAACACCGAAGGAAAACAGGTAGATGAAGATGGACCAAAGAAAAACAATTGTAATAAAGTATGTACTGCATTTTACCATAAGTTAAGCCTTAACAGGTAATAATACCACTTGAGCAAGTTGAAAAAGCTTACAAATAATAAATTCACTTAAAATTGATTGCACCATAGACTAATGCTTTATACTTATGTTTATGTATGTATTGACTTTCTTATATCATTCCCAAAGGAATATAAATAAACCATGATTGTATAAAACAAGGCACGATCTGCTCGCGCCTTGTTCTTTTATTATATTATGCAACAACTTTGCTATTTTCTACAAGAAAATCGATCGCTTTACGAACTTTTAAATCTTCTTTAAGTCCTTCTGCGTTTCCACCTAAAGCTTGTTTAATGTTTTCAACTGGCATGTTGTACATTTCAGCCATTTTTGCTAATTCTGCTTCTACATCTTCATCAGACACTTCGATGTTTTCAGCTTTAGCAATTGCTTCAAGAGTTAGGTTATATTTCACGCGTTTCTCAGCGTCATCTTTCATTTGAGCTTTTAAAGCCTCTTCATCTTGACCAGAGAATTGGAAGTATAACTCAAGATTCATTCCTTGCATTTGTAGACGTTGTTCAAATTCTTGCATCATGCGAGAAATTTCATTGTCAATTAATGCTTTAGGAATATCAACCTCAACACCTTCAGCAGCTTTTTCTACTAGAGTATCACGCAGGTTATTTTCTGCTTCAGATTTTTTCGCTTCTTCAAGACGAGTTCTTGTTTGAGATTTTAATTCTTCAAGTGTTTCAACCTCTTCATTTACATCTTTAGCAAACTCATCATCTAAAGCAGGAAGTTCTTTTGTTTTAATTTCGTGAACTTTCACTTTAAATACTGCTGGTTTACCTGCAAGATTTTCAGCATGGTATTCTTCAGGGAATGTTACTTCCACGTCTTTTTCTGCACCTGCTTCTAATCCAACTAGTTGCTCTTCAAATCCTGGAATAAAAGAACCTGAACCAATTTCTAATGAATAGTTTTCAGCTGCTCCGCCTTCAAATGCTTCACCGTCAACATACCCATCAAAGTCGATTACTGCAGTATCACCATTTTCAATTGCGCCTTCTTCTTTTACAACAAGTTCAGCGTGACGCTCTTGTAATTGTTTTAACTCGTTTTCTACAT
This sequence comes from Metabacillus sp. RB-C-LZQ-3-1, assembly GCF_058315175.1. NCBI lineage: Bacteria > Bacillati > Bacillota > Bacilli > Caryophanales > Bacillaceae > Metabacillus > Metabacillus sp. RB-C-LZQ-3-1. Next base: position 66,795 of record NZ_JBZFLI010000019.1, on the reverse strand, counting down.
CTTCATCAGTTACAGTATCGTCTAATTTTTCAACTTCTAGACCTTTGTATTCACCTAATTTTACTTCAGGCTTTACTGTAACTTTTGCAGTGAAGATTAAGCTTTTTCCTTTTTCGATTTGTTCTACATCGATTTCCGGACGATCAACCGGCTCAATTCCAGCTTCATCAACCGCATTTGGATAAGCTGTTGGTAAAATGATATCTAATGCATCTTGGTATAAAGATTCTACACCAAAACGTTGTTCAAACATTCCACGAGGGATTTTCCCTTTACGGAATCCAGGAACGGATACTTGTTTTACTACCTTTTTAAATGCCTCATCAAGTGCTTTAGAGAAGTCCTCTGCAGAAACTTCAACCGTAAGAACGCCATCGTTCCCTTCTAATTTTTCCCATTTAACTGACATAATTGCTGTCCCTCCAAAGATCTATTGTGATTTGTGCGAATAAGTGATAGGTAATTTGTGGTTGATTGTCACAGTTTAAACAAACGTCCATCAACATATACCTGTTTTTATGTACGGTAAAAGTAACCGAATACTAAACATGCTTAGGATTTCGCATAAAAAAGAAGGTCAATTTGTCCAAAATAAAAAAGACCTTAATGACGATGATCACTATTTTGCAACCATTTTATTATAACATAGAATGAATTCCTTTCAACATATAGCTCAAATTTGAAAATAAGAAATTTCTTCTATTTTATAAATTTTTTCACAGGCATCATGTAAAGATGCTGATGGCTGAGCATAAATTTGTTCAATTTCTTCATCTTCAATTGAAATCCCATGCAAAGAATAACCAACTACATGTAAAGCTGCCGCCCATAATTTCACATCATTAGGCTGAGGTAAAAAAGGATATAAAACATATAAATGTCTAATCCATAACTCTTTCACAGCTTCAAAAAGTGTAGGATTCTCATTACCTAGTGTATCATCCAAATAATTTAACACTTCTTTTGCGAAGGGTACATCTGCTGGATCCTTTAAGTCAGCAGGCACAACTGTCATTGTTTCCCCAAACTTTTCGATCGTTACTTCCTTCTCAAGCTCATGCTCAATCATGACATGTAAGATCATTGATTTAATCGTTGGATGCACCTCTTTTCCTTCTAAAAGAAGTCTTAGTGTACTAAGGTGCTTACTTATATTACGATCCCTTAATGATTGGATGTACCCCATCTGTTTCTGCGGATCTTGTAATAAATCCTCTACATACAGCGTTTCAATACTTTCTTCATCTTCTTCCTCTTCAATAAACTCTGAACTGTTTTGATTCATTTTTCGACTAAATTCTAATAACTTATAAAAATGTTCAGCACTCTCTGAAGGAAGATGATTTTCTTCCAGAACAGCTTCAATTGTTGACTGGACTTCTTGATATTCTCGAAGTTGAATTAAGATTGTTAAATAGACCTGCAGAACAGTAAAATAGTGCCCAATATCTTCTAAGAGCATTTTTTTACAGATGTCTTTTGCCTCACTTAATTCTCCAAGTTCCATTAAACATATAGCCATTCCTAAATGAATTTCTGCCTTGTCTTCATTTAAATTCTTTGCTTCAGCAAACATATCAAGTGCTTCATGATATTTCTTTTCCTTTAAAAGAGCCATTCCTTTATCAAGATAACGTTCTTTTAAATTCGGAAATGGTACAACATTGTTTTTTTTCTGCTTCATTCTTGGTCAACTCCAGCAACCTATCTTTGCATACAAGTGTATCAATCCAACACTTGGAAAACAAGTTAGACTTGAACGAATACGGAATCGACTAGAATTCAACCCTTTCAATTAAAAAGGCTGTTTTCACATACTTTGTTGATTAAATATAAAACTGGTTCGTTCCATTTTGCTTAAGACACAAGATAAGCCGAGCCTCCTCGGCCCTTCCTCTATCTCCAACAAGAGTCAAGTTTCTTCCGCTCCATTCCACTATCAATTGTAAAATCATATTTAATAGCAACAATATGTACGAAAACAGCCTATAAAAAAGAGCAATCATTATAAAAATGACGCTCTTCTTTCTTCAAACTGTTTAATTTGTTCATCATAATTTAATGTTAAGTCAATTTCATCTTTACCATGTAATAGCATATCTTTCCAATAAGGATCAACTTCAAATGATTTTGACAATCCTTGATTATCGATAATTAATTGTTCACTAAGATTAATCGTTAAAACATAATTGTCATCACCCGTTTTCTCACGAATAACATCTAAAGCTGATTGCTCTAATGAGATTGGAAGCAGACCGTTTTTAAGACAGTTTTGGTGAAAGATATCTGCATAAGATGGCGCTAGAATGACTTTAAACCCATAATCTGAAAGAGCCCATGGAGCATGTTCACGTGATGAACCACACCCAAAATTTTCACCTGCAAGCAGGATTGTAGCTCCTTTGCTTTTTTCTTGATTTAATTCAAATTCCGGATTTTCCGAACCATCCGCTAAATAACGCCAATCAAAAAATGCAAATCGGCCATAGCCTGTTTTTTCTATTCTTTTTAAAAATTGCTTTGGAATAATTTGATCAGTATCTACATTTGCTCTATTTAATACAGCCACTTTGCCTGTATGAGTAGTAAAAGGTTGCATATTGTCCCTCCTAATTACGTTTTGACCGGGATTTAAAGCTAGTCTTGGTCTAGCTTCCGTTTCATTTTTTAGTTGTACTTATTTTTTATAAACTCATTGCATTTTCTTGGATGTGACGGACATCTACAAATCGTCCATGTAAAGCTGCTGCTGCAGCCATCGCAGGGCTTACTAGATGTGTTCTAGCCCCTTTACCTTGTCTTCCTTCGAAATTACGGTTTGAAGTTGAAGCACAACGCTCTCCTTCTGGAACAACGTCATTATTCATACTTAAACACATACTACATCCTGATTCTCTCCATTCAAAGCCAGCCTCTTTAAAGATCACATCTAACCCTTCTTCTTCAGCCGCCTTCTTAACCTTTTGAGAACCCGGTACCACAATCGCACGTACATTTTCTGGAACCTTTTGTCCTTTTAGACTTTTGATTACCTCTGCTGCCTGTCTAAGATCTGTTAAGCGTGAGTTTGTACAAGATCCAATGAAAACGTGCTCGATTGAAATATCCTCAATCTTTGTATTTGGTTGTAGCCCCATGTAGCTATATGCACGATTCGCTTCATCAAGTTCTTCTGCATTTTGAAAGTCATTTAAATCAGGAGTTTTCTCATCAACACCTACTGACATACCAGGATTTGTTCCCCAAGTAACCATTGGTGCAATCTCTTCTCCATTTAATGTAATGACTTTATCATACTCCGCACCTTCATCTGTTTTTAACGTTTTCCAATATTCAACTGCACGATCAAAGTCTTCTCCTTTAGGTGCATACTTTCTACCTTTAATATAAGAGAATGTTGTTTCATCTGGTGCAATAAGCCCGGCTCTAGCTCCAGCCTCAATTGACATATTACAGATTGTCATTCTTTCATCCATTGATAGACTTTCAATAACTTCACCTGTATATTCGATAATATAGCCAGTACCAAAGCGAACTCCGTATTTACCTATAACAGCAAGAATGACGTCTTTAGCTGTTACTCCTTTTTGAAGCTTACCTGGAACGTGAATATTTAACGTCTTTGGACGCTGTCTCCATAATGTTTGGGTTGCTAACACATGTTCAACCTCACTAGTCCCAATCCCAAAAGCAATTGCTCCAAATGCTCCATGTGTAGAAGTATGGCTATCTCCACAAACGATTGTTTTTCCTGGAAGAGTTAAACCTAGTTCCGGTCCAATAACGTGAACAATCCCTTGATCTTCACTTTGCAGGTCAGCTAGTCGAATACCAAATTCCTTACAATTACGTTCCAGAGCACTAATTTGATTTTTCGCTACCTCGTCATTAATCACAAAACGATTAACTGTTGGAACATTGTGGTCCATTGTTGCAAACGTTCTGTCTGGTCTCCTTACTTTACGATTTTTCTCTCGTAATCCTTCAAAAGCCTGTGGTGATGTTACTTCATGAATTAAATGTAGGTCGATATATAGAAGATCTGGTTTTCCTTGTTCTTGTTGGACGATATGTTCGTCATAGATCTTTTCTATGATCGTTCTTGGCTTCATTGTTATAAACCTCCTTTAAAAGATGGAAAATGAGGGGCTGACAAAAGTAATTGTCATACCCCTCAGGTCCCGTTGCAAAAATGTGTAGATATTTTCGCTCGGTCACTATAATTAGAACAATACTAGCAAACTTACTTAATCGATTTAAGAGTAAGCCTCCATAATATTTAAAATTGCATGGTCATCTGATAATGCATTTTTAATTTCTTCACCCATTTGCTTAGTAGAAATAGCTTTTTCACCATTTGCAAGGTCCGCTGTTCGGGCTCCTGAATTTAAGACATTATCAACTGCTTTTTCGATTGCCTTTGCTTCTTCTTCCAAACCAAAGGATTGACGAAGCATCATGGCCGCTGAGAGGATCGTAGCAACAGGATTTGCTAGGTTTTTACCAGCAATATCTGGTGCAGAACCATGAACAGGTTCATATAAATGCAACCCTGTTGACGATAAACTAGCAGATGATAACATTCCTAAAGATCCTGTAATCATTGATGCTTCGTCACTTAAAATGTCTCCGAACATGTTTTCAGTAACGATAACATCAAATTGACGTGGTGATCGGATAAGTTGCATTGCTGCATTGTCAACTAGCATATGTTCTAATGTTACATCAGGATATCTAGCAGCCACTTCTTCTGCTACTTCACGCCACACTCTACTTGATTCTAGAACATTTGCCTTATCAACAGATGTCACGTGTTTACGTCGCTTCCCGGCAATCTCAAAAGCCGAAACAAGAATGCGCTCGATTTCATGTCTCTTATAGAACAATGTATCTACAACTGCATCTTCACCATCTTTTACAACTCTCTCACTTGGCTTACCAAAATATAAACCGCCTGTTAGTTCACGTACGATAACAAAATCTACTCCATTAACATACTCCTTCTTCAAAGGGGAAGAATCTAACAAACTTTCAAATGTAGTAATCGGGCGTAAGTTAGCAAATAAGTCTAATTCCTTACGCAGGGCTAGAAGACCACGTTCTGGACGAAGCTCAACAGGATTTTGATCCCATTTCGGCCCTCCAACAGCCCCTAAAATAATAGCGTCAGATTGTTTACACATATCAATTGTTTCTTGTGGTAGTGGATTACCCTTTTGATCAATGGCATCACCACCGATTAAACCATAATTAAATTGGAATTGATGATTAAAATGTTCAGCAACAGCTTTTAAAATTTCCACTGTTACATCTACAACTTCCTTTCCAATTCCATCACCCGGTAATAATGTGATTGTTTTTTTCATGTTCTATCCCCCTTCACCATTAGGTTGTTTAATTTTGTAGACTTGCTTCTAAAGATAATGCAGGAATATCTGAGAGTAATGAGATACGATTAACCGCATTGATATAGGCTTTAGCTGATGCCTCTAATACATCATGCGCCATACCTCTTCCGCTAGCTTCACTCTCACCAATTTTAATTTTGACATATACTTGTGCCAATGCATCTCTACCGCCACTGTTTGATTGAATTCGGTAATCAATTAAGTTAATTGATTTACCAACACATCTTTCCAGAGTATTGTATATTGCTTCAACACTTCCTGCTCCAGTAGCAGCTTCTTGAATAAGCTCGTTTTCAGAATTCAATAATGTAATCGTGGCAGTCGGAATTTGTACTGTACCATATTGAACCTGTAACGATTTCAATTCAAACGCAGCTTCCTTGCTTGCTACTTTTTCTTCAATTAAAAGTGCTTTTAAATCATCATCAGAAATTTCTTTCTTCTTCTCTGTTAATTCTTTGAAAGCTACGAATAATTTATTAACTTCTTCATCAGAGATTTCAAATCCTAGTTCTTGTAATCTTTTCTTGAAAGCGTGTCGTCCAGAATGTTTACCAAGAACCATTGAATTTGCAGATACACCTACAAGCTCGGGTGATATAATTTCATAGGTTGTTTTTTCTTTCAAAACACCGTCTTGGTGTATTCCTGATTCATGAGCAAATGCATTTCTTCCTACTACTGCTTTATTACCAGGTACAACCATACCTGTTAAACTGCTAATTAAATCACTTGTACGCTTTGTTTCTTTTAAATACAAGCCTGTTTTCGCCTGATAATAGTCACTTCTAATATGAAGAGCAACCGCCACTTCTTCAAGTGCAGCATTTCCCGCTCTTTCACCGATCCCGTTTACTGTACCTTCGATTTGTCCTGCACCATGTTCAATGGCTGATAATGAGTTAGCCACTGCCATGCCCAAATCATCATGGCAGTGTGCTGATAAAATGATATCGTCTATACCTTTTACATTTTCACGTAAATAAGTAAAGATTTCTCCATATTCTTTCGGTGTAATATAGCCAACTGTATCAGGAATGTTGATGACGTGTGCACCAGCTTCAATTACCCTCTCAACGATTTCTGCTAAGTATGGTAATTCAGTACGACATGCATCCTCTGCTGACCATTGGATAATTGGAAAAAATTGTGCAGCATATTTGACAGAATCAACAGCTGTTTTGATTACCTGTTCTTTTGTTTTCTTTAATTTATATTCTCGATGAATTGGAGAAGTAGCTAAGAAAACATGCAATCTAGGTTCTTCAGCAAATTTTAATGCCTCCCATGCTGCATCAATATCACCTTTCACTGACCTGGCAAGGCCAGTTACTGAGCTATTTTTCACTGTTTTTGCAATCTCTTGTACTGCTAATAAATCACCTTTTGATGTAGCAGGAAAGCCTGCTTCAATAACGTCCATTCCGAGTTTTTCTAGCTGTCTTGCAATCTCAAGCTTTTCTTTCACACTAAGATTTACACCTGGAGATTGCTCACCATCACGGAGCGTTGTATCAAAGAGGTTAATTTTTCGCACTCACACTCACCGCTTCTTTCTGTTTTTGTTTAGATTTTACAAACGGCATCATTGCACGTAGTTTTTTACCTACAACCTCGATTTGGTGCTCATTTTCATTGTTATTAATTGCGTTAAATTGTGGACGATTTGCTTGGTTTTCAAGAATCCATTCTTTTGCAAATTTACCAGTTTGGATATCTTTTAGAACTTCTTTCATCGCTTCTTTAGAACGACCGTCTACAACGCGTGGTCCTGAAACAAAGTCACCCCATTGAGCTGTATCAGAAATTGAATATCTCATTCCGGCCATACCATCTTCATACATTAAGTCTACGATTAATTTTAGTTCGTGTAAGCACTCAAAATATGCTACTTCTGGTTGGTATCCTGCTTCTACTAATGTTTCAAATCCAGCCTTTACAAGTGAAGTTAATCCTCCACAAAGTACTGCTTGCTCACCAAATAAATCAGTTTCGGTTTCTTCTTTAAATGTAGTTTCTAATACCCCTGCTCTTGCAGATCCAACACCTTTAGCATAAGCTAATGCTTTATCTTTTGCTTGACCTGTTACATCTTGGTAGATAGCGAATAATGCAGGTACACCAGCACCTTCTTCATATGTTCTTCTTACCAAGTGACCTGGTCCTTTTGGTGCAACTAAGAATACATCAACATCTGCAGGTGGTACGATTTGGCTGAAATGTACGTTAAAGCCATGTGCGAATACTAATGAATTACCTGCTACTAGGCCTGGTTTGATTTCTTCTTCGTAAACTTTTGCTTGTTGCTCATCTGGAAGCAATACCATTACTAAATCTCCAAGCTCAGCAGCTTCTGCAACAGAAACAACATGGTGACCATCTTCTACTGCTTTGTTGAAAGAACCTCCTTGACGTACACCAACTACAACGTCAACTCCGCTTTCCTTTAAGTTAAGTGCATGTGCGTGACCTTGTGAACCATATCCGATGATCGCTACTTTTTTCCCTTGTAATACTGCTTCATTAATGTCTCCGTTATAATATACTGTTGTCATGTATAATCTCTCCTTCAAATTTTTTAGAATAAATTAGGTTTCTTGCTATATATGAATCTTTTAACCTGTCTTAATCAGGTAAGATTACAAACGAATTAAACGATTGAGATAGGAACTTCTTTTGATGTTCTTTGAGTACCACGCGTAAATGCAGTTGTACCAGTTCGAGCAATTTCTTTGATGCCATAAGGTCTTAAAAGATCAATTAGTACTTCAATTTTCTCCGGCTCACCCGTCACTTGCACAACAACACTTTCTCGACTTACATCAATGACTGTTGCTCTAAACGGCTGGATAAGCCCTTGAATCTCCATTCTTGTTGCAGGTGTTGACATGACTTTTATCAATGCCAGTTCCCTCGATACAATGGATTGTGAAGTAATATCAGTTACCTTTAGTACATCTATTTGTTTATTTAATTGCTTTGTGATTTGCTCTACTTCTTTTTCCTCTTGAACATTTACAACAACGGTCATTCTTGAAATTCCTTCTGTTTCAGCATGACCTACTGTAATGCTTTCAATGTTGTAATGTCTTTTTGTAAACAACCCTGTGATTCTATTTAATACCCCAGTTTGGTTTAAAACTGTTAATGAGAGGATTCTTTTCATAACTTAACACCTACCATTTCATGTAACCCTTTACCTGGAGCAACCATTGGATACACATTTTCATCTTTACAAACATGGATATCAAGTAAAACTGGCTCATCTGATAAAATAGCAGCCTTTAATTTTTCCTCCCAGCCCTCTTCATTCACAATTCGAACACTGTTAATCCCATAAGCTTCTGACAGCTTCACAAAATCTGGCTGTGTTACAAATTTAGAATGTGAGTAACGTTCTTCATAGAAAATTTCTTGCCACTGCCTTACCATTCCAAGAGCTCCATTATTCAAAATAACCACTTTTATCGGGAGATTTAATTCATGAATAACTGATAGCTCTTGAAGAGTCATTTGAAAACCACCATCACCTAATACAGCAATAACGGTTGAATTACGGTCTGCTAACTGGGCACCAATGGCAGATGGTAAACCAAAGCCCATTGTTCCAAGTCCTCCAGAGGTTACCCATTTATTCGGATTATTAAAGTTATAGTATTGTGCTGCCCACATTTGATGCTGACCAACATCTGTCGTTACAATAGCTTCCCCATTCGTCCATTTGTGGATAAGCTCCAAAATGTGTTGCGGCTTTAATTCTGCATCACTTTCTTGATAAGCAAGTGGATATTCTTTCTTATTAGAAGCCAATTGCTCATTCCACGCTTTGTTATCACCTTGTTTACCATCTTGCTTCAATAATTGTTGAAGCACTAGTTTAGCGTCTCCCACAATTGGAATTTGCGTCGGGACATTTTTCCCAATCTCTGCAGGATCAATATCAATATGAGCAATTGTTGCCTTTTTAGCAAAATGCTGTAAATTTCCTGTTACACGATCATCAAATCTAGCACCAACACTGATTAATAAATCGCAATCATAGAGGGCCATGTTTGCTGTATAAGTTCCATGCATTCCTGCCATTCCTAAGAACAATGGATGATCTGATGGAAATCCACCTAAACCAAGAAGCGTATTTGCAACAGGAATTTGTTGTTGTTCTACATATTGTCTTAATTCCTCTGAGCCGTTTGCATGTAAAACACCTGCCCCAGCTAAAATAACAGGTTTTTTTGCTCGACTTACAGCCTCAACCAATTTTCGAATTTGAAGGTAATTCGGCTCATTTGTTGGTTGATATCCCGGAAGGTTAACCTCTATTTCATAGGAGAAATCTCCTTCAATCGTAGCGATATCTTTAGGAATATCAATTAGCACTGGACCTGGTCTTCCAGTAGTAGCAATATGAAAAGCCTCTTTAATAATTCTTGGAAGATCACTAACTTCACGTACTTGGTAATTATGCTTTGTAATTGGTGTTGTAATGCCTAAAATATCCGCTTCTTGGAATGCATCAGACCCAATCACAGAAGATGCTACTTGGCCTGTAAATACAACCAATGGCAGTGAATCAATCATCGCATCTGCTAAACCTGTTACTAAATTTGTTGCACCTGGTCCAGATGTAGCAATCACAACTCCTGGTTTTCCCGAAACTCGCGCATAACCTTCAGCAGCATGAATACCACCTTGCTCATGGCGAGTTAGAACATGAAATAAACCAGAATCATATAAGCTATCATAGATTGGTAATACAGCACCACCCGGGTATCCAAAAATCACTTCGACTTTTTCCTGCTTTAAAGATTCGATAAGCATTTGTGACCCCGACATTGTGTTTGTACATTTGGCAGTTGAGCTATTCAACTGTACATTTGTACTCATTTTCTTTCCTCCCTTTCTTTGGCATCCAGCCCTTTGTATTTTGGAAAAATTCAATTAATTCAGCATATAAAAAACCTTCCCACCCCTCATAAGACTCCACATAAAAATCGTGTGCCAAAGGGGCGAAAAGGTTAATAAACTTTTTCGCGGTACCACCCTTCTTCATGGTCATATTTGACCACCTTACGAACAGACAACTGTTCACTTTGATAACGAGTACCGAAGAATGGGACTCGGCTAATCCTACTAAATTTCGGATTAACACTCAGAGGCGAGTTCATTTAAGGGAATATCACCGGCTTCCAGCTACCCCGGTTCTCTGTAGATATTTTACCAAAAACTACTTTTCCTCTTCACCGTTTTACTATATGCAATTGCTTAGCTTACATGAAGACTTTCAGGTATATTCTCTACCTTGACGCCTTCCTCAACTACTTTCTTACGAAAAGCTTCTAGAAGCTTCTTGGTTTCCTCACCAGGAACACCAGTTCCTATCGTGCGTCCATCTACTTTAACAACTGCAATAACCTCTGCCGCAGTACCGGTTAAGAAAACCTCTTCAGCTGTATATACATCGTGACGAGTAAATGGCTCCTCACGTACTTCATAACCCATTTCAGTAGCTATATCAATAATGGCATTTCTTGTAATGCCTTCTAGAGCTCCTATATATCCAGGGGGAGTTAATAACTTCCCATTTTTCAGGATGAAAATATTGTCAGCAGAACCTTCTGCAACATAACCTTGATCATTCAGCATTAAAGCTTCACTCACATTAGCTAAATGTGCTTCGAGTTTAACTAACACATTGTTTAAATAGTTTAGCGATTTCACCTTTGGACTTAACACATCCGGTCTGTTTCTCCTCGTCGCCACCGTCACAATATCAATACCTGTATCATACAAGTGCTTTGGAAATATTGATAGAGGTTCAACGATAATGACTGTATTTGCTCGTTTACAATTATAAGGATCTAACCCTAGGTCACCAGTTCCTCTTGAGACAACTAATCGAATGTATGCATCGCTCAAACCGTTTTTTTTCACAGTTTCAACGACTAATTCAGTTAGTTCATCTTGAGAGTATGGAATGGTTAGCATAATTGACTTTGCCGATTGATATAATCGATCCATATGCTCTTTCATCCTGAAGATATTTCCACTGTAAACTCGAATACCTTCAAATACTCCATCACCGTATAAAAATCCGTGATCATAAACTGATATCTTTGCATCTTCTTTCTTTACAAAATCATCATTAAGAAAGATCCACTGGTCACCCATAAGAGCACGCCTTTCTTTAAAAAGTTCAAAAATTAAACCACTGAACATTATATCTGTAAAGAAAAACGATCATATTAATTTGAATTTTCTATACTTTTTCAAATGTTCGTGTAACTTTTATTTGAACTTATATTACGCTCAATAAATCTAAGTGTCAACAGTGTTTCAAGAATTATTTGATAATTTAGATTACTCTTTTTACTTGTATACGCTTACATCGTTGATATAATTGGAAAGGCTATTTTCAAAAAAATTTGTGAATTTTTTAAAAATCCGCACATGTGGAAATTTATGATAAAGGAGCTTTTATGTAGAAATTTTTTAAGAGGAATTTTATTTTGACTGCTTAGGAACAATCTTACAACCATTTTTTCGCTTATGAAACAAATACGTAAGATATCCTAACATATTTTTTAGAAATGTAATTTCTTAGAAGTAAATCTATTTTTTCTAATATTGTCTATTCACTGTTGGTTCAACAAAAAACCTTCCATCTTTGATGGAAGGTATATGTATTAAATCAATGGCGTCCCAGGAGAGATTCGAACTCCCGACCGACGGCTTAGAAGGCCGTTGCTCTATCCAGCTGAGCTACTGGGACAATGTATTAGTTAAGCTTTGCCTTAAATCCCCACTATTAGTGGCAGCGACATTTATTATTATATTTCTGGTTAATATAAAAGTCAACAGTTTTTATCATTTTTTTATATAGAGGGAGAAATTCTCCCTCATTTTAATAAAAACTCTTTCGAAAGTTCATCAACAATATTGCCTTCCACTTCAAAAAACGTAACATTTGCACGTTTGTTCTCTAACTCTAGTATAGCATATGTCTTCTGTCTTCGCAGCACCGGAAGTCTAATACTACCAGGGTTTATGAACAAAACTCCATCAATCATTTCAGCATTTGCAATATGTGAATGCCCGAAACATGCTATCTTTGCATTCGTTTCAATCGCTCGATATTTTAAACTCATGAGAGACATTTTCACATTATATAAATGTCCATGTGTCATATATATAGTTGTCCCATTTATATCTTCAATGATTTCATTTGGTAAGCTTGTTCCAAAATCACAATTTCCTTTTACTCCTTTAAAACCGCTTAGCTCTTTACAATCATTTGGCAACTCAGAATCACCACAATGCAACATCAGGTCTACCTCGCCCTGATGTCTATTTTTAATCTCTAGAATTTCTGAGGTCAACCCATGACTATCACTCATTATTAAAATCTTCATGCAACCTTCGCTCCATTTTAGATTCATTTCAATAATTCTTTTATTTTCCTAATTGCATCGGCCCTATGGCTGATTTTATTTTTATCTTCCTTTGATAACTCGGCCATTGTTTTTCCTTTATCATCTATGCAAAAAATAGGATCATAGCCAAATCCGCCCTGACCTTTTCTCTCATAAGCGATATAGCCTTCACAGGTACCAATAACAGTTTTGGTTTGTTTTCCTGGTATTGAAATGGCTAAAGCACAAACAAACCTAGCTTGTCGTTGCCCCATTTCTACATTCTCAAGCTTTTCTAGTACTTTTTCTATATTTGCTTGATCATCCTTCTCAGGACCCGCATATCTAGCTGAAAAGACCCCTGGCTCACCATTTAAAAAATCAATTTCCAACCCGGAATCATCAGCGATTGTCATAAGCTGAAACTCCTTGGATATAGCTTCCGCTTTTAGTATAGCATTTTCTTCGAAGGTCTGACCTGTTTCCTCAACATCGATTGAAGCAGGAAAATCTAAAAGTGATTGAACTTGATATCCTAAAGGAGCAAGCATAGCTTCAAACTCTCTTACCTTTCCTTTGTTTTTAGTTGCGATTATGATATTTTTCACTTTGACATAACCTGCTTTTTCTCATTTTCCTCGATCAACAAAGAAATATCCCCAAGCACTTCTTTTTGATGTTCAATTAGCGCTTTGATTCCTTTTTCCGCCAAATCTAACATACTGTTTAGTTCATTCCTCGTGAATGTAGCTTCCTCGCCAGTTCCTTGAACTTCAACAAGTTGACCCGTTGATGTCATGATTACATTCATATCAACTAATGCACTAGAATCTTCTATGTAATTAAGATCTAAAATTTCTCCCTGCTCAGAATCTACCCCTACAGATACAGCTGCAAGAAATCCTGTTATTGGCAATGATTTAATTTTTCCAGCTTTCATAAGTTTTTCTAGAGCGATTACCATTGCAACAAATGCTCCTGTAATAGATGCAGTTCTTGTTCCTCCATCTGCCTGAATAACATCACAATCAATCCAAATCGTTCTTTCACCTAGGTCATTTAAGTTTACTACTGCCCTTAATGCTCTACCAATCAGACGCTGGATTTCCATTGTTCGACCAGTAATTTTACCTTTTGATGATTCTCTTATCGTGCGTTGCTCTGTTGCTCTAGGTAACATGGCATACTCAGCCGTAATCCATCCCTTCCCCTCACCTCTCATAAATGGTGGTACACGATCTTCTACACTTGCATTACAAATAACCTTTGTATTGCCAACCGTGATTAAAACAGAACCTTCAGGATGAATAACAAAGTCCTTTATGATTTCAACTTTTCTTAATTGATCTGCTTTACGTTCATCATGTCTCATTACTTTTTCCCTCCAATGAAACTTTTGTAAACAATAAATAAGAGGTAGCTTTGTTATAAGCATACCTCCCTATACCCATCATATAGTATATCAAAAACCTGTGATTAAAAACTACCTGTATTCACTTTAGATGGTCTAGTAACAGGCTCTGTCAATTTTTCACCGTTTTCATTTATTAACTCAGCCTTTCCATTAACTGTCACAGCCACACTTTCAATGCCTTCTTGTTCTGTTAATGTTAAGACTAAAGTATTGAGGACATCAGAAGAAATTATTTTTTGTTCTTCATCAAAACTACCAAATATAGATTCGTTGAAATCCAATGTTACTTTCCCATCTTCATATTTCGGTGCACTTACCAATTCTACCCCTTCTTGGAAGTCACTCATTAGCCCTAATGAAGGAGACGGGCCTTCTGCAAGTTCATTAACAGCTGAAACGATTGGATCTGTTTCCTCATTGCTAATACGCTTTGTTACTGGAACATAATATTTTTGACCATCTGACTCAGCCATGTAATATACCGTTAAAGGCTTTGTATTTGTGATATCTACAACATCAGTCGAATCATGATTAATTCCGTCTTCTCTGCTCACACCATCTTGGATTGGCGTACTGTTGACTGGCATTTCCTTCTGTTCATGTCCATTCACCCAAATTTTTACTTTTTCCACATTATCAAATTGTGTTAAAGTCCATGTAATGGCTTGGAGAATTTTAGCTTCGTCCTCTTTTTTATAGTTATTAAATTCTTTAGAGAAGTCTGCAATCGCTGTGCCATCTTCCTTAATATTTACACCAAGAACTTGAGTATCTGGCGGTAAAACAGCTTTAAAGCCATTAGGGAGCATATTAGATACTGGTCCACCCTCAACTAAATACTCTAGCGATTGTTTAGCAACACTATCTGTTTTTGGTAGATTCATTGAATAAGGAACGACTAAACCACTCTTATCAATTAAATAAAGTTGGCTAGTAATGGTTTCCTCAGCTTGATCAGCTTTTACATCTTCCACACCATTTTCAGTTTCTGCTCCTGCACCCTCTTCTGTAATCTTTACATCTTGTGGCGGATCAATTTCCTTTGTTGCTTCTTCTGCATTGAACAATCCACAACCAGAAAGGAGCAATGATGATGCGAGTACAGTAACTGCAATCTGTTTGTTGTATTTAGACATTATAATCCCTCCAAAGGCAGTTTGTACTACTATGTATACGAGCTATTCTCCATTTTAGACCGACTTTTTGTACAAACTTATTTTTCAAAGAGAGATTTAACAATTACAATGAGCCTATCAAAAAACATGAAAAACACAGTGAAGCATACTCACTGTGTTTTATGTTTATTTCATTCCATCCAAAGTAATAGATTCAACAAATTGAATCGGTTGTTCAAACCATTTAGTAGCTATTTTTTCAAATAACTGCTTTGGGCCTGTTGTCAGAAAAAGGTGCTGTTTTTTTCCTGACGACTGATTTAGTGTTTTATTAAATGATAAAATTGTACTTACCTCACGAGCAGTTTCATCACCAGAACAAATAATTTTCACTGCTTGTCCCATGAATTCCTCAATTTGGTTTTGAAGAATAGGATAATGTGTACACCCTAAAATTAATGTATCAATTTTACTATCTTTAAAAGGCGCTAGAGCTTCCTCTACAATTGCTCTCGCTTCCTCCCCTTCATATTCCCCGCTTTCTACTAAAGGGACAAATTTCGGACATGCTAAACTTTCAACAGTTAGGCAATTATTAAGTGTTTTAAGTGCAGTTTCATAAGCAGAGCTTTTTATTGTGTTAAGTGTACCAATAACTCCGATATGATCATTCTTTGTAACCTTTACAGCGGTTCTCGCACCGGGGAAAATAACACCAATAACCGGGATATCGACAGTATCTTGAATTTCTTGCAAAGCTATTGCTGTCGCTGTATTGCATGCAATAACAAGCATCTTAATGTGATGATTTTCAAGTAAATATTTCGTCATTTCCCATGTAAACTTTCGAACTTCTTCAGCTGGACGCGGTCCATATGGGCAGCGAGCTGTATCACCTAAATAGATGATCTCTTCCTTTGGTAATTGTCTCATGATTTCCTTTGCGACAGTTAGTCCGCCTACTCCAGAATCAATGACACCGATCGGTCTTTTCAAAACATCGCCTCATTCTTAACTCATTTCTTGTTGTAGTTTCATTAAAGATTTTTCCAATGCATGCAATTCTTCTTGATCGAAATTTACAATCATATCATTCAAGTAATGTTGCCTTTTCTGAATCACTTCTTCAATAATTCGTTCTCCCTCATCTAACAAGTGAATTCTTACTACTCTTCGATCTTGAGGATCTTTTACTCTTATTACAAGCTTACTCTTCTCCATACGATCAATTAAATCTGTTGTTGTACTGCATGCTAAAAACATTTTAGTAGAAAGTTCTCCAATTGTTAAGTCTCCATTTTCCCATAACCATTGCAGGGCAACAAACTGTGGAGGGGTTATATGATAGTCATTTAATATTTCTCGACCCTTTTGTTTAATAATTCCTGATATATGACGAAGCGCCTTTTCAAGATCAGCTACTGTTCGTTTTCGATCATTTGTTTGATTTATGCTGTTCACCTTTCAACCTCGCTCACCTTATTCTTATAGACACTATTTAAGTGATTCTACATACCAATATTTATTTTCCTTGTTTTTTTCTTAAATTGCAAGTTTGATATTTTTAACATATAGCATAAACAAAAGCGCAAGCACCTTGATCAGCCTAGGGCAAATAAGACGATTTAATGAGATGGCGTTCTTCGCCTTCAATTATAAATTGGCTAGACCCTAGTGAAGTCAAAAACGCAACGTCCTGTGCTTCGGAGCTGGATGCCGAAGCACTTATCCACAATCGATGTATTTTATTAGTGTCCTAAGCAAATAAAAAAACTCGCCAATTGGCGAGCTCGTAAAACTGTGAAGTCGGAGCACTTACTTCATACTTAACATACACCTGCATCAAAACATATTTTTGCTGTCAATTTATAAATTTTTTACGTGAATGAATAACCGGCTTCCTTCATAATAAGGAGAGCCGGTATTGGTTAGAGCTCGAGTTCACCCATTCGAAGGAGCTCAACAACCGCTTGAGAGCGTCCCTTAACACCAAGCTTTTGCATCGCATTCGAGATATGATTTCGAACCGTTTTTTCACTTATAAAGAGCTCGCTAGCAATCTCTTTCGTTGTTTTATCTTGCACTAACAATTCGAATACTTCTCTCTCTCTTTTCGTGAGTAGTGGCTTTGATTGAAACTCTTTCTCTTTCAAGTATTGTAACCCTCCTTGCTAAGGTGAGAGCTGGTCTAACGGATGGGTATATATTTAGTCAACATATACTATGTGAAACCTTGAGGCACTGTGACACAATCTATACTGAAAAGATGTTTGACTACGTCCATTTTTATGGAGTCATTGATTCTATCTCCATTAAGCATTCTTTTTCGTCTTCTGACCATGGAACACTTACTTGGATATTTGTACGACTGTTCCTCGGCCTACAAAAAGACTCTCTCCCTGTTCATTTATCCCTAAATAATGTAATTCAACGGACGATGTTCCTACTCGATTAATTTTGACATTCAATGTGATCATTTCATCAAAATAGGCCTGATGTAAGAAGTCACATTGTAGATCTGCTACAACCGGAATTGTGTCTCCTTTTGGATGTAACCATTTTTGCATCAATCCATTGCTTTTAAAAAATTCTATCCTTCCTTCTTCAAAGTATGTAAAAGGAGCCGTATTGTTCATGTGTCCAAACATATCTGTTTCAGAAAATCTTATTTTTATTTGATGTGAAAACGAAAAGCTGTTTTTATACTCTTCATTAAAATTTTCAATAAATGAAACTTTTTTCATCACACTCATCCTTTCGACTTGTACTTACAGATGGCAATATTAACAAAGTTTGTAGCTGTGTAAAAAGTGCTAGGGTGGCTGATTGCCGCTCCAGGATGTTCATCTTAAGTAGGGTCTCACCTGTCCCGCTATTCCCATAGGAGTCTCGCACCATCCGCACAAATGAACATAATCAGTTATGTTCAAACAACTAAAAAAACAACAGTCCTTTAGAAACGTGCTTTACAAAAAAAGAGACTAACTATTTATAAGTCAGTCTCTTCCATCAATTCTTATACCTGATCACTTCCGAAGAAATTACGGAAGGATTGGATCGCAGTATCACGGTTTAGTGCTGCAATTGATGTTGTCAAAGGAATACCTTTTGGACAAGATTGAACACAGTTTTGTGAATTACCACAGTTTGCTAAACCGCCATCTCCCATAATGGCTTCAAGTCGTTCTGATCGATTCATTTCACCAGTTGGATGTGCATTAAATAGACGCACTTGAGATAACGGAGCTGGTCCAATAAAATTTGATTTACTATTTACATTAGGACATGCTTCTAAGCATACACCACATGTCATACATTTTGATAGCTCATAAGCCCATTGACGTTTTTTCTCCGGCATGCGCGGCCCCGGTCCTAAATCGTACGTACCGTCTACAGGTATCCACGCTTTAACTTTCTTTAATGAATCAAACATACGTTTACGGTCAACTTGCAAATCACGAACAACTGGGAATGTACGCATTGGCTCAAGACGAATTGGTTGTTCAAGCTGATCAACTAAAGCAGTACATGATTGACGCGGTTTTCCATTAATCACCATCGAACATGCTCCGCAAACTTCCTCTAAACAGTTCATATCCCAATTGATTGGTGTCGTTTGCTTTCCATCAGCATTTACAGGATTACGTCTGATTTCCATTAACGCAGAAATAACGTTCATGTTAGGTCGGTAAGGTATTTCAAATTTCTCCTGATAAGGGGTTGCTTCAGGTGATTCTTGTCGAGTAATAATAAATTGAACAACTTTATTCTCGCTCATTATTTATCCCCCTTTTTACTTTTTGAATAGTCACGTTTTCTCGGTTTGATTAATGAGACATCTACATCATCATAGTGGAATTCAGGTGCAGTTCGATCACCTGTATATTTCGCCATCGTTGTTTTTAACCAATCCTCATCATTTCGATCTGGGAATTCAGGCTTGTAGTGTGCACCGCGGCTTTCATTACGGTTATACGCTCCAAGTGTAACAACACGAGATAGTTGCAGCATATTTTTCAATTGACGTGTGAATGCTGCCCCTTGGTTACTCCACTTAGCTGTATCATTAATATTAATTTTATCAAATCTCTCGATAAGTTCTTGAATCTTTTCATCTGTTTTTAACAGCTTATCATTGTGTCTAACGACAGTAACGTTATCTGTCATCCATTCACCTAATTCTTTATGGAGAATATAAGCATTTTCGTTACCATCTAAGCTCATAATATTGTTCCACTTTTCTTCTTCCTGTTTCACATAGCCTTCAAACAGAGTTGAAGATAGATCTTCTGCACTCTTTTCTAAGCCATTAATATACTTAACAGCGTTAGGTCCGGCAACCATTCCTCCGTATATAGCGGATAGCAACGAGTTTGCACCTAGACGGTTGGCCCCGTGCATAGAGTAATCACATTCACCTGCTGCAAAAAGACCAGGAATATTTGTCATTTGATCATAATCAACCCATAGGCCACCCATAGAGTAGTGAACTGCAGGGAAAATTTTCATCGGAACTTTACGAGGGTCATCACCCATGAATTTTTCATAGATTTCAATAATACCGCCAAGTTTAATATCAAGTTCCTTAGGATCTTTATGAGATAAATCAAGGTATACCATGTTCTCACCATTGATACCTAGTTTTTGCTCAACACAAACATCAAAAATCTCACGTGTTGCAATATCACGAGGAACAAGGTTACCGTATGCCGGGTATTTTTCTTCAAGGAAATACCATGGTTTACCATCTTTATATGTCCATACTCGTCCACCTTCACCACGAGCTGATTCACTCATTAAACGAAGCTTATCATCTCCTGGAATTGCAGTTGGATGGATTTGAATAAATTCACCATTCGCATAATAAACACCTTGTTGATAGACAATAGATGCTGCAGATCCCGTATTGATAACTGAGTTAGTAGATTTACCAAAGATAATTCCAGGACCGCCCGTAGCCATAATCACCGCATCTGATCGGAAAGATTCTATTTGCATTGATGTAAGATTTTGTGCTGTAATTCCTCGACAAACCTGATCATCATCAATTACCGCACCTAAAAATTCCCAACCTTCATACTTTGTTACTAGACCAGCAACCTCGTAACGTCTTACTTGCTCATCTAATGCATAAAGTAATTGTTGCCCTGTTGTAGCACCAGCAAATGCTGTTCGGTGATGTTGAGTACCACCAAAACGTCTGAAGTCTAACAATCCTTCCGGGGTACGGTTAAACATAACACCCATTCGGTCTAATAGGTGAATGATAGCAGGTGCTGCCTCTGTCATTGCTTTAACCGGTGGTTGATTGGCTAAGAAATCCCCACCATAAACTGTATCATCAAAATGTTCCCATGGTGAGTCTCCCTCACCTTTTGTATTAACTGCTCCATTAATTCCACCTTGTGCACACACCGAGTGTGAACGTTTAACAGGAACCAATGAAAAAAGGTCTACTTGAACGCCGGCTTCAGCAGCTTTAATTGTAGCCATTAAACCGGCTAGTCCGCCTCCGACAACGATGATTTTATTTTTACTCATTAAGCCCACTCCCTTTAATAGCTATTACTGGATTAGACGAATGCAAAAATTGCACGAACACCCACAAATGAAAGCGCTAAAAAGATCGCTAGCGTAACATATGTAGAAATGACTTGTGAGCGAGGAGTAACGGTAATTCCCCAACTTACTGCAAATGACCATAAACCGTTAGCAAAGTGGAACACAGTCGAAATGACACCTACTAAATAGAAAACAAGCATAAATGGACTACTTAAAATCGAAGCCATCATGTCATAATTCACTTCTGCTCCAAGTGCCGCAGCAATTCTCGTTTCCCAAACATGCCAAGCGATAAAAATAAATGTAATAATCCCTGTAACACGCTGTAGCATAAACAACCAATTTCGAAGATAACCATAATTACTTACATTGTTTTTTGCTGTAAAAGCAATATAAACTCCGTAAATCGCATGGTATAAAATTGGAAGGAAAATAATGACGATCTCTAAAACATACCTAAATGGCAACATTTCCATAAAATGTGCTGCTTGGTTAAAAGCTTCTGCACCTCTTGTGGCAAAATGATTGACAATAAGATGTTGAATCAAAAAGATCCCTACCGGAATGACTCCTAATAATGAGTGCAGTCTACGATTAATAAACTCTCGGTTTCCAGCCATAAAACTTACCCCCTAGTATCAATAATGCGCTCACTTTTGTTAAAAACTCTATTCTTATCTAATTAATCCTTTCCTAATAAAATTTACTTTTCATAATAATGGTCACTTTATTATGATCAGTAAAAATTACTAGTATGAAACTGACAGTCTATGAATTTATACTGTCTGATTAATTGAGATAAATGTAACAAGTACATTTTACTCCCTTAAAGAAAGAGCGTCAAGAAAACGCGTTCATAAATTATAATTTTTCGACAACTGAAATTCCTCATATTTTATTTTATCAATATACATTAAATCTTGATAACCAACTTTTGTCGTTTATTTTCAAAAAATCAGTGTTTATGACTAGAACATTTGAACGATGTTATCAAATTTTGCTTAATATTACATGTGTTTAACCTGGGTGTTGATATATAATATTAATGAGAAAGAGGGGAATACCGTGAACAAACAATCAGTTGTACTTAAAACCGATGAATTAGAACATATTCAATTACCGGCTTTTGGATTCGAATTATTAAGAGAAGTGTTAATTCCAGATTTGCTCGGTCAAGACTATCCTCAAATGCTTTATTGGGCAGGAAAAGGCTTGGCACGCAAATACCCTGTCACTTCTCTTGAAGAACTCTCAAATTTCTTCGAGATTGCCGGTTGGGGAAAACTAGTTTTACTTCATAACAAAAAAAATGAAATGGAATTCGAGCTAAGCGGAGAGCTTATTTCAATCCGTTTTAAAAAAGCAAACGAATTTACATTTCAACTAGAAGCAGGATTCATTGCTGAACAACTCCAAATGATGAACAATCATATTACTGAGACTTATGAGCAAGTGAAAAAACGTGCTAATAAAGTTGTGTTTACAGTAAAGTGGGACCATAAAGATGTACTTGAAGAAGCTCCACTCGGAAAAAGAAGTAAAAAGTAAGTTGTTAGGGGGAGATCCCCCTACAACTTTTAAACTTTGGCAGCTGTATTGGATAGTTCAAATGCAGTGTGAAGAATATCAACCGCGGGTACCATATGTTCTTGAGAAATAACCGTTGATACTTTTATTTCAGATGTACTAACCATTTTTACTTCTATGCCTTCTTTAGCTAATACTTCAAACATTTCTGCTGCTACTCCTGGATTTGAAACCATTCCAGACCCTACGATTGATACTTTCGCTAAGCCACATTCAGATTCAATGCGTTCGTATTTCAACTCATTCTTATGTTGCTCTAAAACATGTAGTGTATCCTCTAAATCACCTGTTTTAACTGAAAATGAAATAGTTGTTTTGTTATCACTTGTTGTATTTTGAATGATAATGTCAACGTTTAGACCATTTTTAGCTAACGTAGTAAAAATTGTGGACAATGTTGTTAATTCATTAGGTAACCCGATTACCGATACTCTTGTCACTTGATCTTCAAACGCAATTCCTCTTACAATTAAATTTTGCTCCATATCTGTTTCCTCCTCGATCATTGTCCCACGCTCATTTTCCATACTTGATCTTACCTCTAGCGGCACATTATAGTTCTTTGCGAATTCAACTGCTCGTGGATGTAACACTCCAGCTCCTAAATTCGCTAGTTCTAACATCTCATCATAGGATATTGCTTCTAATTTTCTAGCACCCTTTACAAAACGAGGATCAGTTGTGAATACCCCTGTCACATCCGTATAAATATCGCATTTATCCGCACCTAAAGATGCAGCAAGAGCAACAGCCGTCGTATCAGAACCACCTCTTCCTAATGTAGTAATTTGTTGATCAATGGATACACCTTGAAACCCTGCAACAACCACAATTTTGCCGTTACCTAATTCATTTTTTAGCTGATCTGTTTTTATATTAGTTATTCTGGCATTTCCATGTGTCGCTTCTGTTTCTATACCAGCCTGCCAGCCTGTAAACGAAATGGCATTATATCCCTTTTCAATTAAAGCCATGGAAAGCAACGAAATTGTCACCTGTTCTCCTGTTGTTAATAACATATCCATTTCTCTCTTACTTGGCTTTGAAGTTAATTGTTCTGCTAAATTTACTAGTTCATCTGTAGATTTTCCCATTGCTGAAACGACAACGACTACATCATTTCCAGCTTCTTTTTCTTGAATGACACGATTGGCGACATTTACTATTCTATCAACGGAGCCAACAGATGTTCCGCCAAATTTTTGCACTATAATACCCAACGCTATCTCACCTTTCAGTTGTTTTTTTTATGATCGTTTATTGCCTTTTATAAGACATTGACGTTAATAAATGAGCAAGAATTGGATACTAGAGATGTTTTTCTCATATTGCAAACAATTGAAAAACTTGGCTTGTCTCCAAGTCCTATGGAGAAAGCCTTAGTTTTTCCTATACTATCACCCATATGATTCGGATAGTATAAAAAAAAGCAATGAGACATAAAAACATCCCATTGCTAATTAAACGAAAAATTTCGTTTATACAATGAGATAGCTCTCCAAGAACATATCGATTCTTGACAATTTTACATCTCTTAAATGTAAAACCAGCAATAAAAGCAAATGGTGCAATTATCACTTCGGCGAACATTCCTTTCACCAGCTGTCATCGGAATCCATTTCCCCTCAAACTGGCTACTCTTAATGGCCGCACCTCTACCATCATTTACAAACTAACGATCAATATCAAATTAATAAAATCTTATCAAACATTCTATTAAATGGCAAGAATTCTTTTTAGTCTCTTACCATGGAAGTTCTATTCATTTAAATGTTCCAAGATTTTCTTAGCTATATTATCCGGCATACCAGCTTCTTTAAAATCCTCCACACTTGCTTCCTTCATTTTTTTTACAGACCCAAAATGCTTTAGTAATGCCTTCTTTCGCTGTTCACCAACACCCGGTATTTCATCCAATATAGATTGAAAGGCATTCTTCCCTCGGAGTTGACGATGAAAGGTAATGGCAAAACGGTGCACTTCATCCTGAATTCTCTGCAGCAAGTAAAATTCTTGGCTGTTTCTTTCAAGTTGTATAAACTCAGGAGGTGATCCGATAATGAGTTCTGATGTTCGATGCTTATCATCCTTGACTAATCCAGCAACTGGGATATCTAGACCTAGCTCATTTTCTAACACATCCTGAGCAGCAGATAAATGGCCTTTTCCCCCATCAATTATGATCAGATCTGGTAATGGAAGCTCTTCTTTTAATACACGGCTATATCGTCTTCTTACTACCTCTCGCATTGAATCATAATCATCTGGACCTTGTACACTTTTTATTTTATATTTTCGATAATGTTTTTTAGCAGGCTTTCCATCTTCAAATACAACCATAGCGGACACAGGGTCTGTCCCTTGAATATTTGAATTATCAAAAGCCTCTATTCGGTGTGGTGTATGGATGCCGAGTCTATCACCTAAATTTTCAATAGCCTTTATTGTTCGCTCTTCATCTCTTTCAATTAAAAGAAACTTCTCTTTAAGAGCCATCTTCGCGTTCTTATGTGCCAATAAAATAAGGTCTTTCTTTTTCCCACGCTTTGGTTGAAGTGTGGTTACTTCCAATAGCTGTTCCACTAAGTCATATTCAATACTATCTGGTAAAAGTATTTCCTTAGGAAGAAAATGATTCGATTTTGAATAAAATTGACCTAAAAATGTCAGGAACTCTTCTTCGGGACTATCGTAAATTGGAAACATGGAAACATCCCGTTCAATTAATTTTCCTTGTCGTATAAAAAAGACTTGGACACACATCCACCCTTTATCATAGGCGTATCCAAAAACATCTCGATCCACAAAATCATTTAAGGTCATTTTTTGTTTTTCCATTGTAGCTTCGATATGAAGGATTTGATCCCTGTATTCCTTTGCTCGCTCAAACTCCAGTTCTTCAGCTGCTTTGTTCATTTTTATCGAGAGTTCCTCTTTAATACTTTTATAGCCCCCATTGAGAAATTTAGTAATCCCCTCTACCATTTGCCTATTCGTTTCTTCAGAAACTTCGTTTACACAAGGTGCTAAACATTGGCCCATATGATAATAGAGACATACTCGATCAGGCAGAGTAGAACATTTTCTTAACGGATATAAACGGTCTAAAAGCTTAATGGTCTCACGTGCAGATTGAACATTTGGATAGGGTCCAAAATATTTCCCTTTATCTTTCTTTACTTGTCTAGTTGCTAAAAGACGCGGATGACGTTCATTTGTAATTTTAATAAACGGATAGGTTTTATCATCTTTTAACATGACATTATATTTTGGATCATATTTCTTTATTAAATTCAATTCCAATATTAAGGCCTCTAAATTTGAAGATGTAATGATATATTCAAAATCAACTATCTCATTAACAAGCCTCAATGTTTTCCCATCATGAGATCCGGTAAAATAGGAACGCACTCTGTTTTTGAGCACTTTTGCCTTCCCGACATAAATGACTGTTCCCTGACGGTCCTTCATAATGTAACAGCCTGGTTGATCCGGAAGAAGTGCAAGCTTTTCTTTTATATGATCTCTCATTAGCGAACACTCCCTATTTCATTTTTTGCTAACGTGTAGATAGGCAGTAATTCCCGATTTTAATTCGAAAGATTAAAAAAGCGAATTACTGCCTATGAATTGAATATATACTATTTTAACATGCTATTATGGGTTCGTCGTTTGTTAATTATTTCAATGAAAAAGGATTGACAATTGTCAATCCTTTAGCTGATTAAATATGCTTGTTTAAAACTTCAGCAAGAGCTTCTTTTGGTTGATAGCCAACGGCTTTATCAACAACTTCTCCATCTTTTAGTACTAGTAAAGTTGGGATGCTCATAACACCAAATTTTCCAGCTGTTTCTTGATTTTCATCTACATCAACTTTAACAATTTTCACTTTATCTCCCATATCTGAATCAAGTTCTTCAAGAACTGGAGCGATCATTTTACATGGTCCGCACCAAGGTGCCCAAAAATCAACTAGTACGACGCCTTCGTTCGTTTCACTTGAAAATGTTTGATCTGTTACATTTGTAATTGCCATTCGTAATTCCTCCTAAATAATAAGGGTAAAATATGTTTAAAGTATAGCATTCAGATGCAAAGTTAGCTAATAATATGCTTCTTTCTTACTTTCCCCTATGTCCCTGAAGAAAAACATGTTTTTTGAGTAACGAGTATCATGTTCTATTAAAAACTTCTAATCACTCGTAAAAGGCGAAAAAATTCTCATCCAAATGTATTAAAAAAGCACGCATAAATACGTGCTTCCATTCATTATGCATGAATTTTTAATTTCCTAAACTCCTCTGTTAATAATGGTACAACCTCGAATAAATCACCTACAATCCCGTAATCAGCTACCTTGAAAATATTTGCTTCGGGATCTTTATTAATCGCAACAATTACCTTTGAATTGGACATACCTGCTAAATGCTGAATAGCACCAGAAATACCGCATGCTATATATAAATCAGGTGTTACAACTTTTCCAGTTTGACCAATTTGTAAGGAATAGTCACAGTAATCTGCGTCACAAGCCCCACGTGATGCCCCTACTGCTCCACCAAGCACACTAGCTAATTCTTTTAATGGTTCAAATCCTTCCTCACTTTTCACGCCGCGTCCGCCAGCGATCACGACCTTTGCCTCAGATAAATCTACACCTTCTGATGCTTTACGTACAACTTCTTTTACAATTGTTCTTAGATTTTTTATCTCGACAGAAAGTGAAGTTGTTTCACCGCTCCTTGCTTCATCTTTTTCAAGCGGACTAATATTGTTCGGACGAATAGTGGCAAAAATAATGCCATCTGTTACAATTTTCTTTTCAAATGCTTTTCCAGAATAAATCGGACGCGTAAAGACAATATTACCTCCAGCCACCTCAATAGCAGTTGCATCAGAAATTAATCCAGAATTTAATTTCGCTGCAATTTTTGGAGATAAATCCTTTCCTAATGATGTATGACCAAATACAATTCCTTCCGGCTTCTCTTCTTGAATAACAGATAAAAGGGCCTGGGAAAACCCATCTGGAGTATAGTTTTTAAGCTTTTCATTTTCTACTGTTATTACACGGTCTGCACCATAATGGATTAGTTCTGGAGATAAAGAAGATACACTTTCTCCCAATAAAACAGCGACAACCTCTCCACCTTCTGAGATTGTTTTCCCTGCGGCAATTGCTTCAAATGATACATTACGTAAAGATTGATCACGAACCTCACCTAATACAAGTACTTTTCTTGCCATCCTTTTTTCCCCCTGTTTCTGATATTTGACCTTTTACCTCTCCCAGTTACTAATTAGACGACCTTTGCTTCATTTCTTAAAAGTGATACAAGCTCTTTTACTTGATCTTCTATTTCACCCTCTAATAATTTCCCAGCTTCTTTTTTAGGTGGTAGATAAATTTCAATTGTTTTCGTTTTAGGTTCTACGTCATCCTCATCAAGATTAAGATCATCGATTTCCAACTCAGCTAACGGCTTTTTCTTTGCCTTCATGATTCCTGGTAATGAGGGATAGCGTGGCTCATTTAGTCCCTGTTGGGCTGTTACAAGTAATGGCAAGGTTGTTTCAATCACCTCAGAATCACCCTCAACATCACGAACAACAATTGCTTTATTTCCTTCAATATCAAGCTTTGTAATCGTTGTGACATAGGCAATATCAAGCAATTCCGCTAATCGCGGTCCAACTTGACCAGACCCTCCATCAATGGCAACATTACCACCTAGAATCACATCTACTTCTTGTTCTTTAAAATACTCAGCTAAAATTCTTGACGTTGTATATTGATCTCCTTCTTCCAGATCATCTTCAGTATTAATTAACACTGCTTTGTCACACCCCATCGCTAACGCAGTACGTAATTCTTTTTCGGAATCCTCTCCGCCAATTGTGACAACCGTAACTTCCCCACCATTTTTATCACGTAATTGTATGGCTTCTTCAATTGCATATTCGTCATATGGATTGATAATAAATTCTGCACCATCTTCACTGATTTCACCATTTTTTACCGTAATTTTTTCTTCTGTATCAAAGGTCCTTTTCATGATTACAAAAATATTCATTGTCCCATCCCCCATTGTTTTGTAACATTGATTATCTTTTTAGTTATTAGCCTTTGAAATTTGGCTTCCTTTTTTCAATAAAGGCTGAAATTCCTTCCTTTGCATCCTCGCTTTTAAAAATTTCTCCAAAAAGAGTTGCTTCATGTTCCATTCCTTCTTGATAAGTTAATGTTTTTGATGCATTTAGTAACGATAGCACAGCCCTCACCGAACCTGGACTTTTCCCAGTGAATTTCACAGCTAAGCTTTTTGCTTCATCCATTAGCTTTTCTTGAGGATATGCATAGTTTGCAAGGCCAAGTTTAACGGCCTCTAATCCAGATATCGGATCACTTGTTACCATCATTTCTAAGGCACGACCAGTACCTACATATTTGGGTAATCGTTGTGTCCCGCCAAAACCTGGAATAATCCCAAGCTGTAACTCAGGAAGACCAAGCTTTGCATCTTCAGCCACAAGACGAATGTGACAGGACATGGCCATCTCAAGTCCACCGCCTAATGCAGCTCCATGGATAGCTGCAATAATAGGGATTGGAAAATTTTCAATTCGTTCAAATAATTCTTGCCCTGCTTTAGCTAGTTGAGAAAAATCTCCATTCCCCTCTGCTAGACTAACGAATTCCTTTATATCTGCACCAGCGGAAAAAAATCTGCCCTCGCCATGGAGAATAATGGCCCTAATCTCGTTGTCTTCTAAGATGTCATCCAATAGGACTGAAAGCTCTTTCAAAACATTTGTAGATAAAGAATTTGCTGGCTCATGATGAATGGTAACAACTGCAACCATGTTCTCTTTTTGTAATTTTAAATACTTCATTTCTTTCCTCCTATGTATCCTCATTTATACTTAAAATGTATTTCATTTATAGTCGGAAAATAACTTTTATAAAGAGAATGACTTTAAAGCCATTCTCTATTCACCCTTTTGAATTGACAACCCGTAAACAAATAAATCATGAACCTTTTTCGTTTGATCGGTTAACTTATATTTCTGGTCATTCATCACCCATGTTGTTACAGTTTCATCGATGGTACCAAAGATCATTTGTCTAGCTAGTCTCAAATCCAGCTCTTCTCTGAACTCTCCATTTTCTTTTCCTTCGCTAATAATTCTATCAACTACATTTAAGTATCCTTTTAGAACCTCATTAATCCGAAGGCGTAAATCCTTATTGGATTGCCTTAATTCTAATTGTGTGACAATGGCTAGATGATGATCCTCAGATAATAAAGTAAAATGCTTTTCAATTAAAGAATATAGTTTATCAGCTGCACTAGATTTACTTTTAATCTCTTCTTCAATTTTTTCAATAAAAACTCCCATTTTTTCTTGAAAAAGAGATACAAGGATGTCTTCTTTGTTTTTAAAATATAAATAAATGGTTCCATCAGCTACTCCAGCTTGCTTCGCTATTTTTGATACTTGTGCTTGATGATAACCATTCTCTGCTATTACTATAACTGCTGCATCAATGATTTGTATAAATTTTGGTTTTTTCTGTCTCAATGTTATGTTCGACTCCCTTTCCATTTATGAATGAATAATCATTCATAAACCAATCATAAATTTTCCTCCCATTTCTGTCAAGCCCTCATCCTTAATTTTTTAGTTCCCTTACGTTTTTCAACAATTGGAGAGACCATGGTGTCTCTCCAATTGAATAAATTAATTTACGTTTTTTAATTTTTCTTTCTCTTCTTCAATTAATGCACGTCTTAATATTTTTCCCACCGCCGTTTTTGGCAATTCATTTCTGAATTCATAAATATGCGGTACTTTATATGCAGCCAAATGCTTACGTGCATATTCATTAAATTCCTCTGTAGTCGCTTGTTTATTTTCTTTTAATACGATATAGGCTTTTACAGTTTCACCCCTGTAAGGATCAGGTATTCCAGCTACAACGACTTCTTTTACTTTTTCATGTTCATAAAGAACTTCTTCGATTTCCCGTGGATAAATATTAAATCCTCCAGCAATAATCATGTCTTTTTTACGATCAACAATGTAGAAATAACCTTCCTCATCCATGTATCCAATGTCACCAGTGAGTAACCAGCCATCCTTCATTGTTGCTTCTGATTCTTCTCTTTTATTCCAATACCCAAGCATAACTTGTGGACCTCGAACTGCAATCTCACCAAGTTCATTTGGTTCAGCTATCCCTCCATGGTCATATGACAGGATGACAGCATCTGTACTTGGCCAAGGAACACCTACACTTCCTTTTTTTCTTTTCTCCCATATAAAGTTAGCGTGTGTAACTGGTGAGGCCTCAGATAACCCATAACCTTCTACAAGTTTGCCACCTGTAACCTTTTCAAACTTCTCTTGCACCTCAACTGGTAATGGAGCAGAACCGCTTATACAGCATTCAATAGAAGATAAATTATATTTTTGAATGTCTGGATGATTCAATAAAGCAATATAAATCGTCGGCGCTCCAGGGAATAACGTTGGTTTTAATTTATGAATGGTTTTTAATGTATCTGTTGCGTCAAATTTAGGTAAAAGAATCATCTTATATCCTTGCATAACCGATAGATTCATGACAGTTGTCATCCCATACACATGAAAGAAGGGAATAATCCCTAAAATAGATTCTTTTCCTCGTTTTGATTTATACATCCAAGCAGAACACATTTTTGTATTCAATGCGATATTGTCATGTGACAACATGACACCCTTAGGGAATCCTGTTGTCCCGCCTGTATATTGAAGAAGGGCAATATCTTCCGAAGGAATATATTTATATTCTTCAACTGTCGGCTCAGCTAATTCCATAATTTTATGAAACAGATGCGTGTACCCCTTATGTTCTACTTTTACAACCATTTGATTTTGCTTTTTTTGCACAAATGGATATAAAAGATTTTTAGGAAATGGTAAGTAGTCTTTAATACTCGTTACAATAATATGCTTTATTTTTGTTAACGCTTTCATTTTAGAAACCCTCGGAAATAGTAAATCTAAGGTTATGATAAATGTGGACTCGCTATCTTTTAGTTGATACTCAAGCTCTCTCTCCATATATAGTGGGTTCGTTTGAACAACAATTCCTCCAGCTAATAATACTCCATAATATGAGATCACTGCTTGAGGACAATTCGGTAACATAATGGATACCCTGTCACCTTTTTGTAAGCCTAGTGATTGTAGATAATTAGCCATTTTTAAAGACTGTTGATAAAGGTCTGAATACGTTATTTCCTTACCTAAGAAATGGATGGCAATTTGTGTTGGAAATTCTAAAGCAGATTGTTCTAGATAATAGTACAACGGCTTTTCATCGCTTTTAATGTCATGAGGGATTTCTGCTGGGTAAAGCTGTAACCAAGGTTTTTGACTTTCCATTTTTTCTCCTCCTTTTGAGGGAAACATAAAATGACAGTATGGTTAGAAAGGATAATGAAGAGGACATACAACAAATGAAAAAAACAAACCAATTTTCACTCTTTATAAAAAAGTATATCAGCTTTTTGCGTTTTCAGAAATATAAAATAATAAAAAAGGGCCAGATATAGTGAATCAGGCCCTTTCCTATATTAAAAGAAAGCTAAATAAATGAACCCAATAACAATAAACAATCCACATAAACCAAACATTACTTTTGCCAACGTCTCCACTCTACACTCTCCTCATATTGCCTCACCTATGACATAAGATAATCCGACAGAAATAACGAGGGATATAAATCCAACTGCACGGTTATCTTTTTGAATCTCATCATCAATTTTAAACTTCGGTGTCATAAATTCGTAAATGAAATAGCCCAACAAAAGTAGGACAAACCCATACAATCCAGATCCTAACATTTCCAAAAGACTATCGTGTTGATGAATGGAAAAGCGAAAGATGTTAGCAATTCCAAATATTTTCCCACCTGTTGCCATAGCAACAGCTAAGTTACCATTTTGTATTTCTTCCCAATTCCTATACTTTGTTACAAGTTCAAAAATCGTTAAAAATAAAATGATACTGAGAACTACAACACTATAGTAGGCAGCAATTTGAACCAATTCATTCTCCCAAAATGTATTCATGCTTTTTCCTCCCACTATTTTAGTTCCACTATTGTAACACCAGTTCCACCTTCACTCGCTTCACCAAAACGAGTGCTTTTTACACTTCTGTGATTTTTCAACAATTCTTTCACACCTGTTCGAAGCGCACCAGTTCCTTTACCGTGAATAATCGATACTCTTGGATAACCTGCTAAAACAGCATCATCCAAGTATTTTTCAACTCTTAGTAATGCATTTTCAAACCGTTCCCCGCGTAAATCCAACTCTAATGAAACATGATAATCTTTTCCTTTAACAGCGGCTAGCGGCTTTTCTTGGACCTGTTGCTTCGGCCTTTTAATATATTCGAGATCCTTTTCTTTTACTTTCATCTTTAAAATCCCCATTTGAACCTGCCACTCCTGGTCATTTACTTTTTCAACCAAATGGCCCTTTTGATCAAAACTAATGACTTTTACTTCATCACCAGGCAGAAGTTCATGTTTAGCCGGCTGCTTCTTTTCAACCTTTTTCGATTTTTCAAATACAGGCTGCGCCTCTTCAAGCCGTTTTTTTGCATCAATCAATTCATGCTCTTTTACTTGAGCATGCTGTTCTTTTCGAAGTTTTCTTAAATCCCTTATAATGCTTTCGGCTTCACGATTTGCGTCTTCTAATTTTTCTGATGCCTTCCGCTCTGCTTGTTCAAAGAGAGCATCACGCTGTTCGTTAAATTCAATAATCTGTCTTTGAAGCTCCTTGTGTAGCTTTTCTGCTTCTTGGCGGATTTTTTCTGCTTGAATTAACTCATGTTCAGCCGTTTTTTTACTTGTTTCTAATGATGCAATCATTGTGTCAACTTCATTGCTTTCATCACTCATTTGCGCTCTTGCCATCTGAATGACATTCTCTTGCAAGCCTAAACGTTTTGAGATTTCAAAAGCATTACTTCGTCCAGGGACACCTATTAAAAGCTTATACGTTGGACTTAGTGTAGTGATATCAAATTCGACACTTGCATTGATTACACCATCTCGATTATATCCATACGCTTTTAGCTCTGGATAATGGGTCGTTGCGACAACTCTTGCTCCGCGGTTGTAAACTTCATCTAAAATCGAGATAGCAAGGGCAGCCCCTTCTTGAGGATCTGTCCCCGCTCCAAGCTCATCAAATAGCACAAGACTTTGATCATCCACTTTATGAAGGATATCCACAATATTTACCATATGAGATGAAAACGTACTTAAGCTTTGCTCAATTGATTGTTCGTCACCGATATCCGCATAAACCGCCTTAAAAACTGCAACCTCTGAACCGTCTAGTGCCGGAATGTGCAAACCTGATTGAGCCATTAATGTACATAATCCAAGTGTTTTAAGTGCAACCGTTTTACCGCCGGTATTCGGACCAGTAATCACAATTGTAGTAAAGTCTGT
The DNA here is from genome assembly GCF_058315175.1 of Metabacillus sp. RB-C-LZQ-3-1. Lineage (NCBI taxonomy): Bacteria > Bacillati > Bacillota > Bacilli > Caryophanales > Bacillaceae > Metabacillus > Metabacillus sp. RB-C-LZQ-3-1. The sequence continues at coordinate 32,776 of NZ_JBZFLI010000019.1, read as the reverse complement.
TCCTAATTCTATATCATTGGGAACTACTTCATTTTCAGGTAATAGCGGATGCCTCGCTTTTAACAACCGAACAACACCATCTTGGTTCACTTCAGGCTTAATTCCTTTTATTTGTTTTGCATACTTCGCTTTTGTGAACATAAAATCCATATCTGCCAAGCACTCAACATTTTGTATAATGTCCTCACTATTTTCGGCTACTTCATTGGATAGCTTCGTTAAAATTCGGTCTATCTCTACCTTTTCTTTCACTTTCGCTTGTTGAAGAGTATTATTCAAATCAACAATGACTTGAGGTTCAATAAATAGTGTAGCACCTGAGCTGGATTGGTCATGGACAATCCCTCCGTACGATGCTCTGTACTCCTGTTTAACAGGTAACACGAAGCGATCGTTTCGAATCGTAATAATCGCATCAGAGAGCATTTTTGAAGCAGAGGAAGAACGAATCATTGATTCTAATTTATCTCTTACTCTTGCCTCAGTTGTTCTAAGCTGCTGACGAATACCCTTTAACGTTTCACTTGCACTGTCCAATACATACCCATTATCATCTATACATTGCGAGATACTTCTCTCCAAATCATGTATCACAACAATTTGGTCTGCAAGTATAGGTAAATGAGATAATTCAATTTCTTCCTCAACCATTTTTTCTATAAAACGTTTCATTTGTCTGCCTGCATATAATGTGCCTGCAACCTCGATAAGCTCAACAGAACTGAGCATTCCACCGATTCTCGCTCGCTTTACCGCTGCTTTTATATCAAGAAGTCCTCCTAGCGGAACATTGCCTTTTAGTCGAAGTACTTTCGCAGCTTCATCTGTTTGTTCCTGTGAAATGACCACTTCTTGATACTCACTAGAAGGTACGAGCGCTTTTACTTTTTCTTTGCCAAGTGATGATGAAGCATGCTTAATAAGCTGCTCTTTCACCTTTTCATATTCTAGTACATGTAAAACTTTCTGCTGCAATTCGGTCTACCTCCTAATAAAATACACAGACCTTCCTATTCCTTATGATGCCTGTTTAAAAATGCTTTAAGTTGGTCAATATCCCATGTATTTATAACCGTATCACGTTCAATCCAACCTTTTTTGGCTGTAGAAATACCAATTCTCATATCGTCTAACATATTAAGATTATGTGCATCTGTATTAATGACTATTTTCACACCTGCATCTTGAGCTTTTCGAATATGCTCTACACTCAGATCTAATCGATGGGGATTTGCGTTTAACTCTAGTGCTGTATCAGTTTCTTTAGCAAGTTGAATCAGCAAATCTATGTCTACATCATATCCCTTTCGCTTGCCAATGATTCTGCCTGTGGGATGAGCAATGATATCAACATGATGATTATTTAATGCCGTTTTTAACCGTTCCATGATGACATCCTTTGATTGTGAAAAGCTTGAATGGATTGAAGCAATCACAATATCCATCTCGGCTAGCAATTCATCATCATAATCTAATGTAGCATCTGGCAAAATATCCATTTCAACTCCAGCAAGAATTGTAATATCATCAAACTCCTCATTTAATACATCAATTTCCTGTCTTTGAGCTCTCAATCTTTCAGGTGTTAATCCATTTGCTACCTTTAAATATTGAGAATGATCTGTAATGGCCATATAACGATAGCCTTTCTTACGGCATGCTTCAACCATTTCCCGAATTGTAAAAGCTCCATCACTCCAGGTAGAGTGCATATGAAGATCTCCTTTTACATCCTCTAAACGAATAAGCTGAATATCATGATGAAATAAATCAACCTCCGTTCCATCCTCACGAATTTCCGGTGAAAAATGCGGAAGGTTAAAATACTGATAAAATTCTTCTTCAGTATCAAATGTTCTGATCTCATTTGTCTCAACGTTTTCTACACCATATTCACTGATCTTCTCTCCTCGCTCCTTTGCAAGCTGTCTCATTCTGACATTATGGTCTTTAGATCCTGTAAAATGATGAAGGGTTGTTGCAAATTCTGCTGGTTTCACAAGTCTGAAATCAACACTCACTTCATAATCAAACGTAAGCTGCACTGACACCTTTGTATCACCACTCGCAATAATATTAGATACATTCGGTATTTTCAGGAGCTGATCTCTTACCTTCTCAGGCTCATTAGTTGAAATAATAAAATCAAGATCTTTAATTGTTTCGCGCATACGTCTCAGGCTACCGGCTCGGGAATAGCTTTCAATGTTTGCACATTGCTCCAGATACGCTTCAATTTCCTGAGCAATTGGGAGCATAAAGGAAATAGGTAAGCGTTCAGGACGACTTCCCATTTCTTCAATTGCGGCTAAAATCTTTTCTTCAGACTTTTTCCCAAACCCTGTTAAACCTTGTATTTTATTTTCCTCACAAGCTAATTTAAGCGCTTCAACGCTATCAATTTCTAATTCTTTATAAAGTTTCGCAATCTTCTTACCACCTAATCCCGGTAGTTTTAATAAAGGGAGTAAACCAGCTGGCACTTCCTCTTGTAATTGTTCAAGAACTTCTGATTTTTTAGTTTCAAGAAATTCTTTTATTACATTTGAAGTCCCTTTCCCAATACCCGGAATCTTCGTAAAATCATCAATTAGAGCTAAGCTTCTATCATCTACTTCCAATGCATTAGCAGCTTTTCGAAACGCTGATATTTTAAAAGGGTTTTCCCCTTTTAATTCCATTAAAATAGCTATCTTTTCTAATAAACGAATGACATCTTTTTTATGAATGTCCATTTGTTCCACCTCTTTATCTAACACATTCTATAAAAATGATACAAATAATCATGAAAAAAGTACAATCTTACATCTAGCCATACCAAAGCCTGAAAAAGAGACTGACTTAAACAAAGAGTATGATCCTCCGTTCTCATAATATCCTCTACAAACTTGGATGTAGTCACAATATATATGAGTGTTGAAGGGGTTACCCTCTTTAAGTCAGCCTCTTTTAAGACATGTATTGAATCCAAAGTTCATTTACTTTATCAGAAAAATAAGGAGTATGGTTCACAATTAGGTTTGCTAACACAGATTGATCTAAAGCACTTTGAATTTGCTCCATTGGAATAAGTGCTGCAATAAAAAGGATAATGAATAAGACAAGATAAGATTCTAAAAAGCCAAGTATTGAACCAGCACCTCTATTTAGTTGCTTTAGAATTGGGAGAAGTGCAACAAAATCTAGCATTGACCCAATGATTTGCATAACAATTTTGGTCCCAATAAATAATAAAACAAATGCAACCGCTCGATAATAAGCACCCTCAAGGTCATTGCCACTAAGTAATGTTAGAATTTGAGGTCCTTCACCCGTTACAGGATATGGCACCCATAGCTTTAATCTTGGTGCAAGATCATCAAAATATTGGTATGCTACTATATATGAAATGATAAATCCGGTTAAGTGGATAAATTGAAGAATAAATCCACGTTTTAAACCAACCAATATCCCGAATAATAGAATAATAAATAAAACAAAATCTAGCATATTTTTCTCTTCAATCCTTTTCAAGTAGTTGTATCTCTAGTTTTTCATACTCTTCTTTAAGCTTTAAATAATCATGTACAACATTAACAGCTGTTAATACTGCCAATTTATTTATATCGAGAGACGGGTTTTTGCTATTAATCTCTCTCATTTTATCATCAACAATTGCAGCAACAGCTCGAATATGGCTTGTGCTCTCAGTACCAATAATTGAAAATTGTTGACCATATATATCTACTGTTGTTTTAGACTTAGGACGTTTTGACAACGATAAATCCTCCATTTCCTGCAAATCCTAATTTCTATCATAACATGAAGCTTTATCATATGGGAAGATGTTCAAACTTTTGGGCAAAAGCACACACATTTAATCAATTCTTACTGATCAATTTCAGGTTATATATCTATCGAAAGGGTGTAAATATTGGCAAATTCCGTTATTAAAGTAGGTCCGGAACAAATCAGCAAAATGGCAAGTTATTATCATCAAAATAAAACAGAAAAAACTCCTCCAGGTGCAGTATTTTCTGCAAAGGTAAATGGATGTACGATTACAGCTTATCACTCAGGAAAAGTACTTTTTCAGGGAAGTTCTGCTGAATCTGAGGCTGCACAATGGGGCACAGCTGAATCGTCAATTAAGAAACAACCTTCGTTAACGAAAACTCCTAGTGGATATCAACCCCCTGCCAATATATCGAGCATGTCTATTATTGGGTCTGATGAGGTTGGAACTGGAGATTTTTTTGGCCCTATAACAGTTGTTGCAGCATATGTTAAAAAAGATCAAATTAAACTCTTGAAGGAATTAGGGGTCAAGGACTCAAAAAACCTAAAGGATCCACAGATTTGTGAGATCGCAAAAGATCTAATTCAAACAATTCCTTATAGCTTGCTTGTCTTACATAATGAAAAATATAATGAGCTTCAACAAAAAGGAATGTCTCAAGGGAAAATGAAAGCTCTCTTACATAACCAGGCCATTAACCACCTGCTTAAGAAAATTGAACCTGAAAAGCCTGATGGATTATTAATCGATCAGTTTGCAGAACCTGGTGTTTATTTTAGACATCTTCAAGGAAAAAACGTATATAAAGATAATATCTATTTTTCCACAAAAGCTGAGGGTGTTCACCTTGCCGTTGCAGCAGCCTCAATTATTGCACGATATTCATTTATACAGGAATTTGAAAAATTGTCCCAAAAAGCCGGAGTGAACATTCCAAAAGGTGCTGGTGCACAAGTAGATGTTGCAGCAGCAAAAATCATTCAGAAAAAAGGTAGCGAGTTTTTATCTTCAATCACAAAAAAGCATTTTGCGAATACAGAAAAAGCATTGAAAATTGCTCGAAAGTAGTTAGAAAAATTGATTTATCTTCTATTTTGAGTTTTTTTCAACTATTTTACATCTATATCAACGTTTCTTAGAATTTACCTTCGATTTTCATGATTTATCAACGATTAGACAAATTTCGAAATTATCAAGATGTCATTACCACCAAAAAAACGAATCACCATATGGTGATTCGTTTATTAATCAAGATTAACCTCTTAATGTTGCACCAAGCTTTTCTTCTACTGCATCCAGGACTTTTTGATGAGTCTTTGAAACATCCTCATCTGTTAAAGTACGCTCGGGATCAAAGTAGCGTAGAGAGAAAGCAACTGATTTTTTCCCTTCTTCTAACCGGTCACCTTCATATAGGTCAAATACAGTTACTTCTTTTAGCATCTTGCCACCTGCTTTAGTGATGACCTTTTCGATCTCACCTGCTACTACATCCTTATTCACAACTAATGCGATATCTCTTGTGATCGAAGGATAACGCGGAATACTTTCATAACGAGTTTCTTCTACATTTGTTGTTAATAGGTCAACTAAAGAAAGCTCAAATACATACGTCTCTGTTAGATCTAATTCCTTTTGTACAGTAGGATGTACTTGCCCTACAAAACCAACAAGCTTTTCACCTAAATAAATGTCAGCTGTACGACCTGGATGCATCCCTTCACGCTTCGCTTGTTTGTATTGAATTTGGTCTATTAAACCTAATAAATCTGCAAGTCCATCAATAATTCCTTTTGCAACATAGAAATCAACAGGTTTTTTCTCAGCTTGCCATGAGTGTGAATGCCATAAACCAGTTATCGCACCTGAAACACGTTCTTTTTCTAACGGTTGAACGTCCTTTCCTTTTGAGAGGAATACAGAGCCTATTTCATATAATGCCACTTGATCAATTTGACGTGCAAGATTATAGCGTAACGCATCTAATAAGTGTGGAAGTAAGCTTAAACGTAATACACTGCGCTCCTCACTCATCGGAAGAGCAAGTTTAGTTAGCTCTGAAACTTCTAATGCGTATTTTGCTGCTTTTTCTTCACTCGTAAGAGAATACGTAATGGCTTGATATAATCCTGTTCCTTCTAAAAACGCGCGGACTTTACGACGTTTTTCCTGATACTCAGTTAGCTTCCCGGGAATTGCTTGACCTACAGGCAATGTTGTCGGAATATTATCGTATCCATAAAGTCTTGCAATCTCTTCAACAAGGTCCTCTTCAATCGTAATATCCCCGCGGCGAGTTGGTACGGTTACTGATAATGTTGAGTTATCAAGGACTACTTCAAATTGAAGACGCTCAAGAATTGCTTTCATTTCCATTGCTGAGATACTCATTCCAAGTACTTTGTTAACTCTTTCAACTGTTGTTCTTACTGTTTTCGGTTCAAAAGTAGCAGAACGAACCTCTACACTTCCTTCTAGAACTTCTCCTCCAGCATACAATGCAATAAGTTGTGCTGCACGCTCTGCAGCCGCAGGAATACGATTAGGATCCACACCCTTTTCATAACGTGCACTTGCTTCACTTCTTAACCCATGATCTTTTGAAGCTGTGCGAATGCGTTGGCCATTAAACAATGCAGATTCTAATAAAACCGTTTTGGTGTCTGATTGCACTTCGGAGTTTGCCCCGCCCATTACACCTGCTAATGCGACAGGTTCTGTTCCATTTGTAATCACTAAATGTTCTGAAGTAAGTGTTCGTTCTTGATCATCAAGTGTAACAATTTTCTCTCCGTCTTGTGCTCGTCGAACTAGGATTTCCTTAGAACCTAAACGATCATAGTCAAATGCATGAAGAGGTTGACCATATTCTAATAGGACAAAATTCGTAATATCGACTACATTATTATGTGGACGAATTCCAGCTGCCATTAGACGTGTTTGCATCCATAATGGCGATGGAGCGATTGTCACGTTTTTAATAACCTTCGCAATATATAATGGATTATCTTCTGGTGCATCCACTTTCACATCAATTAGATCTGATGCTTTTTCTGAAGAGCTTTCATATGAGATTTCTGGATACTTCACTTTACGGTCTAAAATGGCAGCTACTTCATGAGCAACACCTAGCATGCTTAATGCATCTGCACGGTTTGGAGTTAGCCCAAGCTCAAGCACAGCATCATCAAGATTTAACTGTTCAAGTGCGTCTTCACCTACCTGTACATCATTAGGGAATACGAAAATACCTTCTGAATATTCTTTAGCCACTAACTTCGATTCAATTCCAAGCTCCTGAAGGGAACAAATCATGCCGTTTGAAGCTTCGCCACGAAGCTTGGCTTTTTTAATTTTAAAGTTACCAGGTAAAACAGCACCAACTGTTGCAACTGCAACCTTCTGCCCTTTATCAACATTTTTTGCACCGCAAATGATTTGAGTAAGTTCACCATTTCCGAGATCAACTTGACATTTATTTAATTTGTCTGCATCTGGATGCGGCTCTTTTTCGACAACATGACCGATAACAACGCCCTTAATACCTTCGTTTAATACGTCAACACCTTCTACTTCAATTCCGCTACGTGTAATTTTCTCTGCTAACTCATCAGGAGTAATTCCTGACAGGTCAACATATTCTGCTAACCATTTATATGAAACAAACATGTTGTTATCCTCCCTTTTACGCTCGTTTGAATTGTTTTAAGAATCGTACATCATCTGTATAGAAATGACGGATATCATCAATTCCGTACTTTAACATCGCAATACGTTCTCCACCAATACCAAATGCAAAACCAGTGTATTTTTCCGGATCAAAACCAGCCATTTTAAGTACATTTGGATGAACCATTCCTGCACCTAGCATTTCAATCCATCCAGTCTTTTTACAAACATTACAGCCCTTACCGCTACATAAGAAACAAGATACATCAACCTCTACGGAAGGCTCTGTAAATGGGAAGAAGCTAGGACGCAAACGAATTTCACGCTCTTCACCAAACATTTTTTTTGCAAACACTTCAAGTGTGCCTTTTAAATCACTCATGCTAATATTCTCATCTACCACAAGTCCTTCAATTTGAGTGAATTGATGAGAGTGAGTTGCATCATCATTATCACGGCGATATACCTTACCGGGACAGATAATCTTAACTGGTCCTTTTCCTTCATGCTTTTCCATTGTTCTTGCCTGAACTGGAGAAGTATGTGTACGTAATAGCAGCTCTTCTGTAATGTAGAAGGAATCCTGCATATCACGTGCCGGATGTCCTTTCGGAAGATTTAATGCTTCAAAGTTAAAATAATCTGTTTCAACTTCAGGGCCTTCTGCGATTTGATAGCCCATTCCAAGAAATAAGTCTTCAATTTCTTCAATAACAGCTGTAATTGGATGATGGTTTCCAACTTTTACTGGACGTCCTGGTAATGTTACATCGATTGTTTCTGTTGCCAGCTTCTGCTCTACCGCTAGTTGCTCTAGATGCTCTTGTTTACTTGAGATTGAGGTTGCAATAGCTTCTCTCACTTCATTAGCTAGTGCTCCCATAACAGGACGTTCTTCAGCTGACAGCTTGCCCATCCCTCTTAATACTTCTGTAATTGGACCTTTTTTCCCTAAGTAAGCGACACGTATGTTATTTAATTCCTTTAAATCCTGCGCTTGTTCTACTTTTTCAAGCGCTTCTTGTTGAAGCTGTTTTAATTGCTCCTGCATACTTTTTCCTCCTTTAATTGAAAAGCGAAAGCGCCTTGACCAGCTTCGGGCAAATAAGACGATATAGAATAGAAGGCGTTCTTTACCTTCAATTCTATATTGGTTTATACCTAGAGACAGTTGCTAACGCGACGTCCTGTCGCTGAAACTGCACTTGCACGTCCTGTGCATCGGAGCTTGGCGCTGTAGCTAGACTTAAAAATAAGTTAATACGCGATTTTTTACAAAATAAAAAACCCGCCCCATAAAAGGGACGAGTTGAATTCGCGTTACCACCCTTGTTAGTTATGCTTAGAATTGTCCTAAATATAACTCACTTCATTTCCATAACGGTAAAAACCGGAACACCTTTACGTCTTTGACGGTCCAAGTGTCAACTCAAGAGGTGAATTCATTTACTTCGATCCAAAAAATGCTTTCAGTCTCGGCACTTTCTCCCTGAATGGACGAACTGCAAATTACTAGTCTCTGTCATCGTTTTGTTCATATATGTAATTTCTATCTTATTATAATCAAAACAATTTGTTCCCGCAACCTGCCTATTCACGTAAATGATAAAGAAGAATGCCTGCAGCGATTGCAACATTTAGCGACTCTGCTCCACCATAAATAGGAATATACAGATTTTTCGTTGTCTGGTCTAATAGATCACTGTTTACACCACTACCTTCGTTCCCAATGAGTAGACAAAATTGGTCAGCTGATTTCACTTCTTTGTAGCTAATCCCATTTTGCAAAGCTGTACCGTAGACAGGAATATTATTTTCCTTATATACAGTGAGCCACTCATGCAAATTACCTTTTACAATTGGCAAATGAAATAGTGAGCCTTGACTAGAGCGAATCACTTTTGAATTGTAGTGATCCACTGTACCTTCACCTAAAATAATTCCATCAATTCCAGCTGCGTCAGCTGTGCGGATAATTGTTCCTAAATTCCCAGGGTCTTGAACACTATCTACTAATAATATTTTAGACCAACGTTCAGGTGTGTGTGAAGGTTGGTATTCACAAATTGCTGCAACCCCTTGTGGAGTCTCTGTATCACTAATAGCTTTCATGACATCCTTCGTGATGAAAGTCATTCTTACATTATCTACATCCCAAGTGTTTGGTAAAATCATATCTTCAGAAACAATAAGTGTTTTGATCATTTCTTTATTTTTTAGAGCTTCTTCAACTAAGTGGAGCCCTTCAATAATGAACGTTCCAGTGTTTTCTCGCTCTTTTTTCGTGTGCAACTTCTTCCATTGCTTTACTTTTGGATTTTTGACAGATTCAATTCGATCCACTTTCATACTCCTTTTATAAACTATTCCATTTTCTCTTTCCAATCATACATAATTCTTAAGTAATTAACAAATTCTATCATTAAAAGCTCATATTTTTATCATTAAATATTAGCTAAAACACAATAATTTCCATTTTTCTTTAAAAAGGAGTGCACGTACATTGAACTTAAATCTTCGTCATGCAGTAATAGCAAATGTGTCAGGAAATACTCAGGATCAACTACAAGATACGATTGTTGACGCCATTCAAAGCGGTGAAGAAAAAATGCTGCCTGGTTTAGGCGTTCTCTTTGAAGTCATTTGGCAAAATGCAAATGAAGAAGATAAAAAAGAGATGCTAACAACACTGGAGCAAGGTCTTAGTAAAAATGTTCAATAAAAAGTGCTGGGGGAATATTTCCCCAGCATTTTTTAATCAAAAGTAATTTTATTGACTGTTTCCCGATCTAAGCGTTTAATCACTTCAGTAATAAGCTTGACAGCATTTTCATAATCATCACGATGTAACATCGCTGCATGTGAATGAATATAGCGGGTTGCGATTGTGATCGATAATGCTGGAACACCATTTGCAGAGATGTGAATCGCACCGGAATCTGTACCCCCACCTGCAATTGCATCAAATTGATACGGTATATTCAGTTCATCAGCTGTATCTGTCACTAAATCTCGCAAACCTTTATGTGAGACCATGGAAGCATCATAAAGAATAATTTGAGGACCTTCACCCATTTTACTAGCCGCTTCCTTATCAGAGATTCCAGGAGTATCCCCCGCAATTCCAACATCAACACCAAAGGCAATATCAGGCTGAATCATATTAGCTGACGTACGAGCTCCACGCAGACCAACTTCTTCCTGCACAGTACCTACACCATATACTACATTCGGGTGATCCGTATCTTTTAAGTTTTTTAATACATCAATAGCAATAGCACAGCCAATTCGGTTATCCCAAGCTTTTGCAAGCAGCATCTTTTCATTTTTCATGACAGTGAACTCAAAATAAGGAACAACTTGGTCACCAGGCATGACACCAAATTCCATTGCCTCTTCACGGCTTGATGCACCAATGTCGATAAACATATCCTTTATTTCAACTGGCTTTTTTCGCGCCTCAGGAGGAAGAATATGTGGAGGCTTAGAGCCAATAACACCTGTAACTTCACCTTTTCTTGTTACAATCGTTACGCGCTGCGCCAACATAACCTGTGACCACCAGCCACCTACTGTCTGAAAGCGAAGAAATCCTTTATCATCGATTTGTGTCACCATAAAGCCAACTTCATCTAAGTGACCAGCAATCATAATTTTAGGACCGTTTTCTTGTCCAACCTTTTTAGCAATTAAACTTCCTAAATGATCTGTCACAACTTCATCTGAATACGGAGATATGTATGTTTTCATTACTTCACGAACTTCCCGCTCGTTACCAGGAATACCTTTTGCATCTGTTAAATCCTTAAGCATTGTTAATGTTTCATCTAGCTTCGACATTATGTAGGCCTCCTTCAATTTCAATCATATTTATTATACAATAAAGGTTATTACGTAAGAAAATAACTTGATTATTAGTATCCCTGTTGTTGTCGCTTGTGATTCACTTCATTTTTCGATACATAAGCTTTCTCTATTTGCTCTGAAGTAAAACCTAATAATTTCCCAAGTAATAAATACTCTTCAAACATGTTTTTATAGTTTGAGACAGACGGATCCTGTTTAAAAATTGACACTGTTTCATAGACGATTAAAAATTGCTCTGTTAGCGTTTTATTTGATTCACGATCTTCAAAGTTCATATTAGTATCTATTTTCATTTCTAATCCTAGGGACAGGATAAAGTGAATACCATCTACATATTCTTCTAATATAATATCAGTAGAGGCAGGTGGCTTTAGGCTCCAAAATTTAAAACACCTGGTTTCATTCGCTAACTCTCCTATTTCTACTAATAAAGCCAGTACTTTACGGTCAACTAAATTTTCATTTTCAAGATTGTGTTGTGATTGTATTCTTGCATCCAATTCCTGCTGCATGTTAAATAGTATTGAAAAATTCATGAAGTATTCCTCCAACATTGTTCATTCTTTTAGAAAAACTTTGCTTGTCGCCAAGTCCTAATGGCGAAAGTCGTAGTTTTACTTATACTATCATCCATAAATTTTTTTTTACTTTCTGATAGTATAAAAAAATTATAACAAATTTATAAAAACATGGAACCTTTTCGATCTCTTATTCGTATATAAGGAAAATTGCCCTCAGGAGGGGTTTTACGATGATTGTCATATTACTACGTTTGTTGTTAATCGTCTTTATTGTATTTCTCCTTTATACAGGAATTAGGTATTTATTTAACCCCAAACGAAAACTTGAATTAGCACATGAGCAAAAGCAGTTTTATTTTTTAGATGATAAGGAAAATGTACGGAAAAATTTTCTGCTAACGTATAAAGGTGCATTATTTGAGGGAGAAAAGTATTTAGGAACAACGACAAATTCTTTTGAAGTAGTCTCCATCTTTATTTGGTCAAAGTCAACCAATGAATTACAGGGACTGACTTTAGAGGATTTCGAATACATTCAAGAGCAAGTAAAATTACAGTATCCTCATAGTAAAGTAGATTGGAAAAGCCCTATTAAGGAATTAATTTTGAAAAAACGAGAAAATTAATAAAAGAGCTTGAGAACTCATGTTTCTCAAGCTCTTTTTCAAATCTAATTACCCACAAACCACATTAAAATAGTGATCAAAGAATCTCTCTCGATCTACGCTTATTGCAACCTTTCTTTTGCCGATTTGACTTAGATGAAAATTCATCATTCCACGTTGATTCTCTTTTTTATATTCGACTTCAATAAAACCTTGTTGATATTTACAAAATCCAGGCTCAAACAAACTAGCAGCAGCAAGCGGATCATGAAAAGTCATATCATTATTTTGAAGCCATGGAGAGCCGAAGTCCTCAACAGCTTTCATTAAAGGTGTTGAAAACAAATCTTCTTTGTCACCTTTTTTCAGGACTAATTGTGTTGTAACATTTAGCCCAAAGGTTGTGTGATTTGGAACATCAGAATGATAGACGATAGATGATGCATGCGGGTCTACCCAGGAATTCCAATTTGACATTGGCATCTCCATTGTCGCCTCAAGATTTGATGAAAAAACACCGCTCATAATATGAAGTTCTTTTAAGAGCATTGGTATCTCTGGATCCACCAAAAATAATATGGCAATGTTAGTTAAGTGACCAATAGCTAAAAGTGAAATTTCATGCGGATTTTCACGAATCGTTTTCCGCATGAAATCGACTGCTTTATTTTTCACAAACGATGTATCATGCTGCCAATAAGCGAGTTGTTTTGCTCCATCTGGTGTTGGATAAAAAGTGCTAGGCATTATAGTATAGTCTGCACCTGCAACTATGGGGACGTGCTTCCCGGCTGCTTTACATATGGCATCTGCTATCATTGCCCTTTTTTCAACTTCCCCACCGACGGTTGAGATGCCCATTAGCTCACATAAAGGCTGACATAATAAATAAGCCAAACAAAGTGAGTCATCAATGTCTCCACCTATATCCGTATCAAGTAGAACTTTCTTTTTTAACATATATCATCAATCCTCAACAATTCATCATGCTCTTTCTCTCATAAAGAAATCATTCCATTTAATGAAAACTTGTTTCTCCCTAAAATAATAGAAAAGGATAAACAAGCCTGCCACAATTCCGACAAGTACTACAGGCGGCAATGCCTGAATCGATGCACCTAAAAACGTAAAACAAAGGGTTGAAGGAATATGTGTAAGGAAAGATAATTTCGTATAGCGGCCAAACGTTTTTGCTTTGTCTAATACACATAACGAAATAAGCGAAAAATTAATAAATGGGATCATTCTTAATATCATAATTTGCATGATAGAAAAGTTTGTATAAGTTCCTAACCATTTTTCTTTCATTTTCATTAACCGCTTTAACAGTGAAGGGAAAAGTTTTGAAATAAAATAAAAGGTGATGCTCGAACCTGTAAGTCCAATAACCGAATAAACGGAACCAAGCTGTGCACCGAAAAGAATTCCTCCTGCTACACATACAACGGCAACAGGAATAAATAAGAACTGCCTAATCATATGAAACAAAATAAAAACAAGAGGTGCAAAAAAACCAGTCGTTTGAATAACGGTCAACACAGCAGAAGTTGCTAGTTGAATTATCATCACCACTTTCTAAGTTGTGATTCATAGATGAGAGTCGTATTGATTCCATTTTACGAGAGCATTTTAAGTTTATGCCAATGAAATAGATAAATAAACAAGAAGTACGATATGGCCAAGAGCGATGAGCGGAAAAAGAACGGCAAAAGAAGAATGTTTTGTTTTATGTCGATAGACTCTCATTCCTATATATCCTCCGATCGCTCCGCCTAAAATAGCAACTAACCAAAGTGTTGATTCTTTTATCCTCCACTCTCCTCGTTTGGCACGTTTTTTATCAGAGCACATCAGGACAAAACCAATCATATTTAGTAAAAGATAATAACATAATAAATAAAGCATTTTATTCACTTCCTCTCTTGGAGTAATTCATTTGTCGCTTTAGTCTATATAATCATGATGAAAACCTATTTATTCTTTTAAAATGAAAAAAGCCGACCCTATCTAGAGTCAGCTCTCTCATACCGTTCGATTATTTGTTAAGCTGTGCTTTAGCAGCGTCTGCTAATTGAGCAAATGCTTTTTCATCAGAAATAGCTAAGTCAGCAAGCATTTTACGGTTTACTTCGATACCTGCAAGCTTTAATCCGTGCATTAAACGGCTGTAAGAAAGACCATTTACACGAGCAGCTGCATTAATACGAGTGATCCATAATTTACGGAAATCACGTTTCTTTTGACGACGATCACGGTATGCATACATCCATGATTTCATTACTTGTTGGTTTGCAACTTTGTATAATCTATGTTTTGAACCGAAATAACCTTTAGCTAATTTTAATACTTTTTTACGACGTTTACGTGAAACGATACCGCCTTTTACTCTTGGCATGTAAATTCCCTCCTATATTACGATGGTCCGATTATTTAAGATTGTCTAATAAATGACGAATACGTTTGAAATCGCCCTTGCTTACTACAGTTGATTTACGTAATTTACGTTTAGCTTTTGTAGATTTGTTAGCGAATAAGTGACTTGTGTAAGCATGTGAACGTTTAAGTTTACCAGATCCGGTCTTTTTGAAACGCTTTGCTGCTCCACGGTGAGTTTTCATTTTTGGCATAAGGTATTCCTCCTTAAGGGATTATTGCTTTTCATTTTTCGGTGCTAGAACTAAGAACATGCTACGACCATCCATTTTTGGATGAGATTCAATTGTACTTAAATCTGCACATTCTGCAGAGAAACGATCAAGCACCTTTTGACCGATTCCTTTATGTGTAATGGCACGTCCTTTAAAGCGAATAGAAGCTTTTACTTTATCGCCCTTCTCTAGGAATTTACGTGCATTTCGAAGCTTAGTGTTAAAGTCATGCTCATCAATTGTAGGGCTTAAGCGCACCTCTTTAAGGTTGATGATTTTTTGATTCTTACGAGCTTCTTTTTCTTTCTTTTGCTGTTCAAAACGGAATTTTCCGTAATCCATGATGCGACAGACAGGAGGCTTTGCATTTGGAGCTACTAAAACTAAATCTAGATTAGCTCTTCCAGCAATTTCTAAAGCCTCTTGGCGAGATTTAATTCCAAGCTGATCTCCGTTGGCACCGATTAGACGAACCTCACGTGCGCGAATTCCGTCATTTACCATCATATCTTTGCTAATAATTAGCCACCTCCAAGGTTTTTTCAAAACTGAATAGTGATTCTTAACACCGTTTTTGTAGATCTCGGTCTTTTTATTTTTAAAAAATAAAAAAGTGTGGATGCATAACACCCACACTACGATTGTATAAATTAACTATATCATCGTTACCTGCCAACTACAAACGGATGTGTCAATCAGGTGAGAAGCGGGTGCTTCTACTTGTTAATATAAAAGACTATTCAATTACCTTGAGAATTATACCATCAATGCAAAGATCTTGCAAGCGAATTATATATATATCTTCTAAACAACAAATGTAATTTTATCAGAACCATTCTGTTCTTGCAATAACTTTTTTTCGTTTATACATATTAAATCGTTGGAAAACTCCACCGATTTTTATTTATAATATCAGAATTTATAAGTTTTGTACTTAGTTTCGGTATCTAGCTCCGAAGCACAGGATGTGCAAGTGCCGTCGTTGCGACAGGACGTCGCGCTTTTAGACTGCCAGCGCCCAGCAACTAGGGAACTCCATACCCCTCCTTACGATAAGTCAACATCGACGCTTGCGCTCTTCGTGTTTCCTTTTCCCGACCTTAAGAGGTTAATAATTTGACTATACGTAGAAAGTCGGATAAGTCTCGCTATCCATTAGAGAAAAGATTACCCTTTAATGGAAGTCTCGCTTTATCTCATACGGAGTGCTCCAGTTCATACGTTGCTGAACAGGCGCTTGCGCTTTTCTTATGCTCTTTTTACTTCTTCTTGAATTTGCTTAACAAACTGTTCGAATGCGATCGTTTCTGACTTTTGCTCACCATACTTACGTACATTGACTGCAGTCTCAGCAATTTCATTATCTCCTACTACAAGCATATATGGTATTTTTTGAATTTGCGCTTCACGAATTTTATAGCCAATCTTTTCATCTCTTGAATCTAGCTCAACACGAAGTCCTGCCTCTTGAAGTTGTTCTTGAACCTTTTTCGCATAATCAAGATGAATAGCAGGAGAAACTGGAATGACCTGAACTTGTACTGGAGCTAACCACGTAGGGAAAGCACCTTTGTACTCTTCAATTAAAAATGCTACAAAGCGCTCCATTGTTGATACAACACCACGATGAATAACAACAGGTCGATGTTGCTTACCATCTTCTCCAACATAATTTAAGTCAAAGCGTTCTGGAAGTAAAAAGTCTAATTGAACAGTTGATAAAGTTTCATCTTTTCCAAGAGCTGTTCTTACCTGTACATCAAGCTTTGGTCCGTAGAATGCAGCTTCACCTTCTGCTTCATAATAGTCATGACCTAATTCATCCATCGCACCTTTTAACATGCTCTGTGCTTTTTCCCACATAGTATCATCATCAAAGTACTTTTCTTTGTCTTCTGGATCACGGTATGACAATCTGAATGAATAGTTTTCAATTCCAAAGTCTTTGTATACAGCTTCAATTAAACGAACAACACGAATGAATTCATCCTTAATTTGATCTGGTCGAACGAAGATATGAGCGTCATTTAACGTCATTCCACGTACCCGCTGTAATCCAGTTAACGCGCCTGACATTTCATAGCGGTGCATTGTTCCAAGCTCAGCAATACGGATTGGTAATTCGCGATAGCTGTGAATATCATTTTTATAAATCATCATGTGATGCGGGCAGTTCATTGGACGAAGCACTAAATCTTCATTATCCATTTCCATGATTGGAAACATATCTTCTTGGTAATGTTGCCAATGTCCAGATGTTTTATATAATTCAACACTTGCTAAAACAGGTGTATAAACATGCTGATAGCCCAGCCTTTCTTCTTTATCAACAATGTATCTCTCTACAATACGACGTATAGTCGCACCCTTTGGAAGCCATAAAGGTAATCCTTGGCCTACTTTTTGCGATGTTGTGAAAAGGCTAAGCTCTTTTCCTAATTTACGATGGTCACGTTCTTTTGCTTCTTCCAACAAACGTAGATGCTCATCTAAATCAGCCTTTTTGAAGAATGCTGTTCCGTAAATACGTTGAAGCATTTTGTTTTTACTATCTCCACGCCAGTATGCCCCTGCAACACTTAATAATTTGAATTCCTTAATTTTACCTGTTGAAGGAAGATGCACTCCACGGCATAAGTCAAAGAATTCTCCTTGTTCATAAATAGAGACAGCTTCACCCTCTGGGATTGCTTCTAATAGCTCTAATTTAAGAGGATCTTGGATTTCTTCGTAAATACGCTGTGCTTCTTCACGACTTACCTCTTTACGAACAATTTCAATATTTTCATTTACAATTTTTTTCATTTCTTTTTCGATGGCTGGTAAATCTTCAGGGGTTATCGCCTGTTCCATATCGATATCATAATAAAAACCATTTTCAATCACTGGTCCAATTCCTAGTTTAATGGATTGGTCTTTATACACGCGTTTAATCGCTTGTGCCATCAAATGTGCTGTTGAATGCCGCATAATCTCCAATGCTTCATCACTATCTTGAGTGACAATTTCAATTGCACCATCCTGTTGAATAGGTGTACGCAAATCAATTAATTGACCATCTATTTTCCCTGCAAGTGATTTTTTTCTTAAACCAGGGCTAATGGATGCCGCAATATCCTCAGTTGTGGTACCTTTTGCAAACTCCTTCACAGCTCCGTCTGGAAACGCAATTTTTATAACGTCTGACATCCTTGTTCACTCCTCTTTGAAATGTAGAAGCGCCTTAATCAGCCCTTTCTAGGGTCTAGGCGCTGGCAGTCAAAAACGCGACGTCAATCACCTTGACTGCACTTGTACTTCCTGTACTTCGGAACTAGACATTGACACTAATTAGAACCTTAGCATCAAAGTTTTGCTCCAAAAATAAATAAAACTCGCCCCCTATAAAAAGGGACGAGTTTAATAAACTTAGTCAATGGATCGTGGTTCCACCCTTGTTCCCAAAATCTATAAATAGCAATAATTAATGTATTCGTAAGCAACATTAATAAGACTTTGGCTTTAACATCGATAACGGGAAGTCCGTCAGTTATTAATTAGTTACAGGATAACTGTTCACAACTGAAGTTTAAAGGTGGTAAGTTTGTTCATCGTGTTAGGAAGGTTTCAGCATTTCCTTCCCTCTCTGGGAACCGTATAAACAAGCTCATGTCCTTATCATTACAGATCTTTTTTTCAATTATTTCGTATTATAAATTGTTTTCTCGACAAAATCAAGATGAATTTCCCCAAATATGTACTTCATTCTATCCATAAAAATCTTCCAAGCGGTGAATCGTTACTCTTTCTTCAAAAATATTTTGGATTGTTTGGATCATACCATCAAAAGAATCATTTGCATAGAGAGAAATCTTTAAAGGAGCCATGGAAACCAATGGAGCTAATAACTTTGAATCTATATGCATTGGATGTTGGTAAACAAAGTCTTTATCAATCAGCTTTTTCAATTCAGCCTCAGGTATCCTGCACTTGTTTTCATTATAAACTAGATATTCCCGATCACACACAAGATGAATGGTTGGAATTTTGCTTTTATTTTCACACAAATATTCCCGTAAACTTTGAATAAAATTTTGATACTCCTGCTCCATCTTGTACTCCTCGATGGCAATTTCCACATATTCTCGTAAACTATGTAGATATTTTTGCAGACGAAATTTTTGAAATGATGAATAGGTAAAATACAAATCCGGCCGTAAGAACTCTTCTAGTGCCTCTCTTACAAAATGCTCTCTTGGTGCAAGTTGCTGTACCTTCGGAATTTCATCCCGCTCTCCCTCTAATATTGATTGAGCAATATGTAAAATCTGTTGTTGCTCCTCTTCTTCTGAGAAATAATACAACTCTTTTAGCATGTTCAGGATCAAATGATGCTCTTTATGGCCAATAATAAATTGAATTAGACCCGGTATAACAAATTGTTCAAGTGCGATATCCCAAGATTTCGGGTTAATTTTTATACATTGATTATTTACTAATTGAAGCTCAGATAAAAACGTTTCAGAAATTGAACGAAAAATTGAATACATCGTCCTTGCCTCTTTCGGAGACCCAAATAATATCTCAAGCATGTTTGTCCCCCCTATTTGCCAGCACTTCAATTTATGTATATGGGGGGACATCTTCATTTAGAAGTAAAGAAATCGGCTAGGAAAAACAAATAAATCGACTACCCCTTGCTTTTAAGGTAGTCGATCATTAGAAAAACACGACTTACCGCCAAGAATGGCGGAAGTCGATGTCTTTTCTTATACTTTAATCCTTTAATATAGTTAAACTTTCTTCAAAAATAAAATGAACAAATTGTAATAAGGCTCTTTACCCTCTTCGATTTCTTCCAATCAGTTCAATTGGGGTTGTCATATGTTTTATTCGCTCCATAATCCTTGCAGCTTTAACAGGTTCTTCTTCACCACGCTGTGAAATAGAAAGGTGATGCTGAAGTTGCTTTAAATTGAAATTAGATGATATAAAAATAGGCAGATTTTCAAGCATTCGATACTGAAGAATAGTTCCAAGAACTTCGTCTCGCGCCCAGCTCGATACTGATTCTGCACCTAAATCATCAAGCATCAATACGGGAATTTTTTTCACAGCATCGAGCTTTTCATCCAATGATGCGTTCTGAAATGAACCTTTTAATTCTCTTATAAATTCCGGGACGTAAACGAGCATTGAAGCTACTTTATGTGAGGCAAGTTCATTTGCTATTGCGCCTAAAATATACGTTTTTCCGACTCCAAAGGAACCATACAAATAGATGCCTTTTGGGCGGTCTCCTCTATTATAGGCTTCAACAAAATCTTGAGCCATACTAATGACCTGCAGACGACTTGTTTCCTCAACATCAACGTCTATCTTATCAAATTGAGCTTCAAGAATGTCCTTTGGAATATACATGCTTTTAATAAGTGCTTCATTTTTTTTCCGCTCATCCTGAATTTCTTTTGTCGGACATTTATCGTACTGGATATCAATTATGCGGCCTTGTATCATTAGACGAGGATGATAGCCTTGCAACAAATTTTTACATTCAGCTAAAGATGGGCATTCTTCACAGTTTTTACTCTGATTAATAAACTCATAAAGCTTCATTAAGCTCCTATTAATCATTCCATCTTCAATTTCTGTTGAGTGCTTGGCAATAAAAGCTTGTACATCAGGATTATTTAATACCTGCTTCTTCAAATCATTATACCGTTCACTAAAATCAGGTCTACTTGTTAACTTCTTCAATGATTTGCTCATGTGCTCCATATTTTAGTCATTCCTCCCTTCTGTGGTTTCACTGCTTTTATTATCCTTGTATTTTTTAATTCGATCAAATAATTTTTTCTTTTCTAATTCGAATTGTTCTAATTGTTTCTTATCTACTTGTTCCTTCTTCTGGGGTTTTTCTTGTTGATCATTTTTCGTTTCATCATCCTTCAGCCATGAAGGAAGTTGTTCCTTTCGAATAGGTGCTCTTTGGTTTGATGATTTTTTCTTTGCCGTCGTTTTTTCTTCTGCCCATTGTTGATATTGGCGATGTTCCTGTTTAGCTAAATCCATTGCATCCTTCACGGTTTTAATGTGTTTCCTTGTCCAATGGCTTGCAATTTTTTGAACATAAGCTCTTGTAAGCTTCATATCTGTTTTAAGCATGACGTAATAGATCAGTACATTCACGACCCCTGGCTCGAGCTTCTGTTGAACCATAACCTCTTCAATGATCTGCAAATCACTTACAGATGGAGGTATACCACCAGCAACATCTGTTAAAAACTGTCTTGGTGAAATGGTTTCTAATTGATACATCAATTCTTCTTCTTGTGATAATTGTTTTTTATCAAGGTTCGACCGTAATGAAATAGGCTGTTTCTTATCAACAAGATTCGGTAATTGATCTCCAACTTGAAATTGATACCAATCTCTAGCTGATTTTCTAAGCAATTCTACATCAATCATATCATCCTGGTCTAAGCTGGACATAGCAACATTTTTCATGTCAATTGCACTAATACCATACAAATAGGATAACTTTTTGATCACCTCTTTAACTGGAGGTGTAAAAGCTTTTGGAGAAATAAGAGCCTCAGATAAACCCGAGAAGAATAAGTCGAAGTCAAATACAGCATCTGATATATCTAATGTGGCACGACTATCTGTTTGGAGATATTCCCTCTCATTTTCAAGTGTTAAGTCATCCATTGTTTCCTGGTTTACTCTGCCCATCATTTCTGCAGACCGAACGGAATCAAACACATCATCAAACGATTTGGTGATTTCTTTTATTCCCTCTTCCATTTGATCATCTGAAAAAAATCTTTTTAACTGTAAAAATTTATTTCGACCAACACGATTATATAGATAAATATTCAATACACCATCCTGAAAAAACTCATTCGGTCGAATAGGCGCCTGCAACTCATATATATATCTTTTTACACCATCAATTTCATCTATATATGTTTTCAAAAGCCCGAGGCCTTCTAATTTCAAACGTTCTTGATAGATTTCCCGTAAATTGCTCTGCATGATCGTCATTAAACTGTGATGCGTTGTTTCAACACTCCATAGACGATTTTGCTCTAATTCTCCCCATAAAGTCATATAAAGACTAAAGCATTTTGACCCTATTAATGGCTGATAAAGTAGTGTGACGATTTTTCGATCTAAGTCTTGTAGAACTGATTTACTTTTAACCGTATATCGATCAATAGCGAGCAGTTCCTTCCAATGCTGTTCCATACCCTTCAACCTTTCATGCCTATAATTAGAAAAATAATCCACTGAAAAAAGAGCTGAAGGATCCCTCCATTAGCTCTTTTTTCATTTATCTTACTTTCTTTATAAGGTCAGTCAATTCCTCGATAAATACATTTATATCCTTAAACTGCCGGTACACTGATGCGAACCGAACGTATGCAACCTCGTCAATTCTAGCGAGCCTGTCCATGACCATTTCGCCAACTAATTTACT
This sequence comes from Metabacillus sp. RB-C-LZQ-3-1, assembly GCF_058315175.1. Taxonomy (NCBI): domain Bacteria; kingdom Bacillati; phylum Bacillota; class Bacilli; order Caryophanales; family Bacillaceae; genus Metabacillus; species Metabacillus sp. RB-C-LZQ-3-1. Next base: position 10,226 of record NZ_JBZFLI010000019.1, on the reverse strand, counting down.
ATTCACTTCGGAAACACCTTGATTTCTAAGTTCCTTTTCGATTTCATGAACAATATCTTCTAACTTTTGCAAAGGAACTGGTCTCTTTTCACACGCTTTAATTAGCCCTCTTAGGATTTTTTCCCGACTAAACTCTTCCCTTGTTCCTTCTTTCTTTACAACAATTAGAGGAAATTCTTCTACCTTTTCAAATGTTGTAAAACGATATTGGCACTCCTCACATTCACGGCGTCTGCGAATCGATCTTCCTTCATCTACAGGTCTAGAATCCAATACTCTTGTCCCATTATGCTGACACGAAGGACATTTCATATGACCAACTCCTTCTACACGTCATATATAGGTCTATGACCCATATTTTATTTTCCACTTTTTCCAGTACCTACAAATGTTTCTTTTTGATCCAGCTTTTTATATAATTCAAGAATGATTTTTTTACTATATCCAAAGTCTGTTGGTAACACAGTATTTGTCGTAGCAGTAAGATCAACAGCTGTTTCAAAAGGACGCACAGAAATAACCGTTACAATTAAAAATGCCTTTCTAGGACGATCAATGTTCACGCTCATTTCTCCACGTTCTTCTGATACAGAGGTAACTGTCATTCCAGGTGTTTGCTCGATCAATTCCTTTACTGATTGAAGTGCTTTCTTATTTGTTGTTTTATAATAATGGCTTTGCAAGTCTGGATTATAATGATTTTCCCTTGTTTCTTGATGAGTACTAAAAAAATCTTTTATTTTGTTCATAAAACTCATTGTTAAATTCCCCTTTATTCATTATTTTTCCCTTTATGTATGAAAAGTTATTCTATTACTATCATACTGAAATTTTCCGATAATAAAAAGAGGTGCAGATTAAATAATCCGCACCTCTGAATGTTTTCTTTCAAATTAAAGAGCTTTTGCTTTCGCTTGCTTTACTTGTACAGGTCCCATACCTCTTGGGATTTCGATATTTTCACGAGTTTGTGCACCTAATGATTCTGCAATATGGTCTGCAGCAATATTTGGATTTAAATCACCACATGTGTAAACATCAATACTTGCATAACCATGCTCTGGAAAACTATGAATGGTTAAATGGGACTCGGAGATAATAACAACTCCACTTACTCCTTGTGGGGCAAATTTGTGGAAAGCAACCTCTCTTATTTCTGCACCTGACTTTAATGCCGCATTTACAAATGTTTTTTCAATGTAATCCATGTCATTTAACTTATCAAAATCGCATCCCCATAATTCTGAGATTACGTGTCTACCCATTGTTTCCATAATTCATGGATCCCCCTTTAACTATTTTTTTACATGAATTCTTCGCGAATGGTATGTGTAACTACCACGGGGGAAAGTTAGTCCAGAGAGGTCCTAACCCTTTAAGTAGCCTTAACACCTTGGCTTTGATAAGAAGTTCACGAAAAATAGTATACTTTGTTTGTATATGTTTTGCAACACACTTTTTGAAAAAATATTTGCTACATCTAAGTTAAAGGGGTTTCATGCAGCATGAAGTTACATTTATTACTTTTTCCATAGGGAGCTTAAATATCCCTTAAATCCTTATACACCTAATAACGGAGACATACTTTTTTCTACCATTTTAGCCAAATCAACCACTCTGCAGGAGTATCCCCATTCATTATCATACCATGCCAACACCTTTACCTTATGTTGATCGATTACAATGGTCGATAAGCAATCGACGATTGCTGAATAAGGATTTGTATTATAATCAATAGAGACTAAAGGCTCTGTAGAAAAATCAAGAATTCCCTTTAGTGATTTTTGTGAAGCTAACATAAAAGAGTGATTAACTTCTTCTGCTGTAACAGATTTCTCCAGATCAACGACCAAGTCAACGAGTGAAACATTCGGTGTTGGGACTCTCAGTGCCATTCCATGTAACTTACCTTTCATTTGAGGTAATACAAGTTCTATAGCCTTTGCAGCACCAGTCGTAGTAGGTATAATGGATTGTCCGCACGCTCTAGCTCTTCTTAGATCTTTATGTGGATTATCAATATTCCTTTGATCATTTGTGTATGCATGAACTGTCGTCATAAGTCCATTTCTTACTGTAAATGCTTCATCAAGCACCTTTATGACTGGTGCAAGGCAATTTGTTGTACATGAAGCATTTGATATGATTGTATGCTGATTTGCATCATACACATGTTCATTAACCCCCATAACGATCGTTACATCTTCATTTTTCCCAGGAGCTGTTAAAAGGACTTTTTTCGCCCCAGCCTTCACGTGTAACATGGCTTTTTCTTTTTTATTAAATTTTCCGGTTGCTTCAATAACTATATCAACATTTAATCGCTTCCATGGAAGATCCTCAGGATTACGTTCATCTAGTAATAATACTTTATGTCCATTTACAACTAAATAATCTTCCATTCCAATGACTTCGCCTTCAAAGGTTCCATGATTTGTATCATATTTAATTAAATGGGCTAGAGTCTCTGCTGGATAACTTGCATTAATTGCCGTTATATTTAAGCCTTCTGTGATTGCACGTCGAAATACCATTCTTCCTATACGACCAAATCCATTTATCGCTATATTTGTAGACATAAAAAATCTCCCCTCACTATATATGACATACTAATTTTATATAACTTACAATTAGTATAACACATTTAATACTAATAAGGTTCATTTATTTCTTCAAGTACAAGCATTTTTTTACTAAATATATCCGCCAATCATTAAAGTGTTTCACAACAAAGAAAAAAAGAGACTATTATTAGTCTCTTTCCTTTAAATCCACTTATTTAGAACAGCTTTTAGCTGTGTGTGTGTATATTCTAACGAACCATTATTATCAATGATTTCGTCAGCAAGCTTTCTTTTATCCTTTAAGGGGAGTTGTGATTGAATACGGAGTTTGGCCTCCTCTTCCGTATAATCATTTCGTTCCATTAAACGTTTTAACTGGGTTTGTTCATCCACATACACAAGGATTGTTTTATCAACCAAATAGGTTAGTTTGCTCTCAAATAATAAAGGAATATCTAATACAACTGCACTTGATTTAAGCTCTTTTTCTTCTTTTATTTGTTGAAGCATTTCTTTGCGAACTTCCGGATGAACAATTTCATTTAACTGTTCCCGTTTTTTCTGATCACTAAAGATTAAGCTGCCGAGCTTTTCGCGATTCAGAGTATGATCTTCCCGCAAAATCCCTACACCAAAAACTTCAACAATTTTGTTATATGCAGGTTTTCCTAACTCCACAACATCTCTTGAGATTTGATCGGCATCTACAACAGTTATACCCATTTCCTTTATCATATTTGAAACTGTACTCTTCCCACTTGCTATTCCACCTGTTAGTCCAATGACAACTGTCACAGCGTTTAGCCTCCATTTGCTTATAATTTCCATATCCCTATAATAATGAGAATAATCCCTGGAAGGCAAGAAAATTTATCCATCCAAGAAAACCTTGAAAAAATATGTCCTGATTTTATGCCAAATGAAACAAATAGAGAACTCATACACGCTACAAGTACACTCATAATAATTGGAGAATATCCTAATAATGCGGCACCAATTCCAGCACCAAAGGCATCCAATGATAAAGCTACACCAAGTAAAAAGGCTTCAACTCCTGTAATTGTTCCCGACTTATCTATATCCGCAGTCATCGGCTTTCTGAGTATGTTAATCACAATTCCAAAGGTTTTGATTTCGAAATTAATGATCGTTTTTTCAACTTCTTCTTCCTCTCCAACTTCCTTTGTCGGTCGAAAAAATTGATATAAAACCCATGCTCCAATGAGCATTAAGATTAATCCACCAAGCTTTTCTGTGATATAGATAGGGAATATTTTTGTTAACAATTCACCTAGGAACATCGCTCCAAGCATTGTTACAGCTGAACAACAAGCAATGATAAAAATTGACTTTAAGGGGATTCTCATTTTCCTCATGCCATAAGTAAAACCAACTGAAAAGCTATCTAAACTAACTGCGATTGCTAATAACAACAGTGAAATGAATTGAAACATAAAAGCCTTGCCCCTTCCTTCTGATTGCTAACATAGTGTATGATAATCGCCCAAAGAATGTTAAAAGAAGGATTGATATTTCGATATGGTACCTTATGTTTTCATTCCTTTATTTAGAATCACATAAGAAAAGAGCAAGTGCCTTTATCTGGCGTTTTTCTAAGAGAACAAAAGCCAAGCGCCTTGAACAGCCTAGGGCAAATAAGACGCAAATGAATAGAAGAAGCTTTGTCTTCAATTATGTACGGCTAATGACCTCTAGGGGCTAGGCGCTGGCCGTCAAATACCGCAACGTCAATCTCCAAGATTGCACTTGCACATCCAGTACTTCGGAGTTATAAAACTTTTATAATTCCCTATACCAAAAGAAGGGCAAAGATCATCTTTTGATGTCTTTACCCTTATCTAATTATATTTGACAGTTTGAACAAAAATGTGTTCCCCGACCACCGACAACAGTTTTTGTCAGTATGTTTCCACAATTTTTACATGGTTCATTTGTTCGACCATACACATATAATTGCAATTGAAACATCCCAATTTCACCTTGTGTGTTTACGTAAGATCGAATGGTACTGCCACCTTGTGCTACTGCCTCCTCGAGAGTTTTGACGATCTCTTTATGTAATCGTTCATACTCTTGATTCGATAATTGGCTTGCAGTTCGTTCAGGATTTATTCCTGCACGAAATAAGGCTTCATCAACATAAATATTCCCAAGTCCAACTACAACTGATTGATCAAGTAAAGCAGTCTTTATTTTACGAGATGTTTTCGCTAACCGTTCTTTTAAATATTCTACCGTAAAGTAAGCTGAAAAAGGCTCAGGACCAAGTTGCGAAAGAGGAAGACTTTGTTCCTCTTCTCCTTTTTTAAAGAGATGCATCGTGCCAAATTTTCTTACATCTCGATATCTAAGCTCTGTTTGGTCTGTAAATGTAAACAATACATGAGTATGCTGTTCCACATCATCCTCAGCCTTATATAAGCCATATCTACCTTCCATTCTTAAATGAGATACCAGGACATAGTCATCAAGCATAAACTTCAAAAATTTTCCTCTGCGATTTACATCATGAATGGTTTGACCGACTAATGCATCCTTAAATTGTTCAATTTCTTCCGGCTTTTTAATCATTTTTGGCCAGTGAACAGAAACCTCTTTTATTGTTTTTCCTTTTACAAGCTGAATCAGCGTTCTGCGAACTGTTTCAACCTCTGGCAATTCCGGCATGTATTCACTTCCTTTTTAGCTGGAGTCATTTTGCATCATACCATGAGTTCCCATATGAATAATCTACTTTTAGAGGTACTTTTAATTCGACTGCATTCTCCATTACTTCTGGTACAATTTTTTCTAGAATAGCCACTTCTTCTTTTGGGGCTTCAAATATCAATTCATCATGAACCTGTAACAATAATTTTGTTTGCAGCTTTTCTTGCTTTAATCTCTCAGCCATATCAATCATCGCTTTCTTGATAATATCAGCTGCACTCCCTTGTATAGGTGTATTCATTGCTGTTCTCTCTGCAAAGCTGCGAAGATTAAAGTTACGGCTTGTGATTTCCGGAATATATCTTCTTCTATGCAGTAATGTTTTCACATAGCCTTTCTCTCTAGCATCCGCAACAATGTCATCCATGTATTCCTGAACGCCAACAAAGGATTCTAAATAGCGCCTAATGAATTCCCCTGCTTCCTTTCGGGTTATACCCAAGCTTTGTGAAAGTCCAAAGTCACTAATACCATACACAATCCCAAAGTTAACTGCTTTGGCTTGCCTTCTCATATTTGATGTAACTTCATCTTCTTCAACATGAAAGACATCCATTGCCGTTTTTGTATGAATATCTAAATCGTTTTGGAACGCTTCGACTAAATTTGCGTCATTGGCAATGTGTGCCAGCACTCTTAGCTCAATTTGTGAGTAATCAGCTGCAAAAATGACCCAATCTTTGTTTGATGGAACAAATGCCTGACGAATCTTTCTCCCTTCCTCTAAACGAATGGGAATATTTTGCAGATTTGGATCTATTGAACTGAGTCTACCAGTTGTAGTTAGCACTTGGTTAAATCGTGTGTGTATTTTATGTGTATCTGTGTGCACAACCTTTAATAAGCCCTCTATATAGGTAGATTGTAATTTTCCAAGTTGCCTGTAATGAAGGATATCCTGTACAATTTCATGTTTATCTTCGAGCTTTTCTAATACATCAGCAGAAGTTGAATAGCCCGTCTTTGTTTTTTTAACTACAGGAAGATTTAACTTCTCAAATAAAATTACGCCAAGCTGCTTTGGTGAATTAATATTAAAGGCCTCACCAGCATGAGCATAAATACTTTCTTCTAATGCTTTTAACTGATCAGTAAGATGTTTCCCCATCTCTTTTAAACGATCAACATCGACTTTTATTCCAGTTGCCTCCATTTCAGCAAGTATTAGAGATAGAGGCAATTCTAAATCGTATAAAAGGGCAGTTTGATCATTTTTTTCTAATTGATCAATTAGCTTTTCTTTTAAATCCGAAATAGCTAGTCCTTTTCGAACAAGGTGCTCCCCTAGCTTATCATCATCTGGCAGCGAGCGCTTCGCCCCCTTCCCATACACAACCTCATCATGCTGTACAATTGTCACTCCATGAGCCTTTGCGACACTTGCCACATCCTCATAGGTTGCAGAAGGATCTAGTAAATAAGCAGCTATTAATACATCAAAGTTGATTCCTTTTAATGAAATTCCCTTCCAGCTAAGAGATACTGTTGTTTTCTTCCCATCATAAACCGTTTTTTGTTTAGACTCATCCTCTGCCCATTCTTTGAATTGATCAGATGATAAAGCAAGTTTGGCCGGAATGTAATAATGTCCATTTTCATTGATGATCGAAAAACCTCTAATTTCAGCTTGGTGATAACTATCTTCTAATACTTCAGCGTAAAGAAAAGCTTCATCAGTTAAGATTTCTTGTGTAAACTCACTAACTACATCAAAACTAATGTCTTCAATTTCTTCTTCAGAAGCTTCAGTCCCCAATTTGTCTAATAACGAATTAAAGCCTAACTCCTTAAACAAATCTGTAACCTTTTGAGGATCAAAACCTTCATAATGAACTTCATCCAACGTAATAGAGAGCGGTGCTTCACAATCAATTGTGGCGAGCTTTTTACTCATTAACGCTTGTTCACGGTTTTCCTCTAGCTTTTCTTTAAGCTTTTTTCCACTAACTTTTTCAATTGAATCTAATACATTTTCTAATGTTGTAAATTCTGTTAAAAGTTTTATAGCGGTTTTCTCACCTACACCCGGTACTCCCGGAATATTATCAGACGTATCGCCCATTAACCCTTTCATATCAATAATTTGCTCTGGAGTTAGGCCATACTTCTCTTTTACAAACTCTGGAGTGTATGAATCAACATCCGTAATACCTTTTTTCGTAATATCTACCGTTATTTTATCTGTTACTAATTGGGTTAAATCTTTATCTCCTGAAATAACCTTAACTTCATAGCCATCCTTCTCAGCTTGTCTAGATAATGTTCCGATAATATCATCTGCTTCATAATTTTCCAGTTCATACCTCGATACTTGGTAAGCATCCAGCAGCTCACGAATAAACGGGAATTGCTCTGATAATTCTGGTGGAGTTTTTTGTCTTCCCCCTTTATATTCTTGAAACGTTTTATGCCTAAACGTTGTTTTTCCTGCGTCAAAAGCAACGAGCATATGTGTTGGTTTTTCATCCTCTAAAATCTTCATTAAAATCATCGTAAACCCATAGATTGCATTTGTATGTACACCTTTATCATTATTTAGTAAGGGTAAAGCAAAAAATGCCCGATAAGCAATACTATTTCCGTCAATTAATACCAGCTTCTTTGTCAATCCTTATATCCTCCTCTATTCAAGCGAATAATATCTGTTCGCAATCTTTTCATTTATACAAAAACCCTAGTTTTCCTATTCTATTTTATCATGACTATAAATAGAAAGGAAAACTAGGGCCCTATTATACTATCAGTAAGTTTTTAATTTTATGGATGTTAGTATAAGAAAAACTAAGGCTTTCGCCATCAGGACTTTGCGACAAGCCAAGTTTTTCTAATACGATTATTGTACTCCCTTTAACAAACTTGCATAAGGTGAATCAAATGGTATAATGATGACTGTTTCTTCATCAATGGTTTGTTTATAAGATTGCAACGTACGGTACATTTCATAAAATGAGGGATCTTTTGAATAGGCAGTATTATAAATCCTTGCCGCTTCTTTTTCCCCTTCACTTCGAATAACCTCAGCATCTGCCTGTGCCTTAGCAAGCATTTCTTTTACTTCCCGATCGGTTTCAGCAATAATGCGATTTTTTTCAGCGTCACCTTTTGATAAATACCCCTGTGCAGTCGATTCTCGCTCTGAAATCATCCGAGTAAATACAGATTCTTCATTTTCAGCAGGCAAATCTGTTCTTTTCATTCGAACATCTGTTACAACTACACCGTAGTCACCTGCGTCAAGTAAATTATTCACAATCTCCGTTACTTTGTCATTTAAGCTACCTCTTGAGGACTTTTCATCGTTAATGATTTCATCGTAATTTAATTGCCCTAATTCCGAACGAACAGTTGAGAAAACATATTCCGCCATTTTTGTTTCGGCATTAACAATGGATCTCGCATTTGAAATCATTTTCTTCGGATCATCTATTCTCCACACTGTATAATTATCAATAATGAGCCGCTTCTTGTCCTTTGTATTAATTTCAGCTTCTTCCACATCATATGTCATTTGATATTTAGGAAGTGTTGTGACTGATTGGATAAAAGGAATTTTATAATTTAATCCTGGCTCTTCAATAATACGGACAACTTCTCCGAATTGGCGAACAACCTTGTATTCATTTTCTTTCACAATAAACAGGTTAGTTAGCACCAATACAAGAATCAAGATCGTAATAATAAGGATGATTCCTGCTCGAAGATAACCCTTAAAAGAAAAGGAAGGCTTTTTTTCTTCCATATTTACTACATTATCATTGCCCATTTGTTTCACTTCCTTCCTGTTCAGTTGGCACTACAGGTTTTGTTGCTGTTCCCTCTTTAATAGGTAAATACTTCATTGTATTCCCATTGTCCTCCATAATATAAATTTCAGCATTCGGGAGCACTTGATCGATTGTTTCTAAAACTAAACGTTTTTGGGTAATATCCTTTGCATTTACATACTCGTTATAAATCGCATTAAACTGAGCTACATCACCGCGAGCTTCTTCAATACGAGCAGCTTTATCTCCTTCAGCAGAGGACATAATCGCATCCTTTTCCCCCTGTGCCTCTTCTGTTCGTTTGTTGCGATATTTATTTGCCTCATTCTTTCTAGTGTTCATTGTTTCTCGAGCATCTGTTACGTTTGTAAAGGCTTTTCTTACTTCCTCATTTGGTAAATCTACATCCTGTAATTTCACAGCTAGAATCGTAATACCAATATCGTATTCTTCAACTAATGTAGATAATAATTCTTGGACTTGCTTTTCAATTTCTACTTTTCCTGATGTTAGAGCATCATCTATTGTTGAGCTGCCGATAATACTTCTTAAGCTGGCAGAAGTAGCATCTTCAAGCATTTCTGTTGGATTCTCTGCATTAAATAAATATTTTCCTGGTTCAGTTATTTTCCATTGTACAACCATATCAGCTAAAACGATATTTTCGTCACCTGTAATCATTTTTGTTTCCTTTGGAAAATCCTTTACCTCTCCATCTTCTGTTTCTTCATAGCCAAACTGAAGACTAAAAGTTTCCTTAGAAAGTACTTCTACTGACTGGATAGGCCAAGGATATTTAAAATGTAACCCCGGTTCGCTAATCCCTTCTTCAACTTCACCGAGCGTAATCATAACAGCCTGTTCTGATTCATCAACGGTATACCAGGATGTAAATGCAACAATAGCTAACACAATTATTAATAAGGCAAAACCGATGATGGAAAAAATTCGTTTTATACTAATCATGTATCCCCCTACCTTTCTTACGTTATGTCTATTCTTTTGTGATACTTTACATACGATTTCATTTCAAAAAGGTTTCAAATATTTCAATTCCGCGAGATTTTCGTCATATTTCAGACGTTAAATACGGTAAAGAACACTGGTACTAGGAACTAAATTATTATGAAAGCAGGAGAGGTAGTATGCAGAAATTAGAATTTCAAAC